>NZ_CP014231.1:1200000-1531645 GCF_001553645.1 Leptotrichia sp. oral taxon 847 | reverse complement strand
AAACTGGCGTCCATTGCTGATGAAATTATTGCAGTTCCGTCTGCTTCAGCTAATGTTAATTTAACAGGATACAATTATTCTGACATCTATATGAAAGGACTTTTCGATAAACTTGGAATAAATATGGAAGTTGTAAGAATCGGAAATTATAAATCTTATGGAGAAAACTACGTTTCTAATCAGATGTCGCCTGAACTAAAATCGGAACTTACAAGAATTTTTGAAAATAGATACCAAAAATTTGTAACTGATATTTCAAAAAATAGAAATATTGATAAAAATGCTTTAAATGACGATATTGTAAGCGGTGTTGATACTAATCTATCAATTTTTGATGCAAGAGATAAAAAATTAGTCGATAAATTGGAACATTTTTCTGACTTTACGAAAAGGTTAAATATTAAAGAGGACAATGTTTCAGATATTTACGATTACTATGAAAAAAAAGTTAAAGATACAAAAGTTGGAAATGGCTCAAATGGGACAATTGCTGTGATTTATGCAGAAGGTTCAATTTTGTACGATGCAAGTGGCGTTACACAAGGTGTGATCACTCCTGACAATATCACTCAGAAACTTGAAAAAGCGATGAAAACTAAAAATTTGATGGGAATTGTGCTTCGTGTAAATTCTGGCGGAGGTTCGGCTTTGGCTTCAGAAGTTATCTATCAGGAACTTTCTAAAATAAATGTTCCAGTCTATGTTTCAATGTCTGATATGGCAGCGTCAGGTGGTTATTATATCTCAATGTCAGGTAAAAAAGTATTTGCCGACAATGCAACAATTACAGGTTCTATCGGTGTTGTTTCAATGGTTCCAAAATTATATAACACTCAAAGTAAACTTGGAATTTCAGCAAACAGCATAAGTAAAGGAAAATATTCTGATATTAATAACAGTTTTTCTCCGTTGTCTGAGGAATCAAAACAAAAACTTGTTCAGTCAATGCAACAAACTTATGCTGAGTTTAAATCTCGAGTTACAAATAACAGAAAAATTGATGAAAATGTATTGGAAAATTATGCACAGGGAAAAATTTGGCTGGGAGATGAAGCTAAAAATATAAATTTGGTTGATGGAATTGCAAGTCTTGATGAAGTTATAAAGATTATGGCAAAAGATTTAGGAATTGACAAAAGAAATTATGCAGTTGAAAATATTTATTTGGAAGAAGATCTGATGACAAAATTACAAGCACTAACTTCAAGAGTTTCTGAAAAATTCAAGTTATCAACTGAGCTAAAAGAAAAAATTCCTGAAACTAAAAAAGTGTTTGACGCTTATGATGTAGCTCTTGCGAACAAAAATAAACCACTTTATTATTTGCCATACAAATTGGAGCTATATTAAAAATTTATTTTAAAATTATAATTGAAAGGAGATAATATGATTTATTTGGACGGAATCGGAATTTCATTTTTGATTAAAGAAATTAAAGAAAAAATTTTAAGATATAAGATCACAAAAATTTTTCAATATAACAGAAATTCATTTTCACTCTTTTTTGGGAAAAATAATTTAATTTTTCAAGTGAAAGACAATTCTACAATTTTTTATTTGAAAAATGAAAAAGATTTGAACACTGACTATCAGTCAAAATTTTTATTATCTCTGAAAAAATATTTACAAAATTCAATTTTAATAAATATAAGACAGGAAAGTTTTGACAGAATTGTATATTTTGACTTTGAAAAGCTCAATCAGTTTGGAGATATTGAAAAATATACTCTCATTATGGAAATTATGGGAAAGGCAAGCAATGTCTTTCTCACTTGCCAAAATAAAATTTTATCTGCTCTTTATTTTACAACTCTTGAAATAGGAAACCGTGTTATTATGACTGGCGCAAAATACACTTTGCCATTTGAAGAAAAAAAAATTTCGCCAATTTATTTTGAGAAAGAAAATTTTCCTTTCAAAACAGAGGATTTCCTAAAAAAATGTGAAGGCGCTGGAATTCCGTTTGCTGTACAATGTGCAAGTAATTATGACACTTTTAAAAAATATTTGGAAAATTATAAACCTGTGATTTATAAAATTTCAAAAAATAAAAAAATGCAAAAAGTTTTTACTTATAATGAATTTTCTGAATTTGAGGAAAAAAAAGTTGACGAAAATGAATATTATGAAACTTTGAATGAAGGTCTTAACGAATATTTTAAAGCAACGATTACTTCAAATGTGCTTAATGAAAAGAAAAAAAATTTGCTAAAATATGTTGACACACAAATTAAAAAATTTAAGAAAATAAACAAAAATATAAATATCGATTTGAAAAAAAATGAGAATTATCAAAAATACAAGAATATTGGAAATATTCTAGCTGCAAATATGCACAAATTAAAATATGGAATGAAAAAAGTCACAGTTTTTGACTTTTACGCAAATGAAGAAATTACAATAAATCTTGATGCAACTCTTTCACCAAAAGATAACTTAAATTTTTACTACAACAAGTACAATAAAGGGAAAAGAACGCTTATAGCACTAAATGAAAGACTTATTGATATTCAAGATGAAATTAAATATTTTGAACAAATTAAGATGTTTATTGAAAAAGAGAATGATTTTATTGGAATTGAGGAAATTGAATCGGAGCTAAAAATGTCAAATTTCAATAACACAAAAAAAATTAAACTCAATAAACATAAAAAAAGGGAATTACTATCATTTGAATACAGCGGCTTTAAAATTTTTGTTGGAAGAAATAATAAGGAAAATGAAGAGATTACTTTTTCAAAAGGAGAACCAAATGACATTTGGCTTCATATAAAAGATATTCCTGGAAGTCATGTGCTTATCCTTTGTGGAAATCGAATTCCAAGTGAAGATGTCATTTTTCACGCCGCAAAACTAGCCTGTGAACATTCCAAAGCGCAAAAAGGCGACAAAGTTACAGTTGATTACTGTCAGAGAAAATTTGTGAAAAAAATAAAAAATAGCAAACCTGGAAATGTTATTTATACGAATTTTCATTCGATTTTAGTTGAAGTATAAAAAACTCATATAAACACGTTCCTTTCATTAATAGAAGCTTGAACAACTTTTCTATTATGCGGAACGTGTTTTTTATTATTTCATTTCTGTACTCACACAGCGGATAGTTCCTATTTTTCTATTTTCTACACATACACATTGTTGTACTACACTCTCAATTAAGAAAAAAAGAGTAAATCGGCTAAAATTTACTCTTTATTTACTACTAATTTTATATTTATCCTGCCTTCTACAAAAACTAACTTTAATCAAGTAAAAAATGTTTTTGACAAGATAAAAATCTTGAATCTATTTATTTTATCAGTACTTTTCATTAAATTAATTTATACTCGCAAGAATCTTGTCAGCAAACTCATGTGCTAATTCTAATCTTGCTCTTTCTTTTGAATTTTCAAAAGTTGCAGGTGTAAACGGTATTTCTGAAGTTTTTACAACTAAGAAATAGCCTATTGACGGATTATTCTTTTCAATAATTTGATTTACTTTGGAAGCAAATATTTTATTTACTAACTCATCATCTTTTCCAATTCCTGGAACTGTTTCACCTTTTACTAATTTTTTAAATCTTTCTTTTACACTAAAATTAAATTTTTCTTGTTTTTCAACTTGATCCCAAGTAGTTTTGCCGCTTTGGATTTGCGCTTTTAAGTCATTAATTTTTTGTGCAACCTTTTGTCTTGTAGCTTCCGATATAGCTGGTGTAATTAAAATATGACGAATTTTTGCAACATTTGGATTATTTGCATCTTTTGATTCAATGTAAATAATGTGATACCCAAACTGCGTTTGAATAGGCCCTGTTATATCTCCCGCTTTTCCGTTTTTCACTGCATTTGCAAATTCTGGAACAAGTCCTGATAAGTCAGTTGTTTCTCCCAAACTTCCGCCATTAGCAGCTGAACCAGGGTCTTTTGAGAATTCTTTTGCTTTTTGTGCAAAATTATCTTTATTTGTAGTTTTCATAATTTCCTGTGCCTGCTTTTTAGCATTTTCCAAATCCTGTGAACTTGGCTGATACTCATCACCTATCACATAACCACCAACGCTGTTTTTAATGCTGTAACTGTCTTTTTTTTGCTCAAATCTAGCTTTTAATGTTGCATCATCAGCTTTGAAATTGTCAATCAAAGAATTGTAATATCTTTTGGACAAATCTTGCAACTGTGCAACTCCCACAAGCTCTGGATCAGGTTTTACTCCTGCAGCTTTTGCTTTTACAGAAATTTTTACTAATTTATCCAATTCCACTTTCAAATTAGCTTTTACTTCGTCTAGTAATTTGTCAGAATACCCTTCCTGTGTTTCTGAAATTGTTCTTAAAATTCTCTCATTTACTGTTTTATTAAATATTTTGTATTCACCATTTCTTGCTACAATCACTCTGGAATCATTATATATTTTTTTTATTTCAGGATTTTGAAATTCAATTTTTGCTTTTTCAGTTAATTTTGTCAAATAAGAAGTTAGCAGTAAATCGTTTCTTTCTTGCTGTAAACTTTCTTTCAATTTAACTTTTATTTCATTGTAGTCTTTTCCAGCAAGCCCTGCGTACTGTTCTCTGTCAAATGCTTTTTTTACATCCGCATCAGAAAGCTGATATTTTGCAAACATTTTTTCCTGTAATTTTTTCATAATCTTATCTTGTTTTACTGCATTTTTGTACTCAGTCAGATTTCTAAACCCACGAGCTGCCAACGCATTTGCAAGATCTTCCTTTTTTACACCTTTAATTTCACTGTTTACTTGTTTATTAACTTCACCACTTGATACTTTTATTTTAAAATCAGATGCTGCCGAAATTAAAAGCGCCTTACTTATAAGATTTTGTAAAATTATTTCATCCGTTACGCTATCTGGGACATCTTTTAAATTTTCTTGTGGTACTCCCATTTGTGCTTTTTGCTGATTGATTTGTAAAAGCTGTTCTTTTAACATCTGTCTATACGACTCGAACTGATCTTTATAAATTTTTTGTTTATTAACTGTCGCAATAACTTCTCTATTCGACATTTGTCCAAAAATATTATTTTTCAAAAATAATATTGCACTTGCGAGCATTCCAATTGCAAATATAACTATCATAATAATAGACAACTTTTTAATCATTTTTCTGCTGTTTCCCATTTTCAAACTTTCCTTTCTTAAATATTTCCATTCTTTCTACTATCAATCATTATAGCACATTACAACTTTTTTTTCTATTCCAAATCTATTTTTTTGGAATGAATATAGTTTATAAGAAAGAAAACTCCAATATTTAGAAGAATTTCAATAATAATACAAATTATTCCATAATTTCTAACCAAGTCAAAAACCACAGCGACATCACCATTGCCTTTACTAGCAAGTGACTCTACTTTTAGAAAAAAACTTATCATTAATGAAAGATAAATTATCCCAATTATTACACCTGTTATGACATAAGTAACTATCCCCATAATAAGTTTATTTGATTTTACCAAATTTGCAAAAGTTACACACATCATAAAAATCCATGAACATAATAACTGATATAAGATTAAGCAAATTACAACAATTATTATTATTCCTACAATTTTAGGAAAATACGGGCTACTAAAAATTCGCTGTTTCATAAAATCTAACTCTGACTTTGGAATATCTACATTTTGACCACTTGCAAGAATGCTGTTAGATACTCCTATTATATAAAAAATTATGTAAAGTATTCCAGAAACAAAAGTCCAAAATACAAAGTTAAAATATTTTGCAAAAATTAAGTCTTTTGAACTTATCGGTAAAGAATTTATCAAATATCCTTCATTTCCATAAACTGAGTTATTAAAATTCGTTATCAAAATAAAAATTGTTAGAATGGAAACATATGACATCATTAAAAAAAACGAAAATGAAAATACCATTTTTAAAACATAAAATATGGCATAAACTGCATTTCCTTCTGATATATGGTTACTCATACGAATTACAACTGTTGAACATATTTGATTTACCACTCCAATTACAATTGCCACTAAATATAGCGGTACAAGCCGTCTGCTAATCGCTCTAAAATCATATTTAAACAATTTAAACATTATTTAAACACCTCCCTAAAATATTCATCAATGCTGACATTATGAGCTTTTTTTATATTTTCAATAGAATCATACAACAAAATATCTCCATTATTTACAAAAATTACTTCATCCAAAATTTTTTCCACATCGTTAATCAAATGCGTTGAAATAATAAGTGTCGCATTTTTGTTGTAAGTTTTTATTATCGTATTTAAAATATAATCTCTTGTAACAGGATCGACTCCCGCTATTGGTTCATCCAGTAAATACAATTTTGCTTCTCTGCTCATCGCTAAGATAAGTTGCACTTTTTCACGATTTCCTTTAGATAACGCTTTAAATTTTGCAGTTGTATCTATCTTTAAATCTTTTAACATTTCTTTTGCCGTTGCTTCATTGAAATCTGGATAAAAATCCACAAAAAGCTGAATCAACGAATCAATGTTCTGATTTTTGTCCAAATAATCTCTGTCAGGAAGATACGATATTATTTTTTTAGTTTCCACGCCTATTGGCAACCCGTCAATTAACATCTCCCCTGAAGTCGGCTTCAAAAGTCCCATAGCTAGTTTAATAAATGTCGTTTTTCCGCTACCGTTCGGACCAAGTAATCCGATTATTTTGTTTTTATTAACGGATAAATTAATACTATTCAGTGCTACATTTTCTTTATACGATTTTCTCAAATTTTTGCACTCCAATATTTTTTCCATAACCTTACATCCTTTCTAAATTTATCAATTAACACAAAAACATCTATAACATAAGGAATAAGATAATTTGTGCTTTTTTTAATTACAAAGTATTTTACCATAAATTTAAAAATATTTAAATAAAAATAAAAAATTTTTTTATTCTCTATGTTATTCCTAACTCTAAACAGTAAAAAAACCAGCATCTCTGCTGATTTTTTTACTTTATAAAATAATATCTTCTATTGGAAACATCACTGCTCCCATTGAAATACCTTTTCCTAAATCTATTTTCATAATTTTTATAAGCCGTAAAATTTCTTTTGCCTGTTCGTCTTCTATGTAGGCAATAAGCATACTGTCAGTTCCTGGCCAAACATGCGTATTAAAATGCTTAAAATTTTTACTCCAAGAACTATAAATTATTGGAACTATAAAATATTGTTCGATTCCGTATTCTCTCAATTCTTCTTTTAGTTTTTCAGTAAAATATGAATCGTAATATACTTCCACTCTTTTCATAGCATTGTCCTTTCCTAGTAATCTTTTATAATAAATTATTTATTTTCTTTCATATCCTTTTCTTTCTTCTGCTTTTTGCTGTCTTCTTCTTTCTTCTCTTTCTTTTTGTTTTTGTTCTTTTCTTTCTTCAACTAATGAATACAACACTGGTGTAAAGAACAATGTCAAGACCGTACAGAATGAAAGTCCAAACATTACTGCAATCGCCATACCTTGATAGTATCCCGAACTTCCCTTGTTTGAAAATACCATTGGAAGCCATCCTAATATCGTTGTAAGTGTTGTCATAAGTATTGGTCGAAGTCTCGAACCACAGGCTTCTACTAAGGCATCATGTATTGACCAGCCTTTTTTCCGCAATCCTGCAACGAAATCAAGCATTACAATCGCATTATTAACCGCCATACCAAATAACATCAAGATACCAATCATAACGAACATACTAAGTTGTACTCTAGTTATCGCTAGTCCAAAAATTACTCCAATCATTGAAAGTGGCAATGTTGTCATAATCATAATCGGCAAGATAAATGATTCCAACTGAACTGCAAGTACCGTATAAATTAAAGCAATCGCAAGTAACAAATCTTTCATAATCTGTCCACCCATTTCAGCTTGATTTTTAGCTTGTCCTGCTGTCCCAATTTTATATCCAACTGCTGGGTTTGTTTTTTGGAATGATTTTTGAATAAATGCTGCAGCGTCATTAAATCCTTTTGAACTGTCCAAGTTTGCACCAATTGTTACAATTCTTGAACCATTTTCAGTTGAAATTGACGAAGCACTTTCTTCAAACTGCATTGTTGCGATATCACTTAACCTAACAAAAGTCCCCTGATTAGTTTTTATCTCTAAATTCATAATTTTATCCAATGAATTTTTTTGACTTTTTTCTAATTCCAAGACCACATCCAATGTTTCTGTACTCTGAGTTACGTCAATTGGATTTGCAGCTCCAGCAACTGTCATATAAAGCATTTGTGTGATATCTGTTACACTTATTCCATAACTTTCAGCTTTAACCCTGTCAACTTCTAATTTAGCTTGTGGATAACCACCTTCTGTCGAAGATTTTATATCTTTGAACCATGACTGCGTTTTCATATCAGCCATCATAGCGTTTGCTATTCTTTCCAATTCTTCCTGATCTTCCCCTTCAATTTGGAACGAATAATCTTTTTGTACCGAACGTCCTCCTGATTTTTGAGGAACTACTGCAAGTGTAACGTTTGGTAAATTTTTTAATTTATCTCTGACACGAGCCATCGCTTTCATCGTATCTTTTTTAACGTCGACATTAACTATTGCTGCTTGTTTCATAGCAATTACATTGACATCTTTAGTAGCGGGATCCGCTTTTACAACCGCTTCCATCTTATTTGCAATATCCTCTGACACGCTTAAATCAAGTCCTGTTGCAAGTGAAGCTACCACTGAGTATTGATTGTCATCTATTGTAGGGAAAAAAGTTGTCTTTACTGTTTTTCCTATTCCAAATACAACTATCACAAACGCTATTATTACTCCTATTACAGTTTTCCATCTGTTTTCCAATACTTTTCCTACAAGTTCTCTATATTTATCTCTAAAAGCGTTGAATTTAACAGCTTTTTCAGCATTTCCTGAGATTTTTTCTACATCTAGAAACAAACTTGAAGCCATCGGAACCAACAGCATGGCAACAACTATTGAAGTGGACAGTGCAAACATCATTGATAATGCAATACCCTTAAATACTTCTTTTGCTAGTCCTTCAAACAATATAATCGGTAAAAACACGCAAACTGAAGTTGCGGTGGAAGCCATCATCGGCAGTATTACTTCATTTGTACCACGAACAGCTGCAACATTTGCCGGTTCTTTGTTGATCTGAATGTGATCAAATATGTTGTCTAACGTAACAACTCCATTATCTACAAGTGAACCTACTGCAAGTGATAGTCCCATTAACGAAACCATATTTAGAGTTACTCCTTGTGTTGCAAGCAAAAAGAAAGTAAACATTGCCGAAATTGGTATTAACGCTCCCACAACAAGCGACGCTCTAAGATTTTTCAAGAAGACGAAAAGTACTATAATCGTAATTATAATTGCCTGTATACCTGAACTTGCGACATTTTTTATTGATTCACTAACTTGTTCACTGTTATCAACTATTACTGTATAATCTGAACCAGATGGAAATAATGGTTTTGCTTCTTTCAGTGTCTGTTTTGCTCTGTTTGCAACTTCCACTAAGTTACCATCTTTACTTTTCTGAATCATAACTGCGACCATATCTTTTCCGTTATACGATACATATGCCTTTTTATCTTCTGTTCCGTATTCCACTTTGGCGACATCGGCAAGTCTTACGGTTTTATTGTCTTTATTTGAAATAATTATATCTTGAATTTGAGAAAGTTCTTTTATTTCTCCATCCACTTTTAAAATAAATTCTTTTGAACCATCTGTAATCGTACCTGCTGGTGTAATCGAGTTAGCTGCTTTTATTTTACTGTAGATTTCTGCTGAAGACAAATTATATTCTTTTAATCTAGCTGGATCCAGCCAAACTTTAATCTGTCTTGTCGCATTCCCCATTATCGTGATATTTCCTATCCCTCTATTTCTTTTTAATCTTGGTTGTAATGTTTCTTCCACAAATGATGTTATAAGTGGCTGATTTTTACCCGTAATTCCTATCATTAGCGCCATATTTGAGTTACCTGTCGCATCCATTTTTGAAACTACCGGATCACTAAAGTTATCATCATTAGGCAAATCACCTTTAATTTTATCTATTTGTGTTTGAACTTGGACTTGTTTAATATCCGTGTTTACACCGTAGTTAAATTCGATTGTAACTACTGATGAACCATAAGAAGATGAAGTTGTAATATTTTTAATTCCATCTACATTTAATGCCGCATCTTCTAATTTTTTTGATACTTGTGTTTTTACGTCCTCCGCTGTTGCTCCCGTCCAAGTAGCGTTAATAACGACTATCGGTATATCAAAATCTGGTATTCTTTCCTGTTTCATACCTGTCATTGCCACCCAACCAGAAAAAATCATAAATATAAGTATCATAGTTGTGGATACAACTCTTTTTGTTGCAAATTCTGCTACTGTCATTTTTTTTCACACGACTAAAAATCGCATGCTCCTTTCACTAAATTTAAAAAACAATTATCTGACAATTCTGACTTTTTCATTTTCTTGTACTACATTTTGTCCATCGACGATCAATTCTTCTCCAGAAGCCAATCCTTGTCCTGTAACCGCTGCAAAAGTTTCATTTTGATTTGTTATATTTATAGGGATCGACACTGCTTTTCCATTTCTCACAACATAAATAATCTGTTGAACTCCTCTTACAACAATGGCTTTTTTAGGAATTACTAACCCATTTTCAGCTCCTGTTGAAATATTGGCTTTTGCATACATTCCACTTTTTAGTTCTCTATTTTCATTTGGAAGTTTTATTTTTACAATGAATTGTCTACTTGCCGAATCAGCTGTTTGCGATACTTCATAAACTATCCCTGCGACTTCTTTTCCCTTCAAATCATCAATTTTTACAACTGCTGGTGAACCAATTTGTATTTTTTGAACTATGTCAGCCGAAACCCCGATTTCCAGTTTCATTTCACTTTCATTTACCAAAGTAAATAGTTGCTGTCCATTTGATACTTGCTGGCTTCTTTCCAGATTCATATTGGCGATTACTCCTGCAACTTTTGTTTTTATACTTGATTTGCTATTTGTGTCCCTTGCTGTATCAAGATCTGCTTGTGCTGAATTTAAACTGTTTCTTCTGGCAGACAGCGAATTTACTGCCGTATTGTAACTGCTTCTTGCTGAATTTAATTTAGCCTGTGCTGCACTTAATTGTGTTTTTGCCTGTAAATAATCAGTTTCTGTTATTAGTCTCTTTTCATATAACATTTGATATTTTCTAAAATTTATTCTTGCTTCTTCGACAGCAGCTTGGGCTGAGCTTATGTTTCCTTCTGATGCACTAATGTCAGCTCTTGCCGAACTTATATTTGATTCAGCTGTTCTCACATTTGAAGTTGCCGATCTCACTCCAGATCTGGCCGCCTGATTGTCGATTGAGACAATCACTTGACCTGCGCCCACATAATCTCCATTTTGTGCATTTATCGCCACAACTTCTCCACTTGAAGTTGCTGTATATGGTATTTCTTCAATCCCTTTTATCGTTCCACTTGCAGAATATCCCAGAGAAATTTCATTTTGACCTAGCATTTGAACTTTTACTGGTCTTGAATTACTTGACGTTTTTGGTTTTTTCTTTCCACACGAAATTGCAAACATCGCTAAAATTGCCATTACCATAACTATTTTTTTATTTATTTTCATCTTCTCCTCCTACATTTTTTCTAGTCTAAATTATTAATCCAAAAATGCTCCGTATTTTGATACCAAATAATAATAATTTAATTTTGCCTGAGCGTAATTTACACGAGCTTGTCTTAAATTAGTTTCTGATTGTAATAAATTTTCCATTGTAATAAGACGATATGAATATCTTTCTTTTTCCATTTCATATGCTTCTTCAGCTTTTTGCACCGCTAATTCCAATGCTTTTATACTTTTTTCAAGCGATCTTAACTGAAAATAAGTTTTTCTCATATTTGCAGTAACTGTATCGAGCGTTTGGTCCACTTGTACTTCTGAAATTTCCTGAGATTTTCTTGCATATTTTACACTATTTTTTCTTTCGCCCCAATCAAATATATTCCAGCTAAAATTTACTCCTGCAGAACTTGAAAAGTTTTTTGTTCTAAAAAGATTTCCAAATCTATCTTGCCCTTGAAGTGTTCCATAATTTACAACTCCATTGACAGTAGGTTTAAACTCCGCTTCTTCTACTTTTATATTTTTTCTGCTAATATCATTTTGCTTCATTGCAATCTTATATTCTGTGTTATCAGTTTTTAGTTTAGCCAAATCTTCGTCCAATTTAATCGTCGAAGTAAAGTTTTCATCCACTCCAAAAGGCACTATTTCAATTTTTGAGCTATCTTTTACTCCTATCAAGATTCCAAGTGATTCTTTTGAAACTTCGATATTTCCCTCCTGTTCCACAATTTGTGCCTCAACGTCGGCAACACTTCTTTGAGCCTCTGTAAATTCAGGCTTTGTCGTCATTCTCAAATCATATAATTCCTGCTGTGTCTTCAAATTTTCATCTAATGTTTCCTTAGATTTTTGTAAAACTTCTAATGTGCTCATAGCATCATAGACATCAATATAAGCTTTAACTGTCTCTAGAATTGTATCTTTTCTCACTTTGTCCAAATTAAGCTGTGAAAGCGTCAATTTATCTTTACTTATCTCATGGCCCAATGTTAATTTTCCACCTGTGTAAATTGGTTGCGACAAAGTCAAATAATGTTGAAACTTTTCTCCTGTTTTGGAAAAATTTTTATCTAAATACGTATTTGCACCAGCTGTATATCCCACTGTAAAAAACTTTTTAGACCATGCTTTATCTACATCAATTTTGCTTTGTTCGGTTTTTAACATCCCTATTTTAATATCTTTATTATTTTTAATTGCCATTTCGGCAGCGTCCTGAATTGAGATTTTTTCTGCAAAAGCTGGTATTGCAATAAACAATAATAATGACACCAGTATTCTCAAATTATTTTTTTTCATTTTTCCTCCTAGTAAACTTATCTTAATGCGCTATCTATAAATTTTGTAAATTCTTTAATTGCCTTCTTGCTTCTATTTTCAAAATCTTCATCTATTCCTTTATTTTCAAAAATTTCTTGAAAAAAATAACTTTCTATTGAAGAATTTATATATTTTGAAATAATTTCCGAGTTCCAAACTTTTTCATTTTCATATTTTTTCATAATACTATCTTTGATAAAAGTTGTATAAAGAACATTTATCCTATTTTTAAATTTATCAATTTGACCTGATTTCATAATATACAAATTTTCCAATTTCATATTTCGCACATATTTTAAAAATAACTCCATCCTTCGTTCCAAAAATTCGTACAAAATTTTGGAAGGCTCTTTTGAAACATTTATTTTTTTTAGTAAATTTTCAATTTCAATTTCAATTTTTTCTAAAATTGAAAATAAGACATCTTCTTTTGTCTTAAAATAAGTATAAAAACTTCCTTTTGAAATTCCCACTTCCTTTGTTATTCTCTCAATTTTTGTTTCCTCGTAACCATTTACTCTAAACAATTCCCAAGATTTTTCTAAAATTTTATCTCTTTTTTTCTTTTTTTCACAATTTCTAGCCAACTTTTTTCTCCTAAAATCATATTTTTTTACCTAAAATGACTAATAGGTCATTTTATATATAATAAATATAATATAATTTTTTCCCCCTTTTGTCAATATTTTTTTTATTTTTCATTTTTCACATTTCTTCTCAGCTACAAATTGTTACTTTGCTTAATACAGCTTTTTTTATTTTTTATACAAGGGGGGAACGACCGCCATTCTCCCTTATAATCCCCACACTCGTTTAAGTATTTTTTGGAAAAAAAGCCGAAACTCGCACTAAACGTGCTCAAACAATCATTTTTACTCAAAAAAATCACGATACCTTATTAGTAAACTACTCCCACTTCTATAAGTGGGAGCTTCTTGCTAAGATTTGTTAAAAAAATTTTCTAAAAATACTTTGTTATATCGAAAAATACGATTATTAACATTAAAATCATTAAAAATATCATTCCAATGATATGTATTTTTTCCTCGATTTTTTTATTAATTTTTATTCCAATAAATTCTGGCAATACGAATAGGATTCTTCCTCCGTCAAGAGCTGGAATTGGAAGTAGATTCATTATTCCGATATTTATTGAAATTAAAATAAATATTCCAAGCAGAGCTAACAAGCCTCCACTACTATAAGCCAAATTCACTATTTTAGGAAGTCCTACTGGTCCTGTCATATCTTTTAGTGCAACTTTTCCTGTAACTAGCATTTTTACACCGACAAGCGTCATTTTAAAATACTCTTTAAATGTATAAAAAGTTGAATGGAATTTTTCACCTAAAGTCAGTTTTTTTTGTAAAACTTGTATTCCAAGTAAATTTGATTTTGCTTCATTGTAATAGGTCAATTTTACATTTTGTGTTATTTCTCTATTATTTCTCAATATTTTCAGTGAAATATCTTCATTCTTATAATTTTTACTAATTTTTGAAATTTCATCAGTCATTTCTTTCCAGTTTTGAATTTTTTTTCCATTAATTTCCAAAATTTTGTCATTTATTTTTAACTTTCCACTAACTTTTGAATCATTTCTAACTACTCCAACTACAGCTTTAGTAAGTACCATAGGCTTCATATTTGTTATTGAAAGCATTATAAAAATTGCAATTATTGCCGAAACAAAATTCATTACGACCCCGGCAATTAGAACGATAAATCTTGCAAACGGAGATTTTTTATAAAATCCGTTTTTAGAAATATAACTTTGTCTTTCCTTTTCTTCTTTCAGCACCAAATTTAGCCTTTTTTCCACTTCATCCACAAATTTTTCATCATCAAATTCCACATTTTTAAACTCTTCTTCGTCTTTTAATTTTTTGGCGATTTCATCGATTTTTTCTTTTTTTAAATTTTCAAAGTCAAGCTCCTCTGGCTGCATTCCTCCAATATTGACAAATCCTCCAAGTGGCAAAGCCCGTATTGAATAGACAGTTTCTCCTTTTTTCCGTGAAAAAACCTTAGGCCCCATCCCAATTGCAAATTCAAAGACAGGCATTCTAAAAAATTTTGCTGTCAAAAAATGCCCCAGTTCGTGAATTAAAATTATAATTCCAAGCAATATCAATGTCAAAATTATACTCATAACTATCTCCCTTTTCTATCTTTTTATTCATCTAGATTATCACAACTTTATAAAAAAAGCAAATTTTTTTATTTATCAGATGGTTTAAAAATTTTAGGGGCAGATTTTTTAATTTCAAATTTTTTAGGTTATTCTTGATTACAAGATGTTATTTTGTTTAATATTATTTTTTTATTTTTTACATAAGGGGAAAGGACCGCCATTTCCCCTTATAATCCCCACGCTCGTCTAAGCATTTTTTTGAAGCAAAGCCGAAACTCACTTCGTTCAGACAGACGTCTTTACTCCAAAAAAATCACGACACTTTTGTATGGTAGTAAAATTTAAACCGTCGGAGCATTTTTATGTGCTGACAAAACTGTTTGAGCACGATTAGTGCGAGTTTTTTGGCAGTGCATAAAAATGTCGAAGACTAGCCGGGGTGCAGGGGTGCGGCGATGAGCACTTCTGCTTAAAAAAGAAAAAATTATTTTAGTAACTTTCTGGATTGAATGAAAAACTTAAAATAAGATTTTTTATTTACCCCTAACTATTTTACTCTGACTTATTTATCAATAGAATAAAAATTTTAGGGATAAATTTTTATTTTAATTTATTTTTTATTATAAGATATTATTTTAATCAATATAGTTTTTTTATTTTTTACATAATGACAAATAGCGGTCCATTTCCTTAAATAAAAATAACAAAAAAGTTATTTAAAAATATTAAATTTTCAAATAACTTTTATTTCTGTTTTTAAAAAAACATTTACTTCAAGACAGAATTTCTCAACTTAATAATATTTGGATGAATAACTGTATCTCTGTCCAATAAATATTCCAATTTTTTATCAATTTCAAATTTTATTGCCAAATCCAAATCTTTTGTTGCCAGTTCTCTTGCTGTTTCCACGCCGTCCCAATCCCTTTTTTCTTCAATTGCATCAGCAAGATAGATGATTTTGCACAAAGTTGTCATATTTTCAGCGCCAATTGTGTGATATCTTACTGCATCCAAGATTTCCTCATCGTCTACTTCAAATAAATCATAATTTTTTTTCACAAATTCAGCCCCTGCAAATCCATGCAAAACCGCATTTGTCTTAAAAATCTTATTTTCAATTTCAGGATACTTTCCTTTTACTAAATCAAGCATTTGAGGTAATTCAAAAAATTTTGCCACATCGTGAAGAAGAGCTGCAACTTCTGCTCTTTTCGTATCCACCTTGTAAATTTCTGCTAATTCCTTTGCACATTTCACCACTCTTTCCACATGAGCATATCTTTTTTCATCCAAATACTTTTTCACATTTTTTCTAATTTTTTGAATATCCATAATTTTTTCCCTACTTTCCTTCACTTTTTTTTATGGCAGCTTTTATCCATCCCGTAAATAACGGATGCGGTCTATTCGGTCTACTTTTAAACTCAGGATGATATTGACAAGCCACAAAATATGGATGGTCTTTAATTTCTACGACTTCCACATACTTTCCATTTGGTGATAATCCCACAATATCCATTCCAGCTTTTTCAAATTCTTCTCGGTATACATTGTTAAATTCATATCTATGTCTATGTCTTTCAGCAATTTCAGTATTTCCATAAACTTTTGCAGCAATACTGTCGTCTTTTAACACACACGGATAAGATCCAAGTCTCATCGTTCCACCCATATCCTCAATTCCTTCTTGCTCTTCCATAAGGCTAATTACAGGGGTCTTTGTATTTTTATCAAACTCTGTCGAAGTCGCATTTTTATAGCCAAGTACATTTCTTGCAAATTCCACACACGCCATCTGCATTCCAAGACAAATTCCCAAAAATGGTATATTATTTTCTCTTGCAAATTGTATCGCATCTATTTTACCTTGAATTCCTCTATCACCAAATCCTCCTGGAACCAAGATCCCATCATAATTTGAAAGTACACTGATATCAAAATCTCCCGCTTTGAAATAGTCAATTTCAACTTTTGTATCAAGGTTAAATCCAGCATGTTCTATTGACTCATGAATACTTATATAAGCATCTTTCAATTCCACATATTTTCCTACAACTGCAACTTTCAACGTTTTTTTTGGATGTTTAAATTTATTTACCATTTCACTCCATTCCTTTAGAGATGGCTTTTTATTTTCCAAATTAAAATGTTTACATATTACATCAGCAAGCCCTAGTTTTTCCATTGTTAGTGGAATTTCATAAAGACTTTCGGCATCTTCCGATTCAATCACAGCTTCTTCGTCAATATCACAGAATATTGAGATTTTTTTCTTGATACTTTGATTTACTGGATGTTCACTTCGCACAACTATCACATCAGGTGCTACTCCCAGTCCTTGCAGCGTTTTTACACTATGTTGAGTAGGTTTTGTCTTAAGTTCTCCAGCAGCTTTTAGATAAGGCAACAAGGTTACGTGAATATATGCAATATTTTCTCTCCCGACTTCTCTTTTCCACTGTCTAATCGCTTCAATAAAAGGGTCACTTTCAATATCTCCAATTGTCCCACCAATTTCAGTAATTACAAAATCTGCACCAGTTTTTTCTCCAGCGAGTTTGATATTACTTTTAATTTCATCAGTAACATGTGGAACTGTTTGAACCGTACGTCCCAAAAATTCCCCTTTTCTTTCCTTTGTTATAATTCTTGACATTATTTTTCCCGATGTAAGATTGTTATACTTTGTAAGATTTTCATTGATAAATCTTTCATAGTGTCCCAAATCCAAGTCAGTTTCTGCACCATCTTCCGTTACAAAAACTTCTCCGTGCTGATAAGGACTCATTGTACCTGGATCCACATTCAAATAAGGATCAAACTTTTGTATTGTAACTTTGTACCCTCTCTCTTTCAAAAGTCTTCCAAGCGATGAAGCAACAATCCCTTTCCCAAGCGAAGAAACAACTCCACCTGTAACAAATATATATTTTGTTTCTCCTTTTACTTTCATTTTTCCTCCTCGTTATTATCCAGTTTAATATTAATGCCATTTTCTATCTTATTTCTATCTTATTCATTTTTTTTATTAATTTTAAATATTTTACAAAAAAAAGATGAAAAAAAAAATTTTCATCTCATTTTAAAGACTGAACTTTCCATTTCTTACGGTACAGGTTTCTTGAAAAATATGCGTGGATTACTAGCCACATATATTTATCAAGTTACCTCCATAATTTCTACGGTTTATATATTTTTTAAATATTAATGCAGATTTATACGGAAAAGCTAGTAAATAATCAATAAAAATCACACTAACTTTCCCTTTTTGAATTAATTTTTTAATTTTTTTAATTAAAATTATTATCTTGCAGAACCTGCTTTGTAAGCACCATCAGATCCGAATACATTTTTGATTTTATCTTTATAGTAATCTCTGATATAGTTTTTAGCTGGTCCTAAATATTTTCTTGGGTCAAATTCTTGAGGTTTTTTAGCAAACACTTCTCTAACTCCTGCAGTAAATGCCAATCTTCCGTCAGTATCTACGTTAATTTTAGCTACTGCTGATTTAGCAGCTTTTCTTAATTCTGAATCAGGTATACCAATTGCATCGGCTAATTCTCCACCATATTCTTTAATCATTTTTACGAATTGTTGAGGTACTGCTGAAGAACCGTGTAATACGATTGGGAATCCAGGAATTCTTTTTTCAATTTCAGCTAAGATGTCTAATCTTAATTTAGGATCTTCACCTGGTTTAAATTTATGAGCTCCATGAGAAGTTCCAATTGCGATTGCAAGTGAGTCAACTCCTGTTTTTGAAACGAAATCTTCAACTTCATCGGGTTGAGTGTAGATATGTTCAGCTGCTTTTACATCATCTTCAACTCCAGCCAAAACTCCTAATTCAGCTTCAACTGTTACATCGTGTTGATGAGCGAAATCAGCAACTTTTTTAGCTTCTGCAACATTTTGGTCGTATGGATAGTGAGAACCATCATACATTACTGAAGAAAATCCATATTCAATACAATCTTTAGCTTCTTCAAAACTTGGACCATGATCTAAGTGCAACGCTACTGGAATATCAGATCCTGCTGCTTTAACATAAGCTGTCGCAGCTTTAGCAATCCAAGGCAACATTTCTTTACCAATGTATTTTCTAGCTCCTGTAGAAACTTGTAAGATTACTGGAGAACCAGTTTCAACAGCTGCTTCAATAATACCTTGTAATTGTTCCATATTATTAAAGTTAAACGCTGGAACTGCATACCCTTCCTTGTTTGCTTTAGCGAACATTTCTTTAGTGTTTACTAACCCTAAATCTTTAAAATGATATTTCATTTTTTTGCCTCCTAAATATTTTAATTAATAAATTAATTTTCCACTTATATGTTACCAAATTTTTTTACAAAAATCAATAATTAAAATAAAAATAATTTTTATTTTCTAATCCAATCTACTATCTTTTATTAGCTGCTCTACCGTAAGCCCTTTTTTTAATACATTTTTATCAGTGTACCCCGGAATTCCTTCAATTCTTCCCTTTTTAGTAGTCTGCCAAATTATCCATCTTCCGTCTTCTGCTATTTTTGGATAGTATTTGTAATCCGTTATCCAAAGTTTATTTTGCAAAAATTCACCTTTTATATAACCATTATATGTTTTGTAATTTACATAAAAAATCACTTTTTTCTGATAATAATTTTCCAATTTTTGTACCATCTTTTTTAACTCTGTCAAAACTTCATTTTTTTTATATTTTTTTGTAGAAATCTCTAAATCTATAATTGGTGGCAAAGTTTTGTTTGAATATGGAACTTTACTTATATAAAAGTCCGCTTGAGCCTCTCCACTACTCGTCATAGTAAAAAAATGATATGCACCCACTGTAAATCCATTTATTCTGGCATTATTCCAATTATATGAAAAATCTGAATCTAAAAAATTTTGACCTTCTGTTGCTTTCAATACAATAAATTTATACTTTTTAGGTACTCTATTCCAATTTACTTTATCCTGATGATGTGAAATATCAAGACCTTCAACAGTATATCCTTTTAACATAGCTAAAAAATCATTATGATGTAAATAACCATACCATTCCAGAAAAAGTACGATTCCTCCAAAGATTATCATAACTACCAAAAATTTCAAAATATTGAATATAATTTGCTTCATGATTTTCCTCCTTTTTAACTCAATTTACGAATTTTAGTCAAACAAATAAAAATATTTCTTTTAACTTTTATTTTATAGGAAACAGTCATTTTTCACTTAATCATTATTTCTACAACTCAATAAATCCGGTTTATAGTATTTGTTTGATAAAATTGGTAATTAAGCCAATTTCAATCACTTTTTATGACAACCCGAAGAAATTTTTTCTATTTAATAACTGTCATTCCACCCATATAAGGCACCAATACTTCTGGTATTTTTATACTTCCATCAGCTTGTTGATAATTTTCCATAATCGCAAGTAATGTTCTTCCCACTGCAAGTCCCGAACCGTTTAATGTATGTACAAAATGACTTTTTTTAGTTTCTTTATCCCGATATTTTATCATAGCACGTCTTGCCTGAAAGTCTTCAGTATTTGAACAAGATGATATTTCTCTGTATTTATCTTGACTTGGTACCCAAACTTCCAAATCGTAAGTTTTTGCCGCACTAAATCCTATATCTCCACTGCAAAGTGAAATCACTCTATATGGTAACTCCAATTTTTGCAATATTTTTTCTGCACTGTTTACCATTGTTTCAAGTTCATCATAAGAAGTTTCAGGTTTTACAATTTTTACCATTTCAACCTTATTAAATTGATGTTGACGAACCAGTCCTTTTAAATCACGCCCACCTGAGCCAGCTTCTTTTCTAAAGCAAGCCGTATATCCGCAGTAATGCTTAGGTAATTCTTCTTCATCTAAAATTTCCCCGTTATGTAAATTTGTAAGAGTTACTTCTGCTGTTGGAATCAAATACATTTCTTCACCTTCAATTTTATAAGCATCTTCGGCAAATTTGGGAAGCTGTCCAGTTCCAACCATCATTTCTTTTTTTACAAGCTGCGGCGTAAAAATTTCTTCAAAATCTTCTTCTTGCGTATGAACATCAATCATAAAAGCAATTAACGCTCTCTCAAGTCTAGCAGCTGCATTTTTATAAACTGTAAATCTTGAACCTCCCAATTTTGCACCTCTTTCAAAATCCAAAATTCCAAGATTAACTCCTAATTCATCGTGAGATTTTATTTCAAAATCGAATTTTCGTGGAGTTCCCCATTTTCTTATTTCCACATTGTCATCTTCGTCATTTCCAATTGGCGTATCAGGACTTAATTTATTTGGAATTGTATAATTCAATAAAAGTTGTTTTTCATCATTTTCAGCCAATTTTTGGTCCAATTCTTTTATTTTTGCGCTCACTTCCTGCATTCTTGAAAGCAGTTCAGTCGTATCTTTTCCCTCTTTTTTATATTTTCCGATTAACGAACTTGATTCATTTCTCTCCTTTTTTAACATTTCCACTTCTTGCAATAGATTTCTTCTCACTTCATCATATTTTAAAAGTGCATCCAAATCAAAATCACTTTTTCTATTTTTTAAAAATTCTTTTACTTTATCCGCATTTTCACGGATATATCTCATTTCTAGCATCTTTTTTCCTTTCTTTTTTATTTTTTTATTTTTTGTTTTTAAATAAAATTATATAATATTTTTTTACTTTCTGATAATTTTTTAGAACTGTAATCTTTTTCAAAATTTATTTTTTTCACATTTTGAATATTATATTTTTCCACAATTTTATCAAAGTTTTCCACATAAATTTTTTTATAAAGTGCATCTACTTCATTTTCCAAAAAATACTTTATATTTTTTTCACATTCAAAATCCAAAAAGCAAAATTTAGATTTTGTAAAATAATTCAAAATATTTTTTAATATTTCTTCCACATAAAATCTTACATTTGAATATTTTTCGCCATTCTCAAGAACAATTTTTTCAACCATTTTTTCTGCAAAAAAAGTTTTTATAAATTTATTTTCGTCAGCTGAAATAAGTGAAAAATTGTATAAAATTTCAAAAAATTTTTTTTTATTTTTGTAAAATAATTCATTTCCAAGTTTTAGTGCATGAATGCTCTCCCTGTTAAAAAGACTTCGTACAAAACTATCTTCCAACTTTCTAATCTCAACTTTGGAAAGTCTTTTTACATTTTTTCCCTTTTCCATAAATGTTTTTTCAAATTCACTTCTTATGTTTTCCAGAACTTTTTCATTTTTTTTTTCATTTTCACAATAAATATAAGCTAGTTCAAGTAGAAATGAAGGTTCTTTGCGAATAATCTTAAAGTTTTTGTCCAAAACAAAATATTTCCTTTTTTCAAAATGATTTTTATGTTCTAAAATAAATTGTGAAAAACTTTTTATCTCCAAAATTTTCTCCTTTCGTTTTTTAAATGTACTAAATCGTCCTTTTCTATTTTTTTATTTCTTAAATTTTTTATTTTTTAGCTTTTTTAACTTTCTAAACTTTTAATCTTTCTATTTTTTAAAATTTTTAAAGACTTTTTAGCTCAAATTTCATTTTTAAAATTAACAAATTTTCTATTTCTTTTTCAATTTTAACTGCATCCTTTTCAGTTGTAACGACAAAGTCATAATTTTTACTTTTTTTTTGAATTTCTACAAAATCTTCAAAACTATATAAATGATGGTCAGAAAATTTTATTTCATCCAAATTTTGGGGTTCCAAATCTTTTATAGTTTTGTAAAAAACCGCAGGATTTGCGATGGATGAAAAAATTAAAATATTTTTATTTTTTATAATATTTTTAGAAATTTCATTTTTTTTACTTTCACTATTTATTTTACCAAATTTTTTGTCTTTTTCAAAATTTAATTTGTACAAATAATCACTTTCAAAGGTAGCGAAAAAAATTTCTTTTCTATATTTTTTTATTTTCTCCAAAATTTTTAAAATTTCATTTTTTCCCACATAATTACTTTTAGTAATAATTATTTCATCCGCACGATTGAGTGCATCCACTGACTCTCGAAGTCTCCCCTTTGGCAGATATTTCTCATTTCCAAAAGGATTTGTTGCATCAATTAAAACAATATTTTTATCTTTCAAAAGTTTTCTGTGCTGAAACCCGTCGTCCATAATGACAACTTTAACACCACAATTTTCTTTTAAAAATTTGACACCTTTATATCTATCTCTTGACACAACTACTGGAATTTCAAAATTTTCAGCGTGAAAAAATGCTTCGTCTCCCGATTCTTTTGAAGTACAAAAAATTTTTTTCTCATCTCGCACTAAGAGCAAATCTTTTTCCCTTTTACCCTTATAACCGCGACTTAAAATCCCAACTTTTATATTTTTTTTTAAATACTCTTTTACAAAATACTGTACAGCTGGCGTTTTTCCAGTCCCTCCTGCAACAATATTTCCAATACAAATCACTTTTACCCCATCAACTTTTTTAGATTTTAAAATATTCAAATCATAAAGTTTATTTCGTAAAAATACTAAAAATTCATATATTATTGATAATAATTCCAATTTTTTCTCCAATTTTAATAGTTTAATAAATCGTTGTACACCGTTTCAATTCTTCTAAATCTATTTTTTACTCCAGATTTTGAAATATCCATTAAATCTGCCAATTCCTGAAGTGAGAGCTCCTCATTTTCAAGCCTTGCTTTTGCTGTTTCTTGTAGAACATTCGATAACTCAGAAAGACCTATTTTTTTGTCAATATATTTTATCATTTTTATTTGCTTTTCCGATGCTGATATTTTTTTTGTCTCGTTTGCAATTTCCCAGTTCATATTTCTGTTAATTTTATTACGAATTTCCTTATTCACTGTAACTTCTTCAAATTCAAAAAAAGCATTTACCGCTCCTATCAAAAAAATAATGTCCAAAATATCTTCCGAATTTCTCAAATAAACAATTTTTTTGTCTTTTTTTTCAGTCTTTGAGATTTTTTTTCCCATTTCACAAAACAAATTATATAAGTAAATAGAGAATTCGTCGCTATCCAAAAAAAAGTCCAGTGCATAAGCTTTTTCAGGCGATTTTATATAACCACAACTAAGGAAAGCACCTCTGATTATTCCCGCAATTTTTTCTTCATCTTCAATATTTCTGGCTTTACAGTTTTTATAAGAAAATAATTTTTTTATAAAATTTTTATATTCTTTTTCATTTTGTCTTGTTGGAATTAATATTATTTTGTATATTTTTGATGATAACTGACGTTTTTTTATGATATATTTTAGCTGAATATCCATTTTTGTAATTTTTCTTAAATTCGAGTAAACTCTTTTAGCAAACGAAACATTTTCCGTGCTAAAAAAAATCCCACTTTCAGAAACTGCACCTTTTGCAGCGAGTATTCCGAATAATTCTGCAAAAATTATCTCTATCTTTTCGTTTTCAGATCCTAATATTTCTCTTTTTAAATTTGTTGAATATGACATTTTTCTTCCCTTTTTAATGATTTACAGTTCTTGAATTCCCAGATTTATCATAGTAAGTCCATGTTCCAACTCTTCTTCGACCATTAAGATTTCCAGTAAATCCAACTGCTCCATTTGTATAATAACCTTTTAGGGTCCCAACACCATTATTTAAATTTGCTTCATACAATAAATTTCCATTTTCATAGTAAACTTTCATAGGTTCATTAATTTGATCATCTTGATAATTAATTTCCGAAGATTTTGAGCCACTTGAGTTCCATTCAGTAAAAAGTCCGTTTCTGTAACCATTTACATAAGTTCCTTGCGACTTTCTTGATCCATTTTCATAATATTCTGTCCAATTTCCAGTCATTTTCCCATTTTGATACTGTCCAACTGTTTCTTGATTTCCAGTTTTTCCGTAATACGAAGAATATCTTCCATTCAATTCATCATTGCTATATTGATATCTTTTCCATAATTTCCCATTTTCTGAATAAACTAGCCATTCTCCCTCTTTTTTCCCGTTTACATATTTCCCTGTCGTATAATTATTTCCATTTGCATAATATTCGGTATAATTTCCGTTCAAAACACCATTATTTACATTGACTACAAGTCTTCTTCCCCCTTCTTCCATAATTCTGTACTCCCCATTTCCAACGAGCTGATAAGTTGTCCCATCAATTCTTTTAGCATCTTGAGGACTGATGCCGCTAGCCTTAGTTAAATTTACTTTTCCAAAATTAACACTATAATTTGCAAATACGTCTTTCCCATAAGAAATTGCCGACATAGCCATTAGTCCTACAATAAATAGTATCTTTCTCTTACTTATTTTTTTCATATTTACATCTCCTACTTTTTTATTAAAATATTTAAATTACCCTTTTTACATTATAACAAATTTTTCTCTTTTTTTAAAATTTTTTTTAAATTAAGACAGAGTAAAATATTTAGGGGAAATAAAAACTTCTATTTTAAGTTTCTTATTCAATCCAGAAAGTTACTAAAATAACAATGTTTTTTTATTCCTTTTTTAAGCAGAAGTGCTCATCGCCGCACCCCTGCACCCCGGCTAGTCTTCGACATTTTTATGCACTGCCAAAAAACTCGCACTGATTGTGCTCAGACAGTTTTGTCAGCACATAAAAATGCTCCGACGGTTTAAATTTTACTATCATATAAAAGTGTCGTGATTTTTTTGGAGTAAAGACGACTGTCTGAACGAAGTGAGTTTCGGCTTTGCTTCAAAAAAATGCTTAGACGAGCGTGGGGATTATAAGGGGAAATGGCGGCCCTTTCCCCTTATGTAAAAAAATAAAAAACTATACTAAACAAAATAACATCTTGTAATCGAGAATAACTTAAAAAATTTAAAATTAAAAATCTGCCCCTAAAATTTTTAAACCATCTTTAAATTAAGATGAAATAAAATATTTTTTTAATTTATTCTTATTCCACAATGTCATCTCATTTATTACAGCTTTTTATACTAAACCCCATTTGAATAACGAATATATTATAAATCTTTTTAACAGATTAAACTTAATATTTATTTTTAAATAATTAAAACAAATATTCGCTTTTTAAATGGGAAATAGTATTATTTTTTTACCCGCTATTTTCTCTTATGATCCCCCACGTCAGTCTAGGAATTTTTTATGTGTTGAACAAAATTACCCCTATCGAAAGTAAGTTTTTTATTAGCACAAACAAGTAACAAAGGCTAGCTGAATTACAGAGTACAGCAATGATACCTCTATTTAAAAATAATTAAAAAAATATTTCATTCTTCCTTTAAATTAAAAAGAATTATTCCTAAAATATTGCAAAATAGAAATAATTCTTTTTTTATGAATTGAATCAAAATTTATAATTATAAAAAATTACTATCTTTAGAATCATCACCTAATGAAGCATCGATATCTTCATAATCTATTCCAACTGGAATTGAAGTTAACACTTTATCTGTAACTTTTGATAAATGTGCGTTCATAGCGTATGCTGCTCCACTTACAAAATCTATCACTCTTTGTCCCACTTCGTATTCTAAAAATTCTAAGCTGAAAGTTACCACTTTATTTTCTTTTATTGCGTCTGCAATAAGTCTTGAATCTTCAAAAACTTTTGGTCTGATTATTGAAACATAACTAACTTTTGTAGCTGATGCCGTTGTTGCTGTCATTTTTGCACTCTCCTCCTTTTTATTTCCTACACCAAAAATACTACCTATACCACCTTTTTTTTCTTCAACGGGTTTATCTTCTTTAAAGATTGGTTTAGGTTTTGATTGCTGCGACTGTACTTTTTGATTTTCTACTTCTTTACTTTCTTCTGCCGGCGATTGTTCAAATTCATCATCGTCATCTTCAATGTCATCCCCAAAAAATTCCATTAATTTTCGTTTTAGTCCCAAAATACTAACCTCCTATTCAAATAATTTGCTTCCTATTCTGATTATTGTCGCACCATTTTTTAGAGCAATTTTATAATCGTTTGACATTCCCATTGAAAGTTCTGTCAAATAATTATATTTTTTTTCAAATTTTTGTTTTAATTCTTGCATCTTTTTAAAATAATCATCAATTTCGTAAGGTGTTGCCGAAAATGGCGCCATTGTCATAAAACCCATTATTTTTACATTACTTTGTGAAAAATATCTTTCATAATCTTTTTCAAAATCTTCGATATAAATTCCTGTTTTTGACTCTTCTCTTGAAACATTTATTTGTATCAATCCATTTACATTTCTCTTATTTTCCAGTGCCTTTTTGTTAATTTCAGAAAGTAAATCATATGAATCAATGGAATGTATCAAATTTACGCTATTTATTATATACTTTATTTTATTTTTTTGCAACCTTCCAATGAAATCCCATTTGATACCTTTATTACCTATTTCATTTAATTTATCTCGATAAAGTTGCGCTCTGTTTTCTCCAAAATAATTATAACCCATTTTGACAATTTTTTTATGTTCTTCTACATCAAGATATTTGCTGACAAACAAGATTTTTACTTTTTCTGGATTTGAAGCGTATTTCTTTATATCTTCCAAAATTTCAGCATAATTTTTTTTGATTTTTTCACAATTAAGTTTTATTTCTTTTTTTTCCATTTTTTGCTCCTATTTTAAAAATCAAAGAATTTTTATTATTTATAGTTATCTTATTATAACCTTTTTTTTAAATAAATTCAACAAATACATTATTCGCTAAAAAAATTCCTTTTTTTGTCAATTTTATTCTTTTTTCACAATCTTTATCGACCTTTTTCCCGCTTTCATAATTTATTTTTTCAAAATTTTTTAAAAAAAATTCTTCAACTAATCCATCTTTCAATAGTTTTTCAATTTTTTTTGAATCTTTTTTGGTATAATTTATTCCTTCTTTAGTGAGCCTCAATCCCAATATTTTTTTCAATTTTTCAAATTCGACTTTATCAACTTTTTCAACCGTTTTTTCATCAATTGGCAATTTTTTATTATCCAAAAGTTCATAATATTTCTTAAAAGTCCTTACATTACTATGCCGATTTTTATTAAAAAAAGAAGCTGCACTCATTCCAACACCAATAAACTTCTGATTTCGCCAATATTTCAAATTATGCCTTCCCGCATTTTTTTGCAGATTTTTTAAGTCTTCAAAATCCATTATTTTATCAATTTTAATATTTTTGTCATCCACTCTTGCAAAATTAGAAATTTCATACTGACAATATCCATTTTTCTCAAAAAAATCAATAATTTTTTCATACATCAGAGCTTCCAGATCCTGATCAATTTCAGACAAAATCCCCTTTTTCAATTTACTCCAAAAGACAGTCCCTTCTTCCCAAATGAGCGAATAAATCGACACATTTTCAGGCTTTAAGTCCTTCAAAATATTAAGATCCCTTTGTACGTCCTTAATACTTTGATTAGGAATTCCGAACATCAAATCCACTGTAATATTACAAAATCCTGCCTCTCTTGCCATTTTATAAACATTTATTGCATCTTTAGAACTATGCTGCCTTCCAATAAATTTTAAAACATGATCCTGAAAACTCTGAATTCCGATACTTAACCTATTTATTCCAATTTTGTTAAGTTTTTTCAATTTTTCAAAAGTCATATCCGTTGGATTTAATTCTAATGTAATTTCAGCGTTTTCAGACCAATCAAGTTCGTTTATTATTTCACTTATCATTTTGACAGGCAACAGAGAAGGTGTGCCACCACCAAAATAAATCGTATCGTATTTAAGTTTTGGATACATTCTAATCTCTTTAATCAAATAATCTGTATATTTTTTGTATTCTTTTTCCATTTTCACAAATGTGCAAAAATCACAGTATTCACATTTTTTATCACAAAATGGAATATGAATGTATATTGCATCTGCATCTTTTTTTTCTGAAATTTTTTTATTATTTTTTTCAATCATTTTTTACCTTTTATTTTCATATTTTAAAAAAAGGATTTCAGAGCATAACTTTTCTGTAATTATGATAAAATCCTTTCTTTATTTTTTTCTTAAAATAAATTTCAACAAAATATTACAATTATTTTTTTATAAATCACTCAAAATTATAATCCAATAAATTTAGAAAATTCTTCCATTGTTTTATCAAGTTTAGCTTTGACATTTTCGCTAGAATCTGCATTTACACTGAAATAGAATTTGATTTTGGGTTCAGTTCCAGATGGTCTTGCTGTAATAAATGTATTGTCTTCAAGAACAAATTGTAATACATTTTCTTTTGGTAAATTAATTTCTTTTTCTTCACCAGTTTCCAAGTTATGTTCTTTGTGTGAGAAGAAATCTCTTTTAATTTTAATTTTCTTACCAAGCAATTCATCTTTAACATTTTCTCTCAAGTTAGACATCAATGCTGCCATTTGTTCAATTCCATCTTTACCTTTTAACATTACTGATTTAATTCCTTCTAAGTAATATCCAAATTCTTTATATAATTTTTGTAATTCTTTGTAAATAGAAGTTCCTTTTGAATGGTAATAAGTTGCCATTTCAGAAATAACCATTGAAGTTACTAGTGCATCTTTATCTCTTGCATGAGTTCCTATCAAATATCCGTAGCTTTCTTCAAATCCAAATAAATATGATCCTTCCAATTCTTTGTGTTCAAATTGTCTAATTTTTTGTCCAATGTATTTGAATCCAGTCAATGTTTTCATAACTCCAACATTTTTAGCAGGTGCAACAACATCAATCATAGGTGTTGAAACAACTGTTGTAATAACTTGTGCATCAGCTGGAATATCTTTTTTGTAATTCAATAAATATTGCAATAACAACAATCCAACTTGGTTTCCATTTGGATAGTACCATTCGTTTTTGTCATCTCTTATCGCAATACCAATTCTATCAGCATCTGGGTCATTTGCCAAAATTAATTGTGCTCCAATTTCATTCCCTAATTTTGTTCCCAATTTGAATGCTGCCACTTCTTCAGGGTTTGCATAAACTACAGTTGGAAAGTTTCCATCTGGCTCAATTTGTTCTTTTACAACTTCAAAATTGTATCCAAATTCAGATAAAATTCTCTTCATTGGTCTTCCACCAGTTCCATGAAGCGGAGTGTAAACAATTTTGAAATCTTCTTTTCCTGGAATATCTGTATGTATAGTTTGTTTTTTAATTGCTGCTATATAGTCATCATCAATTTTATGATCAAGCTGAATGATTAATCCTTTTTCTCTTCCTTCTTCTTCAGAAATAACTTTTATTTCTTCCAATGTAGAAATTTTATTTACTTCTTCAACAATTGCTGGTGCATGTGGGTCAACAACTTGTGCTCCATCATCCCAATAAACTTTATATCCATTGTATTCAGCTGGATTATGAGAAGCCGTAACAACGATTCCTGACATACATCCTTTATATCTCACACCAAATGACAACTCAGGAGTTGAACGTAAACTTTCATAAATATATGCTTTAATTCCATTTGCAGCCATTACTCTTGCAGTATTTAGCGCATATTCTCTCGAACCTATTCTACAGTCATGAGCAATTATAATTCCTTTTTCTTTTGCAGCTTTTTCATCAAAACTTAGCATATAATTTGCAAGTCCTTGAGTTACTTTTCTAATTACATATTTATTCATTCTATTAGTTCCAATTCCACGAACTCCTCTAATTCCACCAGTTCCAAAACTCAAATCTTTGAAAAATCTATCTTCTATTTCTTTTTTATTCCCTGCAATGCTTTTCAATTCTTCCCTGTCTTTTTCATCAATGGCATCTGAATTTAGCCAATATTCGTACTTTTTCATAAAATCCATAATATTTTCCTCCTAAAATTTTATTTTGCAAATTTTTATTAAATAACTTTATCTATTCACTTTAATTTTACCACATTTATCAAAATTTACAAACTTTTTTCGTTGACTATTTAAAAAAAATATGATAACATTATTTTGTGTACTTGTAGCTCAACTGGATAGAGCGTCTGACTTCGGATCAGAAGGCTTGGGGTTCGATTCCTCACAGGTACGCCATTTTTTTAATCTTAAAATTTTATCAATGTTTCAAATCACTCTTCATTAATTCAAGACAAAATATTTTAAAAATCATAATTTTTATGTTGTATCTATTTTAAAATAAATCCTAATAAAAAAACATAATTTTCAAATCTTACAAGTTTCTGTTCGATCTGTCAATTATGTTTTTCTTTTAATTTTCAAGGTTATTATCTTCTTTTACAAGATTTTTCGATATTATTTGCTCCTCTGTAAATAACGTCTTTTCCACCTTTAAAGAACTCAATATCTCCACCTTTAGATACATATCTTGATCCACTACCTGAAACTGCTATTTTCAAGTTATAAACTTTTCCTTCTTTAGTTGTTACTTTTGCAGTTTTTGTTGTCGGATAAGTAACTGTTATTCTTTCAGAACCGCAAGTGTAAGATTCTGAAGGAACTTTTTTTGCAGCTTTTTTCGTAACTTTTTTCTTGGCAACTGTCTTTTTAGCAACTGCTTTTCTTCTAGTTCTAGTAGTTCTAGCTTTTGCAGCAAAGCCCATTCCACCAATTAATGTCATTACAGATAATACTAACATAGATTTTTTCAACAATGTCATCTTTACCATCTCTTTTCTTTATGATTTATTTCAGTAAGAGTATACACTAAAAAACTATTATTTCGATTATAAATTTATAATAATTTTAATAGAAATTCTATAGAAATTCTCGTTTTTTATTTTATAACTTTAAATTTAACTTGATGATACAAATTCTGCTTTAGGATCACTAATTGGCAGCACTTAGGCTGCAACTGGTGTTAATAATGGAGTTGAGATGGAATATGGTTTGATTCTTCATCATCCTGGTTCAGACGTTTGTAATTATAATTTAAATAAAATACTCCTTCGACGCTCTCTCAAATTTATTCTCTCCAAATTCATAAAACTTGATTTTCTCATTCATATAAACCTGTTCCGCATAGTAATTTTTATAATTGTGAGGATATTTATAATCTTTTTTCCCAACCTTTGTAAAAAGTTGTCAAAAATATTAGCTTTTTAAAAATTGTAGATTTAAAATTATTATACAACAATTTATAAAGTTAACTATAAATTAATCAATATATAATCAAAAAAAAAAAAAAAAAAGGTATAACTAAAATAAGAATATAACTTAAAAAAAATAAGGAGGTTTTTTATGGGATTTATTAATCCATTTCAAATTTACTCTAAAGGAGAAGATACTATTACAAATAATATTCTATTACTTCTATCAAACTTGTATAGAATAAATCCAAAAATTTATGAATTATTTATAAACAGTGTTCTTCCAGAAAATATCAATTATGAGGTTATCCCTGTTTTTACACAACAAAAATCACAAAAGGAAGGAGGGATTATCGACGGACATATTCAGACAAAAGCAACAAAAATCATTATCGAAACTAAAATTTCAGGATTAGATAATACAAAAAAACTTATTAATTATTGCAAAAACGAAAATTTAACTGAAACAAATATATTAATTCACATAAGTGATTCTACCTTTGATGAAACTACCATAAAATCTATAAATCAAAAAATTGGAATTTATAATTTTAAGTTTGTTTCAATAACTTTTTCCGAATTAATTTCTTCTCTTCAGGAAATTGTGGACGAATACCCTTTTAATGAAGAACTATACCGTTTATCCAAAGATTTTTATTATTATTGCAGTTCAATGGGTCTAATAAAAAATGTATTCAGAATCGTTCCATGCAATAAAAGTTTTGAATTAAACGAAAAATATCATTTATACTTCCAACCTGAATCCAGAGGATATTCAAACCATCAATTTACTGGAATATATACTGCAAAAGAAATGAAATATATTGGAAAAATAAACAAAGTTTTTTTGGCTGAACTTACAGAAGAAGGAAAATTAATTACTAAAAAAATTTCAGGCAATGGGGAAATTACTAGCGAGGAAGAAAACAGAATCATCAACACAATAAGGGAATTCCCAGAAATTTACATCTATGGCGATATTTCAAAAGGACATATATTCTTTTTATTTGACAATAATGACTTTTGTCCAACAAAATTTAAAAAAACTTCAAAATATGGTTTGCTAGGCTCTAGACTTTTTGACTTAAAAGTAAATTTAGAAATTGAAAATGTAGAAAAATTATCAACTTTAGAAATTGCAGAAAAATTAAATGATATTACTTGGTAAAAATAAATTTTTAAAAGATTGGAGAAAAATTATGAGAAATTTGGTGTTAATTTTAAGTTTGTTCATTATAAATATTATTGGATTGGCTTATGAGAAATGTAATCCTGAAATGATTTACAATATTGATGTAGATACTTTGAATGGAAGTTATTTGGGACAAGATGAAACAGGTACAGTAATAATTAAACTTTCCAAAAATGCTAAAGTTTATGGAGTACATTATACTGATGAAAAAGAAGTTGAAGAAATTGGATTTGGAAATTTAGGAGATTGTACTCCAAATCCCAAAATAACAGAAATTCACATTGAAGATGCTGTTTTTAATTCAATATATAATAATTTTTTTGAAATATTTAGCAGTAAATCTGAAAGTAATCCTCACAGTTTTAAAGTAGATTTCACTTCATGCATTGATAAAAATAAAGTATTTTGTAAAATTTATAATGATAAAGGTTTTGATGGAAAACCTTCTGGAATTGATTTTAATCAAGAAGTAGTAGACTTTGAAATTCACGGAAATATAATAGATGTTGTAAGAAGGGGAGATTTTGTTTCTGGATATAATGATTATGAAGATTTAGAAGAAAAAAGAGCAAAGCGAGAAAAATATATTGTAAATTCGCCAAATGGATATGTTAATTTTATGAGAAAGCCTGACAGCAATTCAACAATTCGTGGCAAGGTAAAAAATGGAAAAACTGTAAGTTTAATTAATGAAAAAGGTAATTGGTATTATGTTCAAGTTTTAGATGGCGAAGAATTTGGATATGTCAATAAGGAATATTTGAAAAAAATTAATTAGGAGGAAAATTATATGAATAATCCAAATAAAAAAAGATGGTTTAAAAAATGGTGGGGAATTCTACTTATTATTTTATGTCCTTATCTATTGTTTTTAGTTATTTTACAAAGTAATCTTGATAAAAAGAAAAAAATTATATTTTCAACATTATTTGGAAGTTTTATTTTATTTATATTTTTGATTACAGCACTTGAACCTAATACAGAGGAAAAAATCGCTAAAGAAAAGCAGAAACAGGAACAATTAAAAAAATTAGAACAAGAAAAAACTGCAACACTGGAACAGGAAGCCAAAATTAATGAACTAGAAAATCAAAAAAGAAAAATGAATTTAGAACAGGAAGCAAAATTAAAGGCAGAAACTGAAAAACAAATTGATGATGAAATTAAACAATTATCAAGTGAAATCTTATCAATAGTTTCAAATGATGACAAACCTTTTAGACAGGATTTTAAGCTAATGGCAAATTATCTTGCAGATAATTATTCATATGACAGTATCTTAGAAGCAAAAAAGATTGCTATAAATAATATTAACAAATCACAATATTCTATTGAAAAATTAAAGAATATAAAATGTAACTTGGCTTGTAATAATTTAAATGAAGTCAAAGCTGTATTTATCAAACTCTACATTTTAAGAATTGACATGCTCAAAGAACTTATAAAATTTGCTGATGCTAGTTACGGCATTGAAGATATTGCAACTATTCCAGAAGAAAAAATATTTAAAAGAAAAGTTATCGAATATACTGAATATCAAAATAAAATAATTAGTTTTTTTGAAAATATAAAAGCTGAAAGGAAGACACATGAATAATACTGAAAATAATCAAAATAAAAAAAGATGGTATCAAGAAGGATGGGGTGTCCTTTTTATTATATTATTTCCTTGGTTACTTTTTATAGTAATTCTTCAAACTAAAACTAGTATTAAGAAAAAACTTATCCTTTCTGGAGTTTTGGTTATACTTCTATATATTTTTACACCAAGTCCTATTATAAATTGGCTTAAAGATAAAAATTCCGATAAAGAAATTGAACAAACAAAAGAAACATATTCTTCTGAAAATATTTCTACAGAAGAGCAGGAAAAAAATGTGCAAGAACAAGAAAGACTGGAGGCAGAAAAAAAAGAAAAGGAAAAATTAGAAAATAAAAAATATAATGCTGAAAATAAAAGAATTACTGAAGAATTACTTTCAATTATTTCTGACGATAAATTTCGTCCTGAATATTCATATATGATTAATCATCAAGAAGCTAGACAAGTTGCTTTGGCTAATCTTGAAGTAGCGCAAGATAATATTTCAAAATTAGAAAATATTAAATGTAATTTGACTTGTACAATTTTAGAACTTTACAGAGAACGTCTTAAAAAATATTACACTCTAAGAATTGAAATGATTAAAATTTTTCTTAATGATGATGTCACTGACAATACCATGTTTAAATCTACTGATAGTCAATTATTTAAAGAAAAATCTCGCGAATATCTTGATTGTCAGTATGATATACGAAAACTTACAAAAAGTTTAAGGTTTTTTCAAAATTATAATTATTCTGACAATTAAATATTCAAAAAAATACTCAAATAATGGTGTAATCCGCCATCTGAGTATTTTTTATTTCAATTACTTTACAAAATACAAAAGTTTATTTCCCATCCTTCTTAATCTTTTTCAACCACTCTGCCGCTGCCTTCTCAAATTTATTCTCCCCAAATTCATAAAACTTGATTTTTTCATTCATATAAACCTGTTCCACATAGTGATTTTTATAATTGTGAGGATATTTATAATCTTTTTTCCCAACTTTTGTGAGATGAACTGGCACTTCCTGAATTTTTTCGTTTTCAATGTGTTTCAGTGCTGAATTTATGGCATTGTAGGCTGAATTGCTCTTGGGAGAAATTGCCAGATAAATCGCCACTTCTGAGAGAATTATTCTCGCTTCAGGCATTCCAATCTCCTTTACCGCATTAAGTCCAGCCACTGCAATTGGTAACGCCTGCGGATTTGCAAGCCCAATGTCTTCAGATGCCAAAATTACAAGCCTTCTTGCAATATATAAAATATCTTCGCCACCAGAGAGCATTTTTGCCATCCAGTAAACAGCTGCATCAGGATCGCTTCCACGAATACTTTTTATCATCGCAGAAACCGTATTGTACTTATCTTCCGTCTTGTGATAAGATTTTTTCGTATTCAGCACTTCCTTCACTTCATCAAGCGTAAAATCCACCCCAACATTCGCAATTAATTCCAAAATATTTATGGCCTGTCTCGCATCCCCTTCAATAATCTCCGAAATATACTTCAAAATCTCATCTGAAATTCCAATTTTCTCTTTTTCATTAATATTTTTTAATATTTTAAGCAAATCTTTTTCACTCAATTTTTTAAATTCAAATGCCATACATCGTGATAATAATGCGTTATTCAAGTTATAATAAGGATTTTCAGTAGTCGCTCCAATCAAAATAATATTCCCATTTTCCAAATCCTGCAAAAGCGAATCCTGCTGCAACTTATTAAATCTATGAATCTCATCTAAAAACAAAAGTGTCTGCTGTCCATTCGTATGAAATCTGTTGTGTGCCTTATCAGAAATCTCCTTTATATCAGTTACAGACGCCTTTATCGCATTCAAATATTCATAATGATAATTCATTTTCTCAGCGACAATTTCCGCAAGAGTCGTCTTCCCAGTCCCCGGCGCTCCCCAAAAAATCGCATTCATAAAATTCCCGCGCTCAATAATCTTCCTCAAAATTCCATTTTTTCCAACCAACTTTTCCTGTCCATAAAAATCATCCAAACTTTTCGGACGGTATCTAAACGCAAGTGGCTTTTTATTTTCATATACTTTGTCAAATAAATTCATTTTTTACTTCCTTTTATTAAATTTGTATCTTTTGTAAAAATCAATTAATTTACTTTTTTCACAATTCATATTATAATATATTCACTTACTTAAAACAATAAAATTATTCATAAATGTCAGAGTAAAATAGTTAGGGGTAAATAAAAAATCTTATTTTAAGTTTTTCATTCAATCCAGAAAGTTACTAAAATATTTTTTTATTCTTTAAGCAGAAGTGCTCATCGCCGCACCCCTGCACCCCGGCTAGTCTTCGACATTTTTATGCACTGCCAAAAAACTCGCACTAATCGTGCTCAAACAGTTTTGTCAGCACATAAAAATGCTCCGACGGTTTAAATTTTACTACCATACAAAAGTGTCGTGATTTTTTTGGAGTAAAGACGACTGTCTGAACGAAGTGAGTTTCGGCTTTGCTTCAAAAAAATGCTTAGACGAGCGTGGGGATTATAAGGGGAAATGGCGGTCCTTTCCCCTTATGTAAAAAATAAAAAAATAATATTAAACAAAATAACATCTTGTAATCAAGAATAACCTAAAAAATTTGAAATTAAAAAATCTGCCCCTAAAATTTTTAAACCATCATTCATAAATAAAAATAAAGAGGTAAAACAATGAAAAAAAATATCTACTTTTATGAAACAAATACCCCAATTGGAAAAATTGGAATCGCCACAACTCAAAATGATTCTCACATTACAGATTTAATTTGGGAATCAGATTTTGAAGATTTTAAAAAACATAATGATTTTAAAATTTGTGAAACGAAATTGATTAAACAAGCAAAAAATCAACTTTTTGAATATTTTAAAAGAGAAAGAAAAAACTTTGATTTACCGCTTTTAAAACAAGGAACGCCGTTTCAAATTTCTGTCTGGAATGCTCTTGAAAAAATTCCATATGGAAAAACTTGTTCCTATAAAAATATTGCACTTGAAATTAACAATCCTCAAGCAGTTCGTGCAGTTGGAATGGCAAATAATCGAAATAAAATTGCTATTTTTATTCCGTGTCATCGTGTGATTGGTGCGGATGGAAAATTGGTTGGTTATGGTGGAGGACTTCATATAAAGCAGTTTTTGTTAGAATTGGAAGGAGTTCAAATAAAATAATTTGATAAATAAAAATCTAAATGATAAAAAGGGAGAATTTGATGAAAAAAATAATTTTGATAAAATTTTTGATTTTAAGTATTTTAAGTTTTTCTTTTACAAGAGAAGAAAAGATACAAAATAGTTTACAAAAACTGGGAATTAATCAAGAAATTATTAACGAAACAGTAAAAGCTGACTATGATGCAAGAGACATTGTGGCTTTTCAAACTGATGAAGTTGTAATTGGGAAAATATTACAACGATTTTCAGATATTTTGAAAAAAGATGAAAGAAATTATATTGCTGCTGAGAATATTATTACAATTTATGAGTCAAAAATTGGAAAAGATTACAAAAATTACTTGGATTTATTTGTAAAATACACACCTTACGACTTTGAGAAAACTTTTGCTAAAATGGTTTACGCGCGAAGTTATGGAAGTCAAAAAAAATACGACGAATATTATTCTCAGTTAAAAGAAAAATATAAAAATACTCTGATTTTGGAAATGATAAAAATTTATACAACAAAAGACAAAATACAAAGGCAAGCACAAATAAAAAAAGTGTTAAATTTATTGAAAGATGAAAATGTGAAAAAAGAGCTGGGACTGGCTGATGAGGACATTCATTCAATGAATTTAACCTACACGCTTGTAGAAGCAAGAAAATATTATAATACTGGAAAAATTGAAAAAGCAGTTTCGGAATATATAAAAAACATTGTAAACAGTGATGTTCCTGATACCATCAGAAAATATAATGAACGAAAAGAAACTTTACTCTTTTTAAATATTTTGATGATAAACGAAGAAATCAAAAATTCTGCTCTAAAAAAGGAAAATTTGAAAAAGATGGAAAATACATTTATTGCAAAAAAAATAAAATTAGAAACTGCAAAAGATAAAGATTATTTGGAAAAATATTTGGAAGGAACTGAGTTTGAAAAAAGTAGTAAGAATTTAGAAGAAATTTTTGAAAATAATAATATGATTTAAAAAGATATAAATATTGCTGTTTTATGACAAAAAATAAAAAAACTGCTTAAAATACTGTCATAAAGCTCTACAAGAAAAAAATTCTTTTTTTGGTTAATAATGACAAACATTAATGACACAAAGGGAATTATGAAATATTTTGACAAATACTTTGCACACCATCCAAATTGTCGAACACAAATATAAAATTACCAACATTACTGATGACGAAGTTATTTAGTAAAAAAAACTACCACGAATTTGTGATAGTTTTTTTATTTTTTTAAGAGTTTTCAAAAAAATTATTTGTTATTAGCTGTTTTACTTAGTTACTAAAGTTTAGTTGGCATTAGTATCCTAGATTAAAATTATAACCTACGCCTAAAGATACTCTTTTATAGTTTGCATCTGTTTTATCTCCAGTGTTGTTATTTTTGTATTCACCTTGATTTTCTTTGTACATAACTTCCGCATTAAAGTTGTTGTAATTTACTCCACCACCAACTCCGTAGTAAAGCCCATTTTTAGCTTTATAATCATCAATGTTTCCAGTATTTGCTGAATATCCCAAATCACCTTTTACATAAGGTTTTACAGTTGTTGGAGTAGCAAAAGTATATTTTGCAGTTCCATAAACTGGTACTGAATTATAATTTTCATAATTTTCATCTCTTGAGTTTCTAGCCTTTACTTTTTTGTGCCATTGATAAGCAGTTCCTGCTCCTACTTCCAATCCTGGAGTTACTTCATATCTGTATTCTGCACCTACTTCTCCAGCTGTAGCTTTTGCTTTTTCTGAACTATTATCATAATGATATTTTCCACCTAAATCATAAGCGCCTTTTACTTCAACTTTTCCTGCGTTTGCTGCAAACGAAGCCAAACCTAAAACCAAAAATAATCCAATAAATGTTCTTTTCATAGTAAACACCTTTTCTTTCTTTTTGGATAAACTCTAAATCATCATACTATACATAGAGTCTTCCGCTTTTTTTAGATTCGTTCAAGAAATCTTCCTCCCTTGAACTTAAGGTCATTATACAGTAATTGACTTATAAGTCAATTTTTTTAAAAATATTTTTCCATTAGAAAAAAAAAAGTTCATTTGATTAAAAGTGTCTAAATTTCAGCTAAAATAAAATAAATAAAAAAACATTTAAAGCAAATTAATTTTAGGAAAATTTGACTTGCTTTTTCATCCAAATTATGCTATACTAACGTTGAAATTTGTAAAACATAATATATTAGAAGGAGAAAAAAATGAAAAAGATCTTAGTATTATTATCATTAGCTGGGTCAGTTGCAATGGCTCAAGGAAATGTTTATGAATTTAGAGCAGGTTGGGACTTATACAACAGAGCAAAAGACACTGATAAAGAATATAAAATCAGAAAAGATGTATTAAAAACTGGTCCAGAAGTTTCATTCGAATACAGAAGAGAACTAACAAATAATTTTGATTTAGGAGCTGGACTTTCTTACAAATACAATAACTTAACTGATAAAAAAGTTGAAGTTAATAAAAATAATACTGACGTTTCTATGAAAGGATTACACTCTGTACCTATTTACGGAACTGCAAGATACAACTTCAGAAACGATTCAGCTGTAACACCTTATGTAAAAGCTAACTTAGGATTTGCAGTAAACTCAGGAAAAGTTCAATTCCAAAAAATCAATACACCTGGTGTAGATGAAACTGCTGAAATGAAATTCAAACACGGATTCTATTACGGAGTAGGAGCTGGAATTGAATATAATAACTTCGTTGCTGATTTGTCATACAACACAAATACATTAAGAGCTAAATACAACTACAGCTACAACGATGCAGCAGGAAATAAACTTGAAACATCAAGTAAAGATACTTTAAATCACAGAATGTTAACATTAAGTGTTGGTTACTCTTTGAAAAACTAATCGTTCTTAATCAGTCTTTTGAAAGTTCTTTTTAAATTTAAAATTTAAAAAGAACTTTTTTTATTATAGTTTATCTAAAAAAATAACCTTATTGCTTTTCAAAACCTTTTTTGGTATAATTTTATTAGTTATGTTTTCTTTCTTAACAAAATTTATTTTTTTCAAAGGAGTTAGTTATGAATTATAAATTAATTGCAACTGATATGGATGACACTTTATTAAATGAAGCTCAAGAAATATCAATTGAAAACGAAAAATCTATTGTGGATGTCCAAAAAAAAGGAGTAACATTTGTACTTGCAAGTGGAAGACCCAGCTTTGCCATGTTTGAATATGCAAAAAAACTTCAAATGGATAAATTTGGAGGATATATTTTGGCTTTTAATGGCGGCGAATTAATTAATTTTAAAAATAATGAATTAGTTTTTCAACAAGGACTTGAAAAAAAAGACATAGAAATTATTTACAATGCTTCAAAAAAATTAAATTTAACTATGTTACTATACCGAGATGACACTGTTTTTGCGACAAATGAAGCAGCTGAAGCATTAGTCGAAGCCAGACTTTGTAAAATGAAATTTCAAAAATTTAACACATTAAAAGAACTTGAGTCATTTGGTATTACAAAAACTGCAAAATGTATGATTGTGGGGGACCCCAAACTTGTAAAAAATGCCGAAAAATATATGAAAGAACTTTATGGAAATGACTATTTTATAGCAACTTCAAAGCCTATTTTTTTGGAAATTGCAAACAAAAATGTGAGTAAAGGGAAAACTTTGACCAGACTTGGGAAAATTTTGCAAATTAAAACTGAAGAAATGATAGCGGTTGGAGATAGTGGAAATGATAGACCACTTTTAGAAACTGTAGGAATGCCTGTTGCTGTGGCAAATGCAGCTAAAGAAATAAAAGATTTATCAAAATTTATTTCTACTTCAAATAATGAACATGCACTAAAAACTGTAATTGATAAATTTTTTAACTCTTAACTTCAAAAAAAATCCTCTCAATTTGTTAAGATTGTGAGAGGATTTTCCTTTCCTTTTTTAAACGTCGTACAATATGTTAAAAAAATTAAATAAAATACTTCTGACATTTACATTGTTTCTTACACTATTTTTTATTTCTATTAATTTTTTTAAATTTTCGCTATTTAACATAACTTTTGCATTAATAATTATTTTGGCCAAAAAGTTTATCAAAAACTGCTTATTTTTTTTGACTTCAATTTCAAGTTCATTTAGCATAAAATATATATTTTCCATATCCCAAAATTTTACTTTTGTTACTAAAAACTCAATACTCTTGTTGTACTTTATCACTAAATCCAAATAATTTCCATTTTCTAAATTGTAAAACAAATAATTTTGCATTTCAGAAATATTTTTTAAAATATCTTCAACTGTTTTTATTTTAAAAGAAACGTTTTCAAGAGTTATATTTTTTTCTAGATAATTTTTTTTAAACAATTTTATATCATTTTCATTTCCGTCAAAAAAATCATAAGTTTTTTTATCAATTTTAAGTTCAAAGCTACTGGAACTTTCCAGATGAAATTTTATTGCACGAGATTTTATCGTTGGAATTATATTTAATGTTCGTGATAAAAGGATAAAATAAACATCCTTAGGTGGTTCTTCAATCGTTTTTAACAAAGCATTTGCTGATTCTTTTCTTATATTTTCTATGCCACAAATGATAAATATTTTTTTCAATGAACTAAAAGAAGATTCAATCGTTTCATAAATAATTTCCCTAACTTCATCAATTTTTATATTTCCATTATTTTTATTAATAATTTCAACATCGGGATGGACCAAATTATCAATTTGCCTTTCAATTTTCAGTTTTTGCTCTTCGTTTTCTACATTTTGAGTCAGCACCATTTTTGAAAAAATTAAGGCATAATTTAGTAAATCAACTCTTTTATCACCATAAAAAAGATAACTTGCACTCACTTTTCCAGTTTTTATCTCATTTTCAAATCTTTTTATAATTTCATCACTTTTCATTCTATACTTCTCCATTTTAACAGCAAAAAATTACACTAAACTTTAAATTTTCACTTGTTTGTATTTTCCCAAGAATTTGTAAATTTCTTTTAAAATTTTAGAAAGTTTTCCAACTTCACTAGTTTCAATATTTATACAAAATAATGGTTCATACAGCGACATTCTTATCAAAAACCAATTGTCTTTATCCACATTTACACGCACGCCTTCATAATTTGGCTCAACTTTTTCCCAATTTTTTATAGTTTTTACATATTCTTCCAAATCTTTTAATATTTTATTTCCTAGTTCACGAAAGTTGTCGTCTTCAATTTTTATTCGAAGTTCCTTTTCTTCCGCTGGCTCTCCCAATTCATTTAAAACAGCTGTAAAATCAATATTTTCTTTTTTGCTCTGAACCAGCTGAATTAAAAGAAGTGCCGCCATATAAGCTCCGTCATCCAAAAAATAATTATTAATAAGCGCCGCGTGTCCTGAAGTTTCTATTGCAAGTGGTGAATATTTACCTTCTGCATTTAATCTTTTCGCTTCATTAATTACATTTTTATAACCTCTTTTAAATCTGTGATGAATTCCATTTCTACTTTCGATAAATTTTGTAAGTTCTGTAGAAGTTATCGAATCTGTTACAATTATTCCATTTGGTTTCTGCTTTAACAAAATATCGCTTACTAATGCTATTAGTCTATTTCTGTTAATTTCCCTTCCACTTTTATCAATAAACGCGCTTCTGTCCCCGTCGGCATCAAAAATTATACCAAAATCAGCATTACTTTTCAAAACAGCTTCTTTTATTGAATTTATCGCTTCTGGAACTTCTGGATTTGGTACATGATTTGGAAAATCACCGTCTGGATTTAAAAACTGGCTTCCTTTTGAATCTCCACCTAGTTCATTTATAACTTTTTCCGCAAAGAATCCAGCTGCACCATTTCCAGCGTCTATTACAATTTTTAAATTTTCCAATGGTTTTTCTCCATTATTGGCTTCTTTTCTTATCAATTCACACAAATATTTTGCATAGTCGTCTGCTAAATTTTTGACAGTTTCATTACCTTTTCCAACTTTTTTACTCTTTTTCAAAAATTTTACCATTTCAAAAAGGTCTTCTTTTTCAACTCCACCATCTTTTGTAAAAAATTTTATTCCGTTGTAATAACTTGGCAAATGACTTGCTGTAATCATAATCGCAGCGTCCGATTTATAACTAGGAAAAATTGTTGTCATAAAAAGAGAAGGTGTTATTGACATTTTGCAATTAAGTACATCTATTCCTTGTGACTTTAGTTCATCACGAATAATTTCTGAAAAAAGAGGTCCTGTGTGTCTTGCGTCATATCCAACTGCAACTCTGATATTTCTACTTTCATTTTTGGCAGATTTTTCACATTTTTGAGTAATCCATTTTCCAAATGCTTCTGCAATCTCTTTCACTTCTTTTTCTGTTAAATTAGCTTTTTTTTCTTCAAAGTCAGAAACAATTCCTCTTATATCAGTCCCGCTAATCAATTTTTCAAATCCCATAAACTTTCCACGCTCTCTTTCCTTAAAAATAATTTTAATAAAAAATATTTAAAAAATACAAAAATAAGTCAATAAAAAACTTATTTCAATAAAGATTTTTTATAAAACTCTTTATTTATTGACTTTCTAAAAACTTATTTCTGTATATATTTTAATTTTCTTTCATTTGAAGTGTTCGTAGTAATTTTTTGTTATCAAATGCAGCTCCTCCACCTAAAACTACTGAATCTAGTGGATTAGGCGACAAGAATACTTTTATTCCAACTTCTTTTTCCATCATATCAATGAAATTTTTAATTAATGAACCTCCACCTGTCATAATAATTCCATTGTCTAAAATGTCAGCTGCTAATTCTGGTGGACATTTTTCCAAAACTTCTTTTGTCGCTGCCACTATTTGAAATAATGATTCTTCTATAGCTTCATAAATTTCATTTTCATTTATTTCAACTATATTTGGAATTCCTGTTTCTAAATCTCTACCTTTAATTTCTAAAATTTCAGGATTTTGAACTTCAAGTGCTGAAGCTAATTCTTTTTTAATTTTTTCAGCTGTTCTATCTCCAATTAATAAATTATATTTTCTTTTTACATATTTAACTATATCGTCGTCAAATTTATTTCCAGCAATTCTTATTGATTTACTTGCGATAATTTCATCTAATGATAGAATGGCAATATCAGTAGAGCCTCCTCCTATATCGATTACCATACTTCCTTCTGGTTGTGAAATATCCACTCCTGAACCAATTATTGCTGCTCTTCCTTCTTCTATGATATAAGTTTTTTTGGCTCCTCTTACAGCATCAAAAAGTGCTTTTCTTTCAACACTTGTAACTTCAATTGGCACACAAATCATAACTTCTGGTTTGAATAGTGAATTTCCATAAATTTTGTGAATGAAATATGTTATCATCTCTTTTGTGGAATCAATATCCGCAATAACTCCGTCTTGAAGCGGCTTTATGGCTTGGATACTATCAGGTGTTTTCCCCAACATTTCTCTGGCTTCTTTTCCCACTGCAATCAGTTTTCCTGTCTTTCTGTCTCTGGCTACTACCGATGGTTCATTTAATACAATTTTTTTTCTTTGTTTATCGTAAATTAAAATATTCGCTGTACCCAAATCTATTGAAATACTTTTGTTTACTCTGAATATTTTTACAAAATCAAATGCTCCCATTATTCCTCCTATACTTATTTTCTTACTAAAATTATTCTTTAATAAAATTACTTTTATTTACCGCAATATAAAAATTTATTTTAATAAATATTGCTACAATAATAATTTATATTTTAACTCCTTAATTATATCATATTTTTTTAGAAAAATTTATTATTTTTTAAAAATTTTTAAAAAATTTTTCGCTTTTCCCTAAAATTTTCTTTTCAGCTGACAAAATTAAAGTTTCAACTTCAATTTCTTTCCCGTTTTTTCTGCAATGTTCTTCGCATTTTACCTTTGCCTTTTGTGCAAGTAAATCATAAACTTCCAATTTTTCAATATACTTTGTCGCTTCTTCAGTCGTATTCGAGTTCATAATTTTTTTTAAATTTTCTACTTTTTCTCCAACTAATAAAGCGTTTGCAGTCAAAATTTCCATTCTGGCATCAGCGACTCTGCTGTGAGTGTGAAAAATTCCACCCGCAACTTTTACAAATTTCCCAAGTTCTCCCACAAAATATACTTTTTGCACATCATATTCACAAGCTCTGTCAAACATATATCCAACAAAGTTGCTAATCACAACACCTTGCTTTTCTCTTTTGGGATAATTTTTGGCTAAATACAGCTTTCCACGATTGCCAAAAATAAAAACTGCTGTTCTCTCTTTTCCTTTGTCATTTATTTCAAGTGATTGCTTTAATTCAAGCGCAAGGGAACTTTTCCAAGATTCTTCTGACATCGGTCTTACAATTCCCGTCGTTCCCAAAATTGAAATTCCGCCAATTATTCCCAATTTTTCATTTAAAGTTTTTTTAGCGAGTTCTTCTCCTTTTGGGACACTTATTTCAATATCAACGCCAATTTTATCAGCTAAAAGCTCTTTTGCCACATTCTTTAGCATTTTCATCGGAGTCGGATTTATTGCTGATTTTCCAATTTTTACAGGTAAACCTTCTTTCGTAACTTTTCCAACGCCAATTCCACCAAAGATATTTATTTTTTTGTCATTTCTAAAACTCACTTTCGACACAATTTCTGCACCATCAGTTACGTCTGGATCATCGCCTCCATCCTTTAAAATTGTAACTTTAGAAAATTTTTTAAAAACTTCAATTTTTTCAATCGGTATTGTCAAAGTTTCTCCAGCTGGAACTTTAAGTTTCACAAATTTCTCATCTTTTTTTATTTTTTTTAAAAGTACTAGAATTGCAACTTTTGTAGCAGCCGTCGCACAAGTTCCAGTCGTGTAACCACATCTTAATTTTTTCCCTTGAAAATAAACATAATTTTCCATTTTTAATTATTAAAGTATTTGTCCCTTTCGTACATCTGATATAAAATTCCGTGCATAACTCCAACTGCAACTGTGCTTCCACCTTTAGTCCCATTTGTCCGTATAAATGGAACTTCATATTTTGAAAGCTCGGCTTTTGATTCGGGACACCCGACAAATCCAACTGGTACTCCCACAATCAATTTTGGCAGATTTCTTTTTTCCATCTTTTCAAGCAAAGTAAAAAGTGCAGTTGGCGCATTTCCAATGAGAAAAATTTTAGTTTTGGGATCTTTTAGCGCTCTTTCAAGCCCAATCATTGATCGAGTTACGCCTTTTTCCTTTGCTTCTCTTGCTACATCTTTATCAGCAACAAGACAATAAGCTTCTAAACCAAATTTTGCAAGAGCATTTTTATTAAGTCCATTTACTATCATATTCGTATCACAGTAAATTTTACAGTTTCCTTCTTTTAGCACTTCTTCTGCTGATCCTATTGGATTATTCCCAAATTCGACAATATTTGCATAATCAAAATCCCCAGTTGTATGAATAAGTCTTTTTACAATTAGTTTTTCACTTTCACTAAATTTGTCAAGTTTATCTCCTAAAGTTTCAGTTATTATCTCAAAACTTCTTGTTTCAATGGATTTTGGATCTTTTATATATGACATTCTTTTCTCCCAATTTCTTTTATTATTTCAAAATTACAACCGTACAACCGATTCCACCTTCATTTTGATTGGCATCTTTAAATTCACTCACATATTTTGAAGTTCTCAAATATTCTTGAATTTTTTTTCTTAGAACCATAGTTCCTTTGCCGTGAATTATGTAAACTTCATTGTAACCTGTGAGCATTGCACGGTCAAAATATGTTTCAATTTCAGAAATTGCTTCATCTGCATTCATTCCACGCACATCCAGTTCCCCTCGAACTTGCGAACTTCTTTTTAACGAAGCAAAATTTTTAAATTTATTATTTTTTTTCTTTTGAATTTTTACAACGTCATCCATCGACACAACCAATTTTAAAATTCCTGATTGCACTTGGACTCTATTTTCTTTTGGCATTATTCTTAAAATTTTTCCATTTTGATTTAGCGTTTTTACCAGAACTTCATCTCCTTCAGAAAAATCGATATTTTTAGCCGTCACTTTTTTTTCTTTAACATTTTTTTTCTTGTCAATTATAAATGATTCACGAAGCATATTTAAACTTCGCTGTGTATTTTTCGCATCCTCTTTTTTACTTTCTTCCCGACTAATTTTTTCAATCAGACTTTTTGCTTTTGCCTGAATATTTTTCAAATAGTCATCCGCTTTGTCATAAGCTTTTTTTATAATTTCATTTTTTTCATTTTCCAAATTTATAATTTTTTCTTCATAAAGATTTTTTTGCGTCAAAAGTTCACTTTTAGAATTTTCAAGTTCCTGAGTCAACAAGTGAAGTTCGTCATTTTTTTCTTTAATTGATTTAATCATCTCTTCGACTTTTTTATTATCTTCACTTATATATCTTTTCGCATTTTCGATTATTTCATCACTAATTCCATATTTTTTTGCAATTATAAGTGCATTACTCTTACCTGGAATCCCTTCCAAAAGCCTGTAAGTTGGCGACAAACTTTCTGCATCAAATTCCATAGATGCACTTTTTATATTCTCAGAATTAAAAGCATATGCTTTCACTTCGCTGTAATGTGTTGTAATTATTGATGTTATATTTTTTTTATTTAAATAATCAATAATTGACATTGCAAAAGCTGCACCTTCCATAGGATCCGTTCCACTTCCAAGCTCATCCATCAAAACGAGTGATTTACTGCTCGAATTTTCAATAATCTCTTTTATTTTACTGACATGCCCTGAAAATGACGACAAATTTTGCTCCAAACTTTGCTCATCCCCAATATCAGCCAGTACATTGTTAAAATATCCAATTTCCGTTTTTTCTCCCGCTGGAATTGGAATTCCTGACAGAGCCATCAAAGTTAAAAGTCCCGCCACTTTTAGCGTAACTGTTTTTCCACCAGTATTTGGCCCTGTTATAAGCATAATATTTTCACCATTTCCAACCGAAAAATTAATTGGCACAACCTTTTCTTCATCAATCAACGGGTGTCTTGCATCCACCAATTTCAAATATTCTTTATTTATAACTTTTGGCACAACACACTTTTTATTTATCGAATAAATTGTCTTGGCATTTAAAAAGTCAAGTTTTTCCAATATTTCCTTAATTTTTAAAATTTCTTCTTTTTTAGTTTTTACAATCTCTGTCAACCGCAGCAAAATTTTTCTAATTTCTTCTCTTTCTCTTGCTTCATATTCCCTAAGTTTATTATTCAGTGAAACAATATTTATTGGCTCAATGTAAACTGTACTTCCAGTAGCTGACCTATCATGTTCAATACCTTTTATAAGTCCTTTAAAATCTGTTTTTACAGCGATTACATATCTTTCGTTTCTTTTGGTTATAATTCTCTCTTGCACAGCTCTTTGAGTCTCTTTATTTGACATTAAATCATCAAATTTTTCTTTTATATTCGCATTTATATTTTGTTTTTGCCGTCTCACATCCCTCAGACCAAAAGAAGCATCATCTTTTAATTCTCCATTATCATCGATTGCTTCAGAAATAAAGTTTTCAATATCTTTAACTTCCTGTGTATCTGAAAACAAATTCCAAATTGTCTTATACTTATCTCTCACATTTTTGGCTCTCCCTTTAGAAATTCTAAAAATTGCCAAATTTTTTTTAAGCACAGAAAAATCTTCGCTGCTCAAGTAACTTCCAATGACGTCAATTGACTTAAACATCTTTGTCAAGTCAGCTAGACCTGTAAGTTCCATCCCGTCATCATATTTATAAAAATCTATCATTTCAGTCATCAAAACAAGTTCTTTGTCTAAAATAGATTTTTCTTTTATAATATCAATATCCAAAAATTTTTCTTTCGTGCTCTCTAAAAGAGCTAGTTCAACAAGTTCGTTAATTATTTTATGAAATTCTAATACATCATAATTTTTTTTCATTTTTATCCCTCAATCTTTTTTTAATGATTTAAACAATAGATGAATTATACCATATTTTTTAAACATTCTCCAGTTCCATTATTTCAAAGATTTTTTTATTTTATACAATCACTCTTTTTTCACTGACAACCGCGTCAACTCTCACATCATGCTCCTCTGTTGGAACTTTTTCTACAATTTGGAAATCATAACAAACTGCAACACACACAATTTCCTTTTTCATTTTTCTGACTTTAGTCAAAAAATTATCGTAAAATCCACCTCCAAAGCCAATTCGATTTCTTTGGTAATCAAATCCGATTCCTGGGACAATGATTAAATCTAATATTTTTTCATCATAATACTCTTTAGACGACGACTCATAATATCCAAATTTATGCAAAACAAGCTCATTTTTATTATATTTATTAATTTTCATCTCTCTTTTAGGAAAAATTTTTGGAATAAAAAAAGTTTTTGTTGGATAAAGTTCAAGCAATTTTGTGATATTCACTTCATTTCCCATGTCCATGAAAATCATAATATTTCTAGCATTTCCAACATATTTTTTCAAATTTTCAATAATTAAATCCGTATTTTTTTCAACAGTTTTTTTATCCATCAAATTTCTTTTTTTTAATAAAATTTTTCTAATTTCTTTTTTTTCATCAACTTTTTTCATCAAAAAATCCCCCTTCGTTTATAAAATTTATTTTAACTTCAAATAAAAACTTTTACCTTACTCTTGACAAAATTCAAAAAATTCTATATAATGATTGTGTTATGCCGCTTTAGCTCATCTGGTAGAGCAACTGACTTGTAATCAGTAGGTGGTTGGTTCGAGTCCGACAAGCGGCACCATAGACTTTTTTAATAATCTATTTTAGATTTTTTCTAAAGTAGTTTTTTTTATAATTTTTTTAGAAAAGGGAGAAATTCTCCCTTTATTTAATTTATTTTACTGCAAATTTTTTATGATTTATTGGACCTGCAAAATTATTTAACGGAAATGAATCTTTAAGTGCAGAGGAAATTAATTCTTTCGTTGTTTTCACTGCTTTTGAAACAGTTTCGCCTTTTGCAATTTCTGCGGTAATTGAAGCTGAGAAAGTACATCCGGCACCGTGGTTCCATTTTGTGTCAATTTTTTTACTTTCAAAAAATTCAAAATCTTTTCCATCATACAACAAATCCACCGAATTTTCTCCGGCAAAAAAAGTTCTTCCTTTGATAACCACGTATTTCGCTCCTAATTCATGTATTTTTTTAGCGGCTTTTTTTGCTTCATCAATTGTTTTTATCGCTGTTACTCCAGCAAGTTGCGCTGCCTCAAATAAATTTGGCGTTACGACAGTCGCATAGGGTAACAGATATTTTTTCATAGCTTCAACATTTTCAGGAAAAAGATTTTCTGCATTTCCTTCTCCTTCACTATTTACTTTACAAACCATTACTGGATCAATGACAATTGGTTTTTTGATATCTTTTAAAATGGAACCCACATATTCAATAATTTCTACTGTGGGAAGCATTCCCGTTTTTAGAGCATCTATTCCGATTCCTTTTATAACTGTGTCAACTTGTTCTTTTATTACAGAAAGTTCAACTGGAAAAACTTTGTGCGCCCAATTTTTTGGATCCATTGCAACAATTACTGTAATTGCACTCATTCCATAAACTCCTCTTTCTTGAAAAGTTTTAAGGTCCGCTTGAATTCCTGCTCCACCGCTTGTATCAGAACCTGCGATTGTAAGTACTTTTTTTAAAGACATATTTCTTACCTCCTGAACTATATAAAAAAATATTTTTATATACAAATATATATTAAAATTTTACACCTAATAAATATAAAAGTCAAGTAACTTAAATTTAAATTTTTATCTCAAAAAATCAATATTTTTTATAATTTCTTTCGCATTTCCCACCTTATTCATCGTATAAATGTGGACACCTTTTATTCCATAAGCAAAAAGTTCAATAATTTGCTCACTTGCATACATTATTCCAGCTTTTTTCATTGAATCTGGATTATCTCCATATTTCTCAATTAACTTTTCCAATTTTTTTGGCACTGAACATTTTGACAGCTCTATTATTCTTTTTATCTGTTTTGCATTTGTAACTGGCATTATTCCAGCGATTAAAGGTACATTTATATCAAGCTTTTCAGCATTTTCCCTAAATTTTAAAAAAAGGTCGTTGTCAAAAAACATCTGTGAAACTAAAAAATCCACTCCAGAATCAACTTTATTTTTTAGATGAAACAAATCCACTAAATCGTTATTTTGATAGTGAGTTTCTGGATAAAATGCCGCTCCTATTGAAAGGCTGCTAAACTTTTCATTTTGTCTTAAATCAGAAATTAATTCTGATGCGTACTTGTAGTCGCCTCTGTCATATATTTCTTCAGTTTCACCAACAGGAACATCTCCACGAAGCGCCAAAATATTATTTATATTATTTTCTTTCACTTCTCTCAAAAAATTATTTATTTCACTTTTTTTACTCCCAACACAAGTCAAATGAGTCATAACTTCCGTTTTTAAATTATTTTTTATATGCGATGCCATTTCTATTGTCCCAGATTTTGTCTTTCCTCCCGCACCGTAAGTTACGCTTCTGAACCTCCCACTTCTTGCGTTGCGGGGTTCTAAAATCTTTAAAATTATTTAAAAATTTTCTAAGAAGTCTGATAGCTTTGATTTACACTACCCTTATTCTTTTAGGCGTGTTCAGCTCACCTCTATTGTATAGGATACTTAAATCCACAACTTTACTTTTCCTTAATATGTTTAATGCTCCATTACAATCTGCATTTATGAGTTTTCCTGCGCTTGTTTGATATAGTCCTCTTTTTATTCTTTTTCCACTGAATATATATTCTTTTTGATTTTCTTTATCGTATATTGGGATTTCATCTCCATCAAAAAAACTTGCTTTTGATGTATAACTTTCTTCTTGTAGCTTGAATTCTATTCCATATAGTTTACATAGATATTGTAATTTATCTCTTATTTTTCCATATGGTATATTCACAAAATTTTGATTATTTATACTTCCTATATTTGAATTTCTTTGAAAATCTTCATTGTACCCTAGAACTAGTTTTCCTATATCATTATTAAGACAATAATTTATTATTATTCTTGATGCTTTTGAAAGATAATCTTCTATACGATTATTTCTCCTTCTAGCTATTCTCTTTTGTCTTAATGTTGTTCGGGAGGTCTTTTGCTTATCTTTTATGCTTTGTAATTTTGCATTTATCTTGTTATAGTATTGATTAATTGATTTTAATTTCCTACCATCTATTAGGAATGATGCTCCAGCATTTGTAACACAAGTACATAGATTATCTATTCCTAAATCTATTCCTAGTCCATTTTCTTTATTTAATTCCCTTTGAATTTCTTCTACTTCATAAGTATATTGAATTTCAAAGTACCTAGAATGTTGTTTAGGTATTATTCTAATCTCTTTTATTTTCTTGCTTTTTAATACTGGTGGTAGCTTAATTTTAACTTTCTGATGAGTTTTCTTAAACGAATTTGAATAAGGAACTATCAGCATACCATCTTTTAATCTTACAAAATCTATAACAAGAGTTGTAAAACCATCTTTAGCAAGATATTTAGGTAATTTTATTTTTTTATTATCATATTGACCATTCTTAACAAGTTTTAAAAGTCCAAAAAATGATTTAAAACTTCCGTCTACTTCTTTTAGAATTTGTTGAGCCATATTAGAATTTAATTTCTTGTAATTCTCACTATTTTTAAGTATTTTATAGTTTTCATTATAACTTAAATACTTTTTCTTATTAAAATAGTATTGTCTAATATTATATATAGCTTCATTAGTTAAGTTCTTGGCTATATGACACAAATATTTTAAATTTCTAAACTCTTTTTTACTAAGATGTTTTACTTGTTGTTTTAATGTTAAATACATATATAATCACCTCCTTTTCATCAGAGATATTATACTATATATTCTACATTTTAACTATCAAAAAGTAATATTTTTTCTTTGTTTTTAAATATTTTTAAAGTTTTTAAAACCCCACAACAGTGGGAAGTGTCGTTCACATAAGTTCGCTACTACTTATGCAGTTCTCCTAATATTTTCACTCCTTAACAAGTTAAGGAGAAAAGAATATCTTGAACTTCTTGTTATCTCTAACAAGCACAGACTATATCTTATCCATATCCTATTTCAAGGACTTAGGCGAAACCACTTCCAATACCAATCGCTTGTATTGTACTCCCCTCACGAGGGATAGTCGTTGAACTTTCCTTTTTAGGCTTAGCTGCTGATTGTCTATTATCATAATACTTAGGTTTTAACCTTATACCATCTAGTATATTTTTTCTGATTTCTCCACTATCACACTTGTACCATATTTTAACGAAGGTACTATGTTGTAGTTATACTAGCTTTAAGAGTTCCCAGCAGTTCAGTTTCTTTGTTGTACAGCTTCTCTCTGTATCTACATACAAGTTTCCCTATATGCTTACTAAAATTTTTGCGCAATTCATTTCACGACTAAAAGTCGCGAGTGTTCTTGCATTATTTAATAAAATCAGGCTTGTATTGTACTAATTCCGCCGTTACATCTTTTAACTTCTCTTCCGAAAAATTTTTGTTTGGTGGAAAAATTTCAAATGAAACAGTACATTCTTTTTTTTCTAAAATATCTTTTATTTTCATAAACTCACTACCTCCATTTTCATTTTTTTGTTATTATTTTACTACAAAAATTATCTTTTGTATATAAAAAAATCCATTTAACAAACAAATTGCCAAATGAATTTTTTTAACTTTTTATCTTCTTATCTTCCAAACTGTTGTTCATATTGTTGCTGCTGCTGTTGCTGTCTTTGTTGCAAAATTTGCTGCTGCTGCAATGCATTTGGTGTTTTTGCTGTTGTAACCGCCACATTTATTGTCTTACCGTTTCTTATCACGGTTAAATTAGTTTTCTGACCAACTTTTTTAGCTGCTATTTCTCCGACGAAAGCTCCTGCTGAATTTATTTCTTTTCCATCAACTGCTGTAACTACATCATTTTTAGCAAGTCCCGCTTTTGCTGCTGGACCATTTGCAACCACTCCCGCAATATATATTCCATTTGACGACTTCAAATTTAACGTTTTTATTTTTTCCGCATCTAAGCTATCCAAATAAACACCAATATATGGTTTCTCAAATTTTCCTGTAGAAATAATAGAATCTTTTACTCTCACAACTAAATTTGCAGGAATTGCAAATCCAAGTCCCACACTTCCACCGCTTTGAGAATAAATAGCCGTATTAACTCCTATAACTCTTCCATTTATATCAATTAATGGTCCTCCACTATTCCCTTGATTGATTGCAGCATCAGTTTGAATGAAGTTTTCAATTTGTTCAATTCCAAGCGAACTTCTTCCCGCTGCACTTACAATTCCAGCAGTCATCGAGTCATTAAGTCCCATAGGGTTTCCAAAAGCAATCGCCCACTGACCGACTTGAACTTCATCTGAATTAGCAAACGCCAAAGGTTTAAATGTTTCATTTGAATTAATTTTTAAAACTGCTATATCCACTTCTGGCGAAGTCCCTACAAGTTTTGTCTTGTATTCTCTTCCATCAGAAAATTTTACATAAATTTCATCCGCACCATCGATGACGTGGTTATTCGTTACAATATAACCATCTTTAGAAACTACGAACCCTGACCCCAATGCTCCAGATTCCCTTGTTTCTTCACCACCTGAATTTCCAAATAATAGTGCTTCTAGTGGATTGTATGTATTTACCTTCACAGTTTTTTTAGTTCTTATATTTACAATCGAATCTTTTGCGCTGTTGTGAATGCTTACAAAAGCATCTTGTGTCTGCAACGCATTTTTAGTATATTTAGGTAACTCTTTCAAAGAAATGGATTTTTCTTGTTCTGAATTTTTTTCGCTATTTTCTGTTGTACCAATTATCTTGTTCGATTTTTCGGAACAGCTTAAAACAAATAATAACATTGAAACTAATATTAAATATTTTTTCTTGTTTTTCATTTTTATTCCTTCTTTCCGTATTTATAAAGTCTTTTATTCTTTTATTTGAAAAGGATTTTAGCAAATTTGAATTAGATTACACTTTGACAATTCTTGTTCTAAACTTTCTAATTTTTGTAAAACAAAATATCTAAAAAGTTTAGATTACATCAATTTATTTTATTCAATTTTATAAGTTAATTTTTTTTATTTCTTTCTAAAAATTTAAAAAATATTATCTTTAATATTCCAATCTATGATAAAAAAATAAAAAAAGCGGAAAAAATCTATCCGCCATATTTTACTGATTTTTAGATTATAATTCTCCTGCGTAGTTGTGATGAACTTTTTGTACATCATCATCATTTTCTAACACTTCAATTAATTTTCTTAATTTTTGTAAATCATCATCGCTAAGAGTTTCCACTTCGATTGACGGCAAATACTGAATATCAGCTTCTAACAATGTGTATCCCGCTTCTCTAAGCGCATCTGCTACTTCATCAAAAGAACTTGGGTCAGTTGTTATATAAAAACTGTCATCCAATGTTTCCATATCTTCCATTCCAGCGTTTAATGCAACTTCCATCAACGCTTCTTCGTCAATATCGTCAGTTTTTTCAATTATAATTTCACCTTTTCTTCCAAACATATACGAAACGGAACCAGAAACTCCAAGTTTTCCCCCATTTCTATCAAAAGCGTGTTTTACAGATGAAGCAGTTCTATTTTTGTTGTCAGTTAATGTTTCCACAATAATCGCAACTCCTGCAGGTCCGTATCCTTCATAATTTAATGTTTCAAATGCTGTTGAACCATCTGTTCCCGCGCCTTTTTTAATCGCTCTGTTGATGTTATCATTAGGCATATTAATCGCTTTTGCTTTTTCGATTGCGTGTTTTAGTGCCACATTAAATTCTGGGTTTTCCCCACCTCTTGCTGCAACTGTTATAAGTCTTACAAGTTTTGTAAATGATGCAGCTCTTTTTTTATCTTGCGCTTCTTTACGACCAGCTATTGTACCGTGTCTTCCCATTATTTCCTCCTATTTTTTACCTAATCTAAAATTTTTAAATAATATTTTCTTTAACAAAACTAATACATATATACTAACATAAGCACTTTTAAAAGTCAATAATTTATGTTTTTATCAAAAATATTTTATCTATTTATATAATTAAAATAAACAAAATTATCTTTTGTCACAGTCATTTTTGTAATACTTCCATTGTCAACTTGAAAATTCCAGTAAAAATCCAAGTTTTTTGTAAGATAATAGCTGATTAGCGACTGAATTACGCCGCCGTGAACAACTACTAAAATTTTTTTATTTTGATAATTTTTTATGATTTCTTCGGTTTTTTTAACAATTCTATTTTGCAATTCAAAAACACTTTCGCTACCTTCAACTTTAAAATATTTCCAATTATTTTCTATTTGCTCGATGTAATAAGGATTTTCAGCTTCAATTTCTTCATAGGTCTTCCCTTCCAGAATTCCAAAATTAATTTCTCTCAATTCTTTTGTAAAATTTCTTTTAACTTTATTTGAAATTTCAAGTATTTCAAGACTTTGTCGACATCGTCTCAAATCGCTACAAAAAACAACATCTATTTTTTCTTCAAATTTTTTCAACTTCAATTTTGTCTTATTTAACTGCTCAATCCCAGTTTGATTAATATCTGGGTCAAGATGCCCATAAAATAATCTATTTTTATTGTGGTCTGTTTCCCCATGTCTAATAAATAATAACTCTGTCATAGTTTTTCCCCTTTTCTCACTTCAAAAACATCGCTAAAAATAATACAAAAATTGTCGTCAATTCAAGCGCCGCACCCATCGTGTCACCTGTCACACCGCCAATTTTTTTCTTTACAAACTGCATAAAAAAAATTATAAATAAAAAAGCTCCTAAAAATATCTCAAATCCTTTAAAACTAAGTATTAAAAAAGATAAAGCTGCCGCTAAAATTATCGAAAAAATTCCTTCAAAAGTGGCATTTTGCAAAATTATAAAATTGCTCATCCCATTTTTTCTGGCATAATCTGAAAAAGCGGCATTTATTGGAGTGGCAAGTCTTGCTAAGACTGGATAAATTATCAAATATTTTAAATTTATCGAAAAAATTTCTGAAATAAATAAAATTTTTGCAATAAAATATAAAACTAAAATTATCGCTCCATTTGTCCCAATTCTCGAATCTTTCATTATTTCAAGCATCTTTTCTTTTTCCCTGTAACTAAAAAGTCCATCAAATGTGTCGCAAAGTCCGTCAATATGAATTATTCCAACTACCATTAGTTCTATAACTATAACAATCAAAGCATTTATCAAATTATTTTTTGAAAATTTTACCAAAATTATACTCGAATAATATAAAATAAGTCCAATTGCCAATCCTACAAGCGGAAAAAATTTTATTGATTTTCCAAGTTTTTTTGGATCGTAGTCGACTTTGATGGGAATTGGAATTCTTGTCATAAATTTCGTCAAAATGATAAGCTGCTCAAAAATATTTTTCATTTTATTTTCTCATTTCTATTTTTTTCTATATTTATTTTTTTATTATCTATTTTTTGTTATTTTTTTGTTTTATCATTTTCTTTTTTTTATTTGAATTTTTTGCAGCACAATCTTTATTGCTTCACTTATATCGCCAATTTTAAAAAGTTCTTCGTCCGTTATCCATTTTGAAACATCCTCATTTTGATAGCCCAGTGACGCAAGCGCGAGTTTTAAATCTTCTTTCATAGGCAAAAGTTCAAAATTTAAGGAATTTTTAGTATTTTCATTTTTCTTATCAAAATTTTCTGTAATGTTTAATTTTTTTACTTTATCCTTTAAGTCCAAAATAATTTTCTGCGCCTTTTTTAATCCAAGTCCTGGCACTTTTGTAAATATTTTTATTTCATCAACTGACACAATTTCTATCACTTCTTGCACCTCAAAAGTTGACAATATCGCTATTGCAAGTTTTGGACCAACACCGCTTATTGTGATTAATTCTTTAAATAATTCCCTTTCATTTTGTGTCTTAAATCCATAAAAAGAAATGCTGTCCTCTTTTACATTTGTGAAAATGTACAATTTTTCATCTTTTCCAATTTCATTTAATTTTTCAAAAGTTTTGAGTGAAATGTAAATTTTATAAGCCAGTCCGTTTATGTCAATTGCTACATAATCTACTTTTTTTATAGCTAATTTTCCAAAAATGTATTCAAACATATTTTCCCCTTTATTTTAAAGTTTTACCAACTCAACTTTTTCAATATTTTCGTCCAAAAACATAATTCCAATTTCCTTAAATTTATCTTTTCCATCGGTCACATAATATTTAACTTCTTTATTTTTTGTTGCATCATTTTTTAATAAATTTTTCTCTTCCAAAATTTCTTTTAAATCAAGTGCAGTTTCTCTCGCAGGATCAACAATATTTAAGTCGGTATAAATTTTCCCAATTGCACTTTTTAATAGCGGATAATGCGTACACCCTAAAATAAGTGTGTCAATTTCTTTCTCAAAGTCATCTAAATATGTTTTTATAATCTGATCGACAAGTTTTCCGTCCAAAATTCCTTCTTCCACCGCAGGAACAAACAGTGGACAAGCTTTTGCAACGACTTTTACATTTTCATTTAATTTTTTTATTTCTTCTTCATATCTTTTTGAATTAACAGTCGCCTTTGTCCCAATGACACCAATATTACCTGATTTTGTCGTACTTATTGCCGTTCTCGCTCCAGCTTTTATAACTCCTATTATTGGTATTTTAAATGTTTTTTTTAATTCTTCCAGCGCCAAAGCGGTAGCTGTGTTACAAGCGACTACAATCGCACTCACTTTTTTTTCCAGCAAAAATTCCACAATTTGTTTTGAATATCTAGTTATCAGCTCTTTTGTCTTTTCTCCATACGGAACTCTCGCCGTATCTCCAAAATAAAATATTTTCTCATTTGGCAAAACTTTTCTAATTTCTTTTAAAACGGTAAGTCCGCCGATTCCAGAATCAAATACTCCAATTGACATCTATTTTTCTCCTCATTTTATTTTTTGTAAAATAGAAAATTGAGCTGTAAATACAGCTCATAATATTATTTCATTATTAATTCACCAGTAAAAGTTTGAATACCGTCTGTTGCAGTGTATGTTCCGACTACTTGTCCTCTACTTTGTCTTGAAATTCCTGGATTTAAAGTAACACTGTATTTTAAACGCGGCTTTTCTTTTGCTTCAATTTCCACATCTTTTGTCGGATACAAATTAAATTTGTCATTTCCAATTTTTACTATCGCAACTATATCATTTTTATTAACTACTTTTATTTTTCTAGTTCCATCACTATTTCTTCCAACTAATGAATTAAAAAATTGAGAAATTTTGTTTCCTTTATTTGATGACGTATTATTATTGTTATTTGTATTTTGCGCATAATTATTGTTTCGACCGTATCCATTTGCATAATATTCGTTTATTTCTCGAGCTCCAATTGCATTTCTATCTTTGGCGTGAGCAGAACCTAAGATTACAGTTATCATTCTATTTCCGTCACGAATTGCGGTAAGAACGATATTCGATCCCGCTGCATCGTGATAACCTGTCTTTAATCCGTCCACCCCTATAACATTTCCCAAAAGAGTATTAGTTGAAGAAACTTTTGTATTTCCATTGTCGATATAATCCACTTTATTTCTTGAAAAATTTAAGTAATCGCTGTAATCTTTTACTACAATCTGCGCCAATTTATATAAATCTCTTGCGTTTCCCTGATCCATGCAAGAGCCTGTATAACTTGGTGGCAATCCGTTTGGAGAACAATATCTTAGTGAATACAGACCAAATTGCTGCGCCTTTTGATTCATCATACTTACAAAATTTGGAATGCTTCCTCCCACAAATTCTCCTAACGCATAAGCCGCATTATTTGATGATTTTATAATTGTTGCTTTCAATAAATCTCTTACTGTATATTGTTTTCCAGCAACTAAAGTTACTCCATAAGGAACTTTTGCTGCTTTTGCCGAAACTGTAACTTTGGTGTCATAAGAAATTTGTCCACTTTTTATTTTATCCATTGTCAAAATTACAGTCATAATTTTTGTTACAGACGCAAGTGGTCTAACTGCGCTACTGTTATCTTCTTTAATTATATTTCCATTTATATCTCCCACCAAAAGCGCTTTATAATCAAAATAGTCTTCTGAAAAAGCCATTGAAGATACTCCAAAAAATAACATTGAAAACAATATTTTCTTATTCATTTTCATTTTTTTGTTTTCCCCTTTTCCATTTTTACTTTAATAAACTTATTTTATACCTTTTAAAAATTTTTACTTTCCAAAAAAAAATTACTAGATAAGTTCATTGCTAACGTTCAATATTAACATATTAATATTAGTTTTTTATTTGATTAATCAAAATATTTCTAATTTTAATATACTAGAACTTATTAAAAATATAAATAAAAAATTTTTTCATATTCAGTTTTCCTCATTATCCCTATTTTATTCCATAAATCTTTTTAGCATTCTCCGTAGTCACTTTTATAACTTCTTCCACAGAAATTTCCTTAATTCTAGCAATTTCCTCCGCCACATATTTCGTATAAATTGGCTCATTTCTTTTTCCTCTAAAAGGAACTGGGGTCAAGTACGGACAATCTGTTTCCAAAACTATTTTTTCCAAAGGAAGTTCTCTCACAAGCTCTTTCGTCTTTTTATTATTCTTGAATGTCAAAGTCCCACCAACTCCGATGTAATATCTATCCAAAAGAGGTTTTGCCGCCTCAAGCGATCCCGGATAACAATGCAAAATCCCATCAACATTCGGATATTCCCTCAAAACATTAATCGTATCCTGCAACGCTTCCCTCGTATGAATCACAACAGGCTTTTTCACTCTTTCAGCAAGTTCCATCTGCTTTTTAAATATAGCAATTTGTACATCTTTCGGATCTTCCATCCAATGATAATCCAGTCCAATTTCCCCAATTGCAACAACCTTTTCCTCATTTAAAGCCAGTTGCTCCAATTCTTTTTCCACTTCATCATTATATTTTTTTATATCCACAGGATGAACTCCAATCACTGCATAAATAAACGGATATTTATTCGCAAGAGCCACACTCGTAAGCGAAGTTTCCAAATCACACCCAATAACAACAGCACTTTCCAATTGCTCCTCAATCCGTTCCGCAACTTCATCAAAATCTTCTGCAAATTGCTCGTCGTAAATGTGTGTATGTGTGTCTATTATTTTTGCCATTTCAATCCTTCCTTTGCTACAAAAAATTTACAATTTCTATATAAAAAAGTATCAGTAAATGTTCTATTTTAAATTATTCATTATAATATTCCATTTCCCATTAATTTTTGTTGCTTCAACAGTCCCTTCTTTTTCATCAAATTCTTTTATATCCTTAATTTTATCTGAAACTGTTTTTGATATTATCTGTATCAAGGTTGGCATCCATTTTTTCTGAAAATCTTCTCTTGAAACATTTGACAAATATTCTATTGATTTTCCAGTTTTTTTCTCAAATGCTTTATTGATTTTTTCTTGGTCTTCAGCTCCCAAAAAAGAATTAAAATCTAATTTAGGTGCTTTTAAAACAAATTTTAAATTTGCACTTGAAATAGAATTATATTTTATATCCTTAATACGATATTCCATATTTCTCATATATTCTTTCAAAATTTCACCAAAAAATCTGGCTCTTAATTCATCTTTTTGTTCCGCAATCTGATTGTCAACCTCTTTTATGCTTTCAGAAGTATCTCGTTTTGTATTTTCCAAAAAAACTTTTTCAATTTCCAAATTGTTCTTTTCAATTTCTGACTGTTGAATTTTCACATTTGGCTTAACTTCAACCTTGTAATTTGCTGAAAATCCAAGACTTGTTGTTAGTAAAAATAAAACAAATATTTTTTTCATAAATCTCCTTTTTTATATTAATTATTTGAAAAAATCTAAAAAATTATAACTTTTAAATTTAATTTTATTCAACTTCAATTCCACTTTCTCTAAATTCATCTAGCAATTCCTCATCACAACAAGAGATAAAAATTACTTTTTTCAAATTTTTCAATTTTTCAAATCCTTTTACACTTTTTATTTCAAATAATTCATCTTCTCCATCCCAATTTGGACAAAGAATACCATAAATTTCAAGTCCACCACCAATACAAATTTCATCTACTTTTTCTAAATCTTCTTCTGTCAATTCTACATTTTCCAAAAATTTTAAAATTGGTTCAATTATAACAGGATTAATAAAATTTCCAATTTCAAAAACATAATCATCATATTTTTCTTCTAATTTTTTAGTAAATTCTTTAAATTCATCAACAAAACTCGCATTTTTCCCAAGTAAACTTTCCAAAACAACTAATTTAAACCTAAAATCCTCAAACATTCCACTTTTATCAACCATTTTGTAATCATCAGGATAAAATTCTCCAAAATCCTCTTCTTCAAATTCATCCATTTCTGATTTTCTCAAAAATTCTTCGATATTTTCTTCTTTTAAAATGTAAGGCATTTTTCCTCCTTGTTAATTTAGATACTTAAATTTTACTTTTATAACTTTCAATCAGCTTTTGATATTCATTAACAACCCACTCACCAAATCCCAAATGAATCGCATCACTTATTCCATAATTTTTTATCTCTGATTTTTGAAAATACAACTTTCCATCTGGACAATATTTTTCATGATATACTTGTACAGAAGTAGTTGCATACGTCACAACTTCTCCATCTATAACTTTTCGTTCTAATGTATCAAAATCTAGTAGTGGCAATATATACCAATTATTTTCATAATCATAAATCCATAAAATATCTTTTTCCGTTTTTAATTTATATGGTGAATGGGTATTAAAAAATCTATCCTTATTACTTATAATTTCAACATCATACCCCAATCCTATCATTTTCTTTAATAATTCTTCTGATACACTAAATCCGCAGTCATCATCATCCCATTCTCTAGGAATATAAACTATATCGAAAATGTTATTTTCTACTTTTTTAAAAACAGGTGGAAATACATTTTTATGCTCTATTTCAGGCATCATCTGAAATTCTGGCAATTTTTTCCATTTTTCCTCATTAAGCTCTATATTTTAGAATATATATTTTTTGCTTTCGACTTTTCATAATTTCACATTTTTTCCAAGAATTCACTGTATCTCTAAAATATATTTCAGGATAACTTTCCAAAGGATGCATATTTGAATCATTTTTAGTAATATAAATATCCATTTCATCATCTAAAAATTGCATTTTATTATTTGTAACAGGATATTTATCAACTAATATTTCAATTTCATAATTTTCAGCTGTATCTAATAATTCCTTTTTCAATAAAGGAGATATATTTTTCAAAAATTCATTGTATTGAATTTTATCATACAAAGGTTCTATTTTTAATTTTTCCAAAAAAATATCACAATACAGTGCTTCTTCTGTAGCCAAATAATAATCTTTAATGTATGAAGTTTTTATATTTTCATATATAATTAATTTCCATTTATTTTCAACTTTTAATTTTTCCATTTTTAAATTTATATTTTCACAATCCAATAATGAAACATAAAAATCTAATTTCCCAAATTTTATCCATCTACTCAACAAATATTCTGCTCTTTCTTTTATACAGCCATAAGATGAATAATTTTCTATTATTTTATCAATTACTCCATTTGGAAATAACTTTTCATGAAAAATTTTTATAATATAATCATAACAATCGCTTACTTTTTTTGAGCTAACTAAAAAATAATATCCTGTTAAATTTTCATAAACATATTCAAGTCCATTAATCTTTTTTATTTCTGCACTTTTTCCATTTTTCTGCATTAATTCTAAAAAAATAACTGCTAAACTAATTTTTTCCAAACTATTTTTTTCTAAACGTACGAATTGCTTCAATTTAATTAGAAAATCCAATTTATCTGGTAAAGTTTTTTCAAATGTATTTAATTCTTCCATCCTTTTACCACCTTATTTTTAAATACTTCTTAAAAATGGTCATAGTGTTTTTTACTCAGGATAATTTAAGTTTTCTTCTCCCAAATTCTCCAGCGTTTCCTCCAAATACTTCTTAGCCTCAAAATTAGCCATCGCCAAGTTTTGATCTAAATAGTTTCCACATTCAATTGCAGTCGCTCCTGGGATTTCACCTTTAAATTCTGCCATAAATTTGTAAAGTTCCTTCATTAAATCAACAATGTCCTTTGATTCTAATTTTCCTTTCAAAATTACATAAAATCCAGTTCTACAACCCATTGGCCCGAAATACACAACTTCATCTTTCCAAGTTGGATGATTTCTTAAAAATGTCGCTCCTAAATGTTCCATTGTGTGAAGTTCTGCGATATTTATTACGGGCTCTCTGTTGGGCAATTTCATTCTAACATCAAAAGTTGTGATGTAATTTCCGTTAATTTCGTCAATTCTTGACACATAGATTCCTCTGTTTAATTTTTTATGGTTTACTGTAAAACTTGCTATTCTTTCCATTTTTTTTGCTCCTTTTAACTTTTTTTCTTATCAAAATCATATCACAAAAATTTAGAAATTTGAAGTTATTTTTAAATATGTATATTGAATTTTTATACACTTCGTGATATAATAACAATATGTAAAAGGCTCATAACGCAAACACAAAGTAAAAAAAGAGAGTTTAACCGGTCAGTAAAACTCTCTTTTTTCTTATTTCCAGAATTCTCCAATTAAAATGATAATGATATGTAACATTACCAATATCAAAAATTTAATCCAGAAATTATGGCTCATTTAACAAACACTTCCTTCCTAAAAAGGATTAATGAAATTATATCATTTTTTAAATTAAATAACAAAAAAAACAATTGCTTTATAAAATCCTAAAAATATGATAAAATTACTAAAAAAAGGAGAAAACTTATGAAATCAAAAAAAATAAAAACAATTATTTTACTTGGAGCACTAATAGCTTCCTTGACATCTTTTGGATTTTCCAAAAGATTGTCAAAAACAAAAAAAGAAAATACAAATAAAGTTGTTAAAAAATCAAGTACTTTGAATCAAAATAAAAATATTAGTACTAACGAAAATGACAATTCTCAAAACTTGAGTGAAAGACCGAAATTATCAATTTCAAAAGAAGAACTTAACCGTGTAGCAAAAAGAATTTTTCAAAATGAAGCTGCTGGGAAAAAGAATGATTTAGTTGTTTGGAATAGCGGAGAGAATTTCCCGTCACTTGGGATAGGACATTTTATTTGGTATAAAAAAGGTGAAAAAGGTAAATTTGAAGAAAGTTTTCCGCCACTTGTGGAATTTTATAAATCTAAAAATATTGAATTACCAAAAATTATTAAAGATAACAAATTTGCACCTTGGAAAAGCCGAGAAGAATTTTTGAAATTAAAACAGAATAATAATCCAGAAATTACCGAACTGATTAATTTTCTTTACAACACGCAGGATACACAAATTGAGTTTATTTTCAACCGTCTGGAAGATTCACTGGAAAAAATGTTAAAAGTTGCAAAAAATAAAGAAAATGTCAAAAAACAATTTTACCGTGTTGCAAACTCGCCAAATGGCTTATATCCACTAATTGATTATGTAAATTTCAAAGGTGAAGGAATTTTGCCATCAGAAACTTACAATGGACAAGGCTGGGGACTACTGCAAGTTTTGGAAAATATGAAAGGTTCTCAAACTGGAAGAGCTGCACTTGAAGAATTTAGTCAGTCGGCAAAATCTGTGCTTGAAAGAAGAGTAAAAAATTCCGGTGCAAAAAATGAGCAAAGATGGCTTAGAGGCTGGTTGAACCGTTGTGAAACTTACAACAATTAATCTTATTTTTTATTTTTTAAATTTATAATCTTAAAACTGGAAATTTGATTTTTTTGAGAAAAACCTAAAAATAGAAGGAGTCAAAAAATGAAAAAAGTATTATTTGTCTGTCTTGGAAATATATGCCGTTCTCCGATGGCTGAAGCTGTCTTAAAAAAAATGGTTGCAGATGAGAATTTACAAGATAAAATCATCGTTGATTCTGCAGCAACAAGTTCTTGGGAACACGGAAATCCTGTTCATCACGGGACTCGTGAAAGATTGAAAAAAGAGGGAATTTCAACTGCTGGAATATACTCTCGGACTCTCGAAGATTCGGATTTGGATTCTGACTATATCATTGGAATGGATGAAAATAATATAAAGGACATTAATTCGTTTATAAATGGAAGAAAAACAGGGGAAGTTAAAAGACTTCTGGAATATGCTGGAGAGACTCGTGATATTGCTGACCCTTGGTTTACGGGAGACTTTGAGAAAACATTTGTTGATGTTACAAAAGGCTGTCAGGCTTTGTTAAAAAAATTGAAAGAAGAAATTTAAAAATAAGGAATGTAAAAATTCCTTATTTTATTTTTTCTATAAACTGTCTGACACGCAAAATTTTGTTACTCGAAAGTTTTAATAAATCCTTTACTATTCCTCCAATTTCTTTATTGGCATATTCTTCAACTATTTCATTAATCAATTCTTCCTTTAATTCCAAAACATCTTTATCCGTATAGCCTATTATTTTGTACAACTTTAAATGGTCAACTTCTAAAACTTTTGAAATTTTTTTTAATAAAAGTGGATTGGTCATAGTATGCTTTCCAGCTTCAAGTTTTGATAAGTAGGCAGGACTTATATTTAACATATCCGCCATTTCTCGAAGACCAATATTTTTTTGTAATCTTTTGTTTTTTATATAGTAGCCTAATGCTTCAACAAGATTAGGATTTGTTCTTATATCCTGTTTATCGTCCATATCTCCGCCTTAATTTTTATTATACAAATATAATACAACAAAATTTACAAAAATTCAAATTTTATTAAACTCATTTTTTCTTTTGTCCATAATAAGCATTGGCTCCATGTTTTCTCAAGAAATGTTTATCAAGTAATTCTTGTTGCATAGAATCTACATCTTTATTTACTTTCTCAGTAAACAATGCCATTTTTGATAATTCTTCAAGTACTACCGAATTATGAACCGCTTCTTTAGCATCTTTTCCCCAAGTAAACGGTCCATGACTTTGCACTAATACCGCTGGAACCATGTCAGGATCAATATTTCTTTTTCTAAACGTTTCAATTACAACTGTACCAGTTTCTTTTTCGTATTCTCCAGCTATTTCTTTAGGCGTCATCTTTCTGGTACATGGAATTGGTCCATAAAAATAATCTCCGTGAGTAGTTCCGTATGCTGGAATATCTCTACCTGCTTGAGCCCATATCACAGCATTTGTCGAATGTGTGTGAACAACTCCACCAATATTTGGGAACGCTTTATAAAATTCCAAGTGAGTTGGAGTGTCTGATGATGGATTTAAGTCTCCTTCTACTACATTTCCATCCAAATCTACTACAACCATATCTTCTGCTTTCATTGTCTCATAATCAACACCGCTTGGTTTAATTACTACTAGCCCTTTTTCCCTGTCAATAGCACTAACATTTCCCCAAGTAAATAACACTAATCCATGTTTGGGCAACTCTAGATTTGCCTTGAACACTTTTTCTTTTAATTTTTCCAACATTAGATAAATCCTCCTTGTTTCATCTTGTCTAACATCCATTCTTTCGCCTTTTTCACTTCAGCAATCGGATCATCTGATTTTTCAGTCCACATTTCAATCAAAAACGGACCTTTATAATTCAACTCTTTCAATTTCGCAAACACCTTTGGAAAGTCAACGCACCCTTCTCCAAATGGAACTTCCTTAAATTTTCCAGGAAATGTATCAGTTACAGCTAATGTATCTTTCAAATGAATACCTGTAATAACCGCCTCTTTCATCCCCAATTCCAACTCGTGCAAAGTATCATTTTCCGGCCATGCAGTCAAATTTCCAACATCAGGATACACCTTTAACCAAGGTGAATTTATTGTTTTATCAAATTCCATATATTTTGTAATCGAATTGATAAATGGATGGTCCATTATTTCAATTGACAAGGTTACATTATAAGAAGCTGCCCATTCAGTCGCTTTTTTCAAGTTTTCAATAAAATATTTCTTCGTCTTTTCACTTCCAGTTTGTCCGTCTGGCTCGTAATAAACATCGTATCCTGCCATTTGAATCGTTCTAATTCCCATTTTATCTGAAAAAATTATCGCTTTTTTCATCAATTCCATCGCTTTTTCACGAGTTTTTGGATTTATACTTCCCATTGGAAATCTTCTGTGCCCGCTAAAACACATCGAAGGGATTCTGACACCAGTATCAATCAGTGCCTTATGAATTCTATTTATTTTTTCGTCTGACCAGTCAAGTCTTGCAAGTCTTTCATCAGTTTCGTCAATAGAAATTTCCACAAAATCATATCCGCACTCTTTTACCAATTTTATTCTTTCAATCCAGTCAATATCTTTTGGAAGTGCTTTTTCATAAATTCCTAAATTTAACTTATCTAAATCTCTCATATTATCCTCATTTATTTTCAAATTTTTTCTTTTGTAAAATAAAACATAACGTGAACTATTTTTCTTTTACATTCAAATAACTACTGATTAATTTTTAAAATTAACAGTCCAAACATTCCGATTCATCATCAAAAAAATTATCCCCAAATTCTAGCAATTTCATCTTTAAACGCTTGAGCTGCTGCCGCTGGATCTTTTGCTTCAGTAATTCCTCTTCCTGCAATAAATGTAAATACATCTACTCCTTTAAACAATTTTAATGTATCAGTACTTAATCCTCCTGTTACTGAAACTCGAAATCCCATTTCAATTAATTTTTTTACTTTGTTCAAATCTTTTTCTCCCCAAGTTTCTCCTGCAAGTAGTGCATCTCTACTTTGATGATAAATAGCTTGACTAATTCCTGCATCTAGCCATTGCTGTGCTTGTTCGTAAGTCCAGTCTCCATACAGTTCAACTTGAATTTCACCTTTGTCGCCTCTTACTTCTTTTATTGCTTTCAAAGCTGCTTTCATCGTAGGAATTGTTGCACAGCAAATACAAGTCATCCAGTCAGCTCCTTTTTCAGCATTATTTTTAGCAACTGTCCCACCTGCATCAGCACATTTTGTGTCTGCAACTATTGTTTTTTCTGGAAATAAATTTCTTAAAACTTCCACTAATTCACTTCCAACTTGCAACAGACAAACAGTCCCAGCTTCAATAACATCAACTACATCTCCTACTGAAACTGCCGCTTTTATTGCTCCTTTTAAGTCTGAATGGTCCAATGCCACTTGTAATAATGGTCTTGCCATAATAATTTCCTCCTCGTATTTTTGAAATTAATAATCGTTATTCTGGGTCATTTATATAATATATATTTTTGTATTAATCCATAATTTTTATAAATTTTTATTTAAAATCAAGAATTTACAGCATTATCAATGATTTTGTAAATATCTTCCGATTTTTCTGCTGCTCTAATTTTATCAAATATGTCTTCTTCTTCAAAAAGCATAACGATTTGTGGAATGGCTTCCCCGTTGTGAACATCTGCATTTTCAGCAGCAAGTCCTATTAGTATATCTACTTGTTGTCCATCATCAAAAACTACTGGTTCTTCTAAAGTTATAAAGCTAAATGAATTTTTTGTTACCCCACATTCTGGTCTTTCGTGTGGCATTGCTAGTCCTGGTGCAAGTATATAAAAAGGCCCTAATTCTTTAGTTCTTTTAATAATCGCATCCACATAGTCTGATTTTACTGCTCCACTTTTCACTAACGGAGCCATGCAAATTTTTATGGCTTCTTGCCAAGTATCAGCTTTCTGTTTTAGCACAACTGAATTATTTTCTTTCAATGATTCTTTTAAAGTCATAGTTTTTCCTCCAAAATAATTTATAAAAACTAAATTTATTTTTTAGCTAAAAGCTGCCTTAAAATTTACTTTAAGACAGCTCACATTTTATACAATTCCGTTTTCTTTTAATTTTGCTTCCAATTCTTTGTTGTCAAGTAAATTTTGAAGTCCGATTATTTTTGTTTTTGGTCCTGCTTTTAATTCGGGTACAATATGAGTTGACGCCAAAACTAAATCGTAGTTTGAAAGTCCTGATTTTGCTTCACCTAAACTACAAGAATTTACATCAGCCTGCACTCCTAACTTTTGAAATAATTGACTTACTTTTAATTTCATAATCATACTTGTTCCCATTCCACTTCCACACACTGCTAATACTTTCATTTAACTCACTTCTCCTTCTTAAAATTTTTATTCCTTCTACGAAATATACTTTATTATTTTATTCTCTTTTCTTATATTTTTTATTATTTTTAACTTTTTCTTACATTATTTAAATCTTTAAATTTTTTAGCAATCTTCATCTTCCAATTGAACTAATCCTTCAAAATATGTATCTGCATCTTTTGCTTTTTTAAATTGTAATTGAGGAATAATTAACATTGTAATAATTACTATTGCATATCCGATGTATCCTAAATATTTCATAAATCCGCCTTGTACCAACCAAATTGTACTTTGGTCAATGTTTCCATGCCATCCTCCTAAACCTTTCATTTGGAAGATTGAAACTGCTACAGCACCTAGTACTACTTGTAAAAATCCTGACAATGCTGATAAAATCAATGCCGCTCTAGCTCCTCCACGTTTTTCTGCATAAACAGCTATTGTTGCGTTATCAAAGAACACTGGAACGAATCCTGTTATAATAAATACTGGTGATTTGAATATTAGTAATCCTGCAATTGATATAAATTGAGCAATCAATCCTGCTAAGAAACCAAATAATACTGCACTTGGAGATCCAAATCCATAAGATGCCGCACAGTCAACTGCTGGAAAAGAACCAGGCAATATTTTATTTGAAATACCTTGGAACGATGTAGTTAGTTCAGATACGAACATTCTAACTCCTGTTTTTAATATTGTTAAATAAACTGCAAATGCTAATGTTGTTGAAATTACATATGTTCCAAACCATTCTTTTTTTCCATCAAATGCGCTAACCATAGGATTAGGAGAAACTCCATTAGGATTTTTGATTGGACAAATTTGTTTTCCTGCTTCAACTACACATTTTCCTAATTTTGCTGTAAAGAAATCTGGTCCTAATAATAACATAATTGCACCAAAAAATATAATCATAATCAATCCTGTAGAAATAATATCATCGTGTAATATTGACAACCATTTTGGCAATTTAATATCATCTAATTTTTTCTTAGGATTTCCAATTTTGGGAGCTATTTTATCTACAAACCAAATTGCGAACATTTGTTGGTGTCCTATTGCAAATCCCGCATTTCCTGTCAATCTTTGAGTAGGTTCAACTGTCAAGTTTGTTGCTACTGACCAGTAAACTCCTGCAAAAATTCCTGCTAAAAGAACTGCCAATCCAGGATTAGCTTTATTTGTCAGAACAAAACTTACCACTGCAATCCATAATGCTGTTGATGCTTGTTGCTGCATAATATGACCTGTTATAAACAATGTTCTCAATTTTGTAAATTTTCTTAATAAAACTAAAATAATATTTACTATAAATCCGATTAATAATACCATCATTGTATTATCAATTAAATTGTGTTTTTTCAATCCTTCTGTTACTGCCTGTAATCCGAAATACGGATCGATTACCGCTGCATCCAGATTAAATTTTGTTTTTAATGCCGCTAAGATAGGTCTAAATGTTACAACTAGCCCTGCTGCACCAACATTTAATATCATATATCCAACTGTTCCCTTTATAAATCCACCAACAGCTTCATATATTTTTTTCCCTAAAAATAAATATCCAACAAATACCAATAACCCAACAAAGAACTGTGGTTTTGTCAAAATATTATTGGCAAAAAATGTTCCTATAGTATAAAGTATATTCATAACTTTCATCCTTTCGCTTTATATCTGTTTTATATAAAACCATCTAATTAGAAAATATCCTTATGATCAGAGTTTTTGCTAAATTTATCAGTTAATAGACTAACCATAAGGACTTATTTTACTTAACTCACTTAATTATAGTATTGATTTAAATTGAACGTTTGGTTCATGTTCAAAGCAATCATCAAATCCTCTTGGATGATGGTATTCGATTAAGTTTTTATCCTGTGGGTAAACGTATTTTCCTCCAACTTCCCAAATAAACGGATGGAATTTATATTGAAGTCTATCTTTTCTCATTCTCCACAAAGCCAAAATTTCATCTGTACTTGCCATAAAGTTTGTCCAAATATCGTAGTGAACAGGAATAATAACATTTGTTCTCAAGCATTCAGCCATTCTTAGTAAATCAACTGAAGTCATTTTATCGGCAATACCAACTGGGTTTTCTCCATAGTTGTTTAATGCAACATCTATATCAAATTGTTTTCCGTGTTTTGCAAAATTAATTGAATAATGTGAATCTGCACCATGATAAATTGTTCCGCCAGGAGTTTCAAATACATAATTAACTGCTTTTCTTCCCATTTCTTCATCAGATGGACATAATCCGTGTAATTCCCCACCTTGTTCTTCAGCGCCTTCAACAGGCAGTGTAACTAAGCAAGTTTTATCAAATGAATCCAATGCGTGAATTTTAACGTCCTTTATTTCAACTGTATCTCCTGGTTTTACTGTAATAATCCTGTCTTCAGGCACTCCCCATTCTTTCCAAATTCTAGCACAGTGCCAAGGACCTACAAATTTAACGTGATTTAATTTAGGATTGTTTATAACTGCTGCCGCTATATTAGGGTCGATGTGATCACTGTGATAGTGAGATACTAACACGTAGTCCAATTCATTGATTGCAAATGGATCTAATACCATTGGTTGAGCTCTTAAGTTTGGCTGTAATTTTCTAACTCCTGCCATATTGGCCATTTGATGTCCTCTTACCATATCTTTAACTTTTTTAGTGTTTTTTCCTCTTCCACACCATAAGTCCATACAGATATTTGCTCCCCCTGGAGTTTTAATCCAGACACCAACGCAACCTAACCACCACATAGCGAAGTTTCCTTCAGGAACTACTTCATTTTCAATTTCTTCATTCAACCAAGTTCCCCATTCAGGGAATGTCGATAAAATCCAGCTTTCTCTTGTGATTTCACTTACTTTACTCATAGTTAATTCCTCCTAAATTTTTATAATATATTTTGTTTTCAATAAACTTTATTGTTTACATATTGTTAACACTATTGTTATACCCCATTTTTCTTTAAAGTCAATACTTTTTTAAAAAAAAATAACTCTAATATAGATTTTTTAAATCTAAAAAGAGTTATTTCTTTGTTTTATATTATGACTAATAATTTAAACCATTTTTATTACGGTAACTAGTCTTCTAGTAAATTAATCTAAGTCCTAGTCCACCTCTTACATTGTTGCCTTTAGTGTCGTATCCTGCATTTACAGTTACTCCGAATCTAGTGTTGTCTATACCTAAATTAAAGTCGAATTTACCGTTTCCTCTTCTGTCTTCTTTTTCGCTTCTCAATTCATACCAATCAGCATTTGTGTATCTTACTCTTGCTTTGTTTGTTCTGTTTACTTTTCCTAATTCATTTTCGTAAGCAGCTGTTAATCCAACTGATAATTGTGATTTAACTGCTACTGGTTGAACGTATTTGAATTCTAATCCAACTTCTGGTTTAACTGAGAAGTAATTGTTTCCATCTACTTCCAATCTAACTTGTCCTTCGTCTTCTTTAATGTCAGTAAATCTTCCATATTCCATTTTTAATGCTCCGTAAGGTCTCAAATGAGTTCTTTCAGATGTTCTGATATCGTATCCTAAATCTGTTTTGAACGCAGCTCCATATGAATAATAATCAGATTTTGCATCAAAAGTATCATCTACAATCCAGAATCTACGTTTCATTTCATTTTTACCTGCGAATACATCTCCAGCAATTGTCCATTGTAATGAACCGTTATGATCCATATATGGCGACATTGTTTTAAAGATTCCAGCTTTTAACATAGTTTGGTTTTCTCTTGATCTACTTATATCTTTAAGTTTGTAATAATTATTTACAGCTCCTGCATACCATCCTGATTTATTTCCAAGTTTAACTGTTTCATTTTCATGAACATAAGCTACTCCAGTCGCATTACTTGTGTAATCATAAATTCCAGCAGAATCAGTATTATATTCATTTCTTATACCAAATACTTTAATTTTATTATTATTTTTAGTAGGATTTCTCCATTCACTTTGCAAATAATTAAATTCTTTGTCTAACACATTTCCAGTTTCATTAATTCTTTGTTGCACATTTCCATATTGATGACCTTTCATTTCATCAATTGCTTGTGCTAAAATGTGAGCTTCTCCTTTTCCTAAATCATTCAATTTATTGAATAAATCTTTTTCTCTTCCGCTAGTTTCTACTCCGTATCTTTGTTCTAATCCATCCAAGAAATTGTATGTATTTTTATCTTGAGCGAAAGCTGTATAAGGTATTTTAACTAGATAAACTTTTCCTAAAGCACCTGTTGATAAATTTTGTGTTGCAGTTGCAAACCATGTCAAACTTCCAGCACTTAATGCAAATTTAGTTCCAGTTCCTGCAGTTGCCATACTTAAAATCATTGAATTATACGGATCAATTATGTTGCTACCAACTTCAATTACTTTACTGCCAGTGTATCTAGCTGCTTCATTACCAAATAACAAGTCAACTTTTTGTAATCCTTTAAGATTATTAACTCCTACAATTGGATGTGTGTAGTTTACTCCTGATGTATCAATGTACATTCCTAATGAACCAACTTGTTCATTTGTTGGAATACTTCCTAAACCAGTTGCTCCTAAATCAACAATTGTTGTTGCTCCACTTGGAGAAGTAACTGATACTGTACTTGGTGTACTAGTTTTTGCATTTGTGTCAACATAAGTTGGTGTTACAACTGAACCATTTATTTTAATTGTAGCTGAAGTTGCTCCTGCTGGTGCTATAATTTCTATTCCTGCTACTGTTTTACCTGTAGGACTTCCAGATTTTCTTACAACTCCTTCGGCTCCACCAGTATTTGTAACAGTTCCTGTTGTACCTCCACTAGTTTCATTTGAGAAAGTTCCTGTAGAACCAAGATATCCAGCTTTATTATTAGGTCCATCTACAATAATTTGTCCATAGTTTTTAATTACTCCACCACCTGTGGCAACTACACCTAAGATACCATCATTATTTGCTGTTGGAACTGTTTTAATAATTCCCCAGTTTTCTCCTACTGCGTTATTATCAACATACATTCCTTTTGTATTTTTTCCGCTTAATTCAATTGTACCATTATTTATTGCTTTTGAACCACTTCCTGAAGCAAACATTCCAATTCCTTCATCAAGAGCCACTTTTATTGTTCCATCATTTATAATTGTTCCATTAGAAGTAGCCATTCCCATTCCATATTCTGGAACTGGAGTTGCTGATAAATTACTTCCACTTACTGTAATTGTTTTTCCTGCAGCATTTCTAGCAGTTCCTCCATCAATTGCATAAACTGCTACACTTCCTGTTCCTCTTCCAAAATCAATATCTGCATTATTTGTTACTGTTCCTGCAGAATAAATTCCGTAAGTGTTATTTCCTGTTGAAGTTAATGGAACATTATTTGTTACTGTTATATCTTTATTATTTGAATAAATAAATTTCGCTTCATTTCCTAATGTTGCAGTTCCATTTGTAGTTAAGTTTGTTGTTCCTGTATTTTTAATTACATAACCAAATGAAGAATCCCCAATTGTCATATTCGTATCAGCATTTATCGTTCTTCCTGCTGTTCCAGTAGTAAATACTCCAACTGCTTCATTCGCTCCAACATTTATTTTAGAACCTGAATTCAATGTAATATTTCCTTCTGTCGAATAAATTCCAACACCTTCATCTCCAACTGTAATTTCTCCAGTCGAACCATGAGTTACTGTTTTACCAAAAATACCGTAGTTTTTATTTCCACCAGTAATCTTACCATTATTCGTAATATCTGTAGCAACATCATCAGTGTAAATTCCAACACTTGGAATTGAACCTGTCGAAGTCGCCAAATTAATTTCTCCATTGTTTATTAATGATGAACTATTATTTGCAAACATTCCAACTTGTTCTTGTCCTGTCATATTGATTTTTGCACCTGCATCATTTGTCAATGTTGCTTTATCTCCTATCATTCCGATAGACTTATCTCCGGATAAAGTTAACACTCCACTTCCTGTATTTGTTCCAGTAGCAGTAGCTTTTGTTCCTGCTGAATTATTATTTTTCACATAAATTCCATAAGATGTAGTTCCATCCAATGTAACATTACCTTTATTTACAACGTTAATCGTTCCTTCACCAGGTTTTCCTCCAAATTCATTTACTTTTGGTGCCCCGGTAGTCGCATCTTCTCTATACGCCAATCCTAATAATCCAATCGAACTATTTCCACCAACATTTACAGTACCTTCATTGTTTACATCTGAACCATTTACTGCATAAATACCTACAGCACTGTCATTATGAGGGTTTGTTGTTAATTGTTCAACATTTATTGTAGCTGATGGATCAGTATGAACTTTTCCATAGTTTATAAATAATCCTACTGCTCCGTTTCCAGCGTCTGTTCTGTCTGCATTTACAGTAGAACCTCCAGCAAGATTTATTTGTGTTTCAGCATTTGAAGCTGCTGAACTACTTGAACTCATATCAAGTCCTACTACACCTTTCATTCCTGTTGCTGTTAAGTCTGAAGAATTTAGGTTTGCTGTTACTGTTTTACCTGCTTGAACATTTAAAATTGCCCTTTGAACTAATAATTTTTTTACAAACGTATCTACATCTGCATCTGCACCAGTTACTGCTAACGATTTATCTAAATCTTTATTAATTTCATACGTATTAAGTCCGTCAATCGAAGCTAGTTTATACCCATTATATGTAGTTCCTAATGGATCTGTATTATTAATGCTTCCTGGTGCTAATCCTACAAGCGTAGCCAAATTACTATCTAAACCTAATAAATTTAAAGGACCCGTTGCATTTCTTAAATTCATTACAGTGGCATCATTTGAGAATACATTTATATGCATTCCTGTTGTAGTAATGGAACCTGGAGCACTTAAGTCTTTTTGAAATCCTACAGAATTCCCTCTTAAAGTTAATGTCGCATTTAATAAGTTTACTGTTCCTCCATTTGCATTATACACTCCATAACCATCACCATCATAATCAATTTTTGAATTTGACAAATTCAAGCTAGTTCCTGCTCCTTCTGAAACTACACCAGAGGCACCACCTTTTACAGTTAAATTTGATCCTTGTAAATCGACAATAGCACCGTTTCTAGCATAAACAGCTACACCCTTTGAAGTTCCTGCAGGAATAGCAGTATCATCTATACTAATTGTTACTTTGTTTGGAGCTGAAGTAACTGTTCCACCATCACTGAATATACCTGTAGAACCATTTTTCAATATCATTCCAACAGTTCCATTTAAATGCATAGTTCCTTTATTGTAAATTCCTACGTTTCCATCTCCAGATATTGTAGTATTACTAGTACCTGCTGCTGTAAATGTTCCTTTATTAAAAATGGCAGAAGCATTGTTACCTGTATAAGTTATAGTTCCATTATGTTCACCAGTATTTCCTGTATCTATTGCCATAGCTATACTTTTATTTCCACCAATAGTTAAAGTCCCATCATTAATTATTTTAGCACCACTTGTTCCTGCTCCAGTAGTAGGGAAACTACCAGCTGTCATTCCATAAAATTCATCAGAAGAAGTTGATGTTATTGTTCTTCCACTTCCTAATCTAACAGTTCCTTGTTTACCTGCTTGTAACAAAGTATTTTTAGTTCCTATAGAACCTACTGTTATATCTTGATCTAATTTTATTTCATCCTTATCACTTCTTATCAAGGCACTTTCTGTTGCATCTGAATCAAATGCTATATTGCTCATTTTTGTAGCATCTAAATTCATAACGTTATGATTTGTATTATTCCCTTGAGAATTTCTTAGAAATCCAACATTTCCTGTTCCACCAACTAATATATTTAATCCTGTTACTCTAGATAGAGGATCTCCTGAATGTGTTCCTTGTGCAATTGAAACTCCAACGTTTTTTGTTCCTTTAACCGTAATTTTTTTACCTGTTCCACCTGTTATATCTGTTTTATCATAATAGTCCATTCCAACTGTTCCACCACTACTAGAAGATTCACCATTGTATGCTTTCATTCTGAAACCGTAGTTATTTTTTCCATTTACATTAATATTTCCTACAGTTAATTTTGTATTAGGTGAAGCATCATAATATTTACCATAATCAATACCTATACTATTTTGGGAATTTATTGTTATTGTACCATCGTTTATTGTTTGAGGTTGTTTTCTAAAATATCCATTTGAACCAGAACTATATTCTGTATCTATTTGAATTCCCACCAAATTATATCCATCTTGTAAAGTTATATTTCCTGTATTTTTTAAAATACTTGTCACAGTTCCATTTTCAACATTTGTAAAATGCCCACTACCTCCACCATTGTTTGCTAATAATTGATGTTCAAATCCCAATAAAAGACTTCCAGAGCTAGGATTATTATGACCATGCAATGTTAAATTACCTGCAAAATTATACACACCATCTGAAGAACTATTATGACCTACTTCGTAAGGATTTAAACTTACAAAGTATAATGTTCCCGGTCCTGAATCTGTTGCTCTTGTTATATCATAATTTCCATTTATAGTAGATGAATGGTCTGCTGCATCATTTATAAAATAAGGATGGTTTTTATCGTAACTCCCTGTTCCTGACACTAATGTAGTTCCAGTTGAACCATCATCTTTAGTAACTGTAACACTTCCACCTGTCATAGTTTTAGTATTAGAAGCTCCATATGTTACAAATACAGGCGTAGTTGTATTATAAGTACGATAATTTTCAACATATAATAGACTTTGATTAGTTTTTGGAGAAGATGGCTGTCCAAAACCAGTTCCATTAAACGATAAATCAGGAGGATCAAGTACTGTTATTTTTGGATTATCAGGAGTTTTAGGCAAATTAGGTGCCGCTATAACCCTGGGCTCAAACGGAGGCAATCCCCCACTAGGAGTAGTAGGCACAAAAGTAGGTGCTGGCTTATCTATTGACAATGTTCTCAATGAAGCATCCACTTGAATTTCTACTGGTCTTTCCATTGCATTTCTTAATCCTATTGAAGTTGTTCCATATTTTCCTTCTGTTGCTTGGTAATTGTATTTACCTAATCCAGCGTTTCTTTTATATTTGACATTTCCAGTTTTGTCTCCATGCCCTTTATACGTTCCTTTCCATTCATTTAAGAACGTATTGGCTCCATATTGCCATGATTTCCAAGGCGATTTTACTACTTGATCTCCTTGTTCCATAAGCTGTATTAATTCTAAATTTGTATCTCTAAGTAATTTATTATTTTCAGCTCTAGCTCTTTTAAACTGCTGTCTTATATCGCTTATTGAGCTATTTATTTGCTTAGTCTGAGCTGTTATCTCATCCTGAGCAGAAAATGTTAAATTTGAAACGCCAAGCATTACCATTCCTGTCAAAAGGAATGCAATCAGCGCTGATTCTGTGTATTTAAAGTCTTTTACTCTTTTGGCAAAAGCTTTTAAATCTTTTTTGAGTTGTTTTAAATTATTGCTTTCCATAATGATTTCCTTTCAAAAATTTTTTCACATATTTTTTGTATTTTAAAAATTTTTTTGAAAGCAAAAAAATTAAGGAATAGTTTTTTTTAATGAGTGAGTGATAATTCAAAATTTTTTCACTTTCTATAAAAAATCTTTATCTTACTCTTTAATTTTAGCACAAAAAAAAAAAAAAAAACAAGCACTTTTTCTAAGAAATTTTAAAAAAAATATGACTTTTTTATTTATTTTTAAAAAATTAATCTAAAAATAAGTCTAAATAACTAGATTTACACAAATATTTTTTTATTTTTTTAATAAAAAAGATTTTTTTTATATTTTATTTTTACTTATAAAAAAATAAGAACACATCAGAAATTCAAACTTTACTAACATATTAAGATGGTTTAAAAATTTTAGGGACAGATTTTTAATTTTAAATTTTTTAAATTATTCTTGATTACAAAATGTTATTTTGTTTAATATTATTTTTTTATTTTTTGCATAAGGGGAAAGGACCGCCATTTCCCCTTATAATCCCCACGCTCGTCTAAGAATTTTTTTGAAGTAAAGCCGAAACTCACTTCGTTCAAACAGTCGTCTTTACTCCAAAAAAATCACGACACTTTTGCATGGTAGTAAAATTTGAACCGTCGGAGCATTTTTATGTGCTGACAAAACTGTTTGAGCACGTTTAGTGCGAGTTTTTTGGCAGTGCATAAAAATGTCGTAGACTAGCGCGGGGTCAAGGGGAAAAGGCGATGTTTTCCCCTTGTTAAAAAGAATTAAATCATTAATTTTTATAACGTTCCATATACCATGAGTATTCTGGAGTTCAAAAATTCCTTCATATTAAAAATTAGTTTTTTAAAGCTTGAATTGGAGGTGCGACCTTTCCACCACGGTTTATTAAAACTGAACAGTCCAAATTATTTATGTCAATTATATCAGCTTCTCCCAAAAGTCCTCCAAATACGACTCTGTCTCCAGCTTTTTTATTTGGAACTGGAATTAATCTCACTGCCGTAGTTTTACTGTTTACCATTCCAATTGCCATTTCATCGGCTATTATCCCAGAAATAACCGCTTCTGTTGTATCTCCAGGAATTGCTATCATGTCAAGTCCAACTGAACAAACGCAAGTCATAGCTTCCAATTTTTCAAGTGTCAAGTAACCCTTGCTTGTTGCATCTATCATTCCCTGATCTTCACTCACTGGAATAAATGCTCCTGTTAGGCCTCCAACTCTGGTTGCAGCCATAGCCCCTCCTTTTTTAACGGCATCGTTTAAAATTGCAAGCGCAAAAGTCGTCCCATATGCTCCGACAGATTCCAAGCCAAATTCTTCCAACACATTTCCCACGCTATCTCCAACCGCTGGAGTTGGTGCAAGTGATAAATCTATTATTCCAAATTCGACGCCAAGTCTATTTGCAACTTCTCGTCCAACCAATTCTCCCATTCTTGTGATTTTAAAACTCACTTTTTTTATAGCCTCTGTAATTTCGTCGATTTTAGCAGTTTTTGAAATGTTTGCAAGTGTGTGTCTTACAACTCCAGGTCCACTTATTCCCACGTTTAGCACAATATCAGGATTTTCTACACCGTGAAATGCTCCAGCCATAAAAGGATTGTCAGGCACAGCGTTTGTGAATACAACAAATTTTGCCGCTGCCAGTCCATCTGCTTCTTTTGATAAATTAGCCAGTTCTTTTACAGTTTTTCCCATCATCTTTATGGCATCCAAATTAATTCCTGACTTTGTCGAACCGACATTTACTGAAGAGCAGACACGGTCAGTTTGAGAAAGCGCAGAGGGAATACTTTCTATTAATCTCAAATCACCTTTAGTAAAACCTTTGTCAACAAGTGCCGAAAATCCACCGATAAAGTCAATCCCAATTTCTTTTGCAGCTTTATCTAATGCTTTTGCAAAAATAGTGTAGTCAGTCGCATCTGTAGCATTTCCAATTATTGCAATTGGCGTAACAGAAACTCTTTTATTTACGATTGGAACATTATATTTACTAGCCACTTCATCTGCAATTTTTACCAAATCTTTTCCATTTTTTACAATTTTGTTGTAAATATTTTCAGCTGTTTTTTCAGCCGATGTTTCGATGCAGTCCAATAGACTGATTCCCATTGTAACTGTTCTTACATCAAGATTTTGCATCTCTATCATATCTATTGTTTCCAGTATTTCGTCTGGTAATAAATTCATATTTTCCTCCTAATTTTCTTTCTAAAATTATATTCTGTGCATTGTTTTAAAAATTTCTTCGTGTTGCAAAAATACTTTTACTCCGATTTTTCCTTCAAAAACTTTAAATTCTTCCTGCAATTTTTTTATATCTACATTTTTTTCAACTTCCACTAACATTATCATAGCAAAAATATTATCTTCAAAAACTTTTTGAGTTATGTCAATAATATTTAATTTTAGCTCACTCAATTTTGTCGACACATTTGCAACAATTCCTGTTTTGTCTTCTCCAATAACAGTTATAACAATTCTCTCTTTCATTTTTCCCTCCAAAATATATTTTTTTATTTTTTATGGGTTAATTATATAATAATTTTCAATGTTTAGCAAGAAAATTAGAAATTTAAAATGAAATAAAATATTTAAAGAAAAGTTTTAATTTCAATATTTTTTATTTATTTTGATTACAAGATGTTATTTTGATTAATATAGTTTTTTTATTTTTTTACATAAAATTTTTAGCAAGAAAATTAAAAATTTAAAACGAAATAAGATACTTAAGTAAAAACTTCTATTTTAAGTTTCTTATTCAATCCACAAAGTTACTAAAATAACAATTTTTTTCTATTCCTTTTTTAAGCAGAAGTGCTCATCGCCGCACCCCTGCACCCCGGCTAGTCTTCGTCATTTTTATGCACTGCCAAAAAACTCGCACTAATCGTGCTCAGACAGTTTTGTCAGCACATAAAAATGCTCCGACGGTTTAAATTTTACTATTATACAAAAGGTGTCGTGATTTTTTTGGAGTAAAGACGACTGTTTGAACGAAGTGAGTTTCGGCTTTGCTTCAAAAAAATGCTTAGACGAGCGTGGGGATTATAAGGGGAAATGGCGGTCCTTTCCCCTTATGTAAAAAAAATAAAAAACTATACTAAACAAAACGACATCTTGTAAACAAAAATAAATTAAAATTTATACTATTCCCCGTTTAAAAAGTGAATATTTATTTTAATTATTTAAAAGAAAATATTAGAAATTTTATCAAAAAAAAAAGACCTATGAAAAACTTCATAAGTCTAAAAAATTTTATTAATATTTTGCGATTAAATAATCAAATGCGCTAAGTGCTGCTTTTGCACCTTCTCCCATTGCAACAATTATTTGTTTTTGTTTTATGTTTGTAACATCTCCTGCGGCAAAGATTCCTTCCACTGAAGTTTCATTATTTACTGGATTTATTACAATTTCCCCCACTTTATTCAATTCAACTAAATCTTTTACAATTTCACTGCTTGGAGAAAGTCCGACTTCGATAAATATTCCGTCCAATTTTAGAGTTTTTTCTTCGTCTGTAGCCCGATTTTTATATTTTAAATTTTCCACAAATTCTGTTCCTAAAACTTCCGTAGTTGCTGAATTTAAAATTACATTCACGTTTTCACGCTGTGCCAATTTTTTCTGTAAAACTTTGTCGGCTTTCAATTCTGGCATAAATTCAATTAAAGTGACATTTTTTGCAATTCCTGACATATCAAGCGCAGCTTCCACGCCTGAGTTTCCACCGCCGATTACAGCGACATCAAGTCCTTTGTAAAAAGGCCCATCGCAAGTTGAACAGTAATGCACTCCTTTTCCAACATATTCAGCTTCTCCAGGAATATTAAGACTTCTAGGTTTTGCACCAGTTGCTAAAATTATAGCTTTTGTCTTATATTTTTTCCCGTCATCAGTTACAAAAACTTTATCTTTTCCATCAAGCGAAATTTCTTTTACAACATGCCCTTCTTTAAACGCAATTGCATACTCCTTTAAATGATTGTGCAAAGTTTCGGCAAATTTGCTTCCAGTTGTAGAAATTGTTCCTATTATATTTTCAATTTCATTTGTGTCCAAAACTTGTCCACCCACTTTTACTCCGACCATTGCAACATCTAAACCTTTACGAGCCGCATAAATTGCACTAGAAACCGCCGCTGGTCCCGCTCCAATCACAGTTACATCATAAAGTTTATTTTCGTCAATTTTTTGTAGTTTTCCTTCATCCAAAACACCTAAATTTAAACTAAAGTCCATTTTTACCTCCAAATTTTATATATAAAATTATTATAATTTTGTAATCATTATAATTAATTTTATAACATTTTTTCAAAAAAGTCAAATTTTTTTTAAATTATAATTTTTAAATTTCCGACAAAATTATTGAAAATAAAACTATTCCTGCGCCTATAATCACTTTTAAACTTAATACTTCGCCTAAGATAAAAAATGCAAACATTGGTGCAAACAGTGATTCTGTCGACATCAAAAGTGAAGCTCGTGTCGAAGTCGTAAATTTTTGACAGACCGTTTGCAAAAGTGTCGGAACTATCGTGGAAAATATTGTCAAGTAACCGACTGAAATCAGTGCCATTCCTTTTAAATCCGAAATTTCTCTAGGATTTGAAAAAATAAAAAAATTTATTACAAATAGAATTCCAGCAAATATCATCTGTAAAAAGATTAATTTTAGTGGCTCAACTTTTCTTGAAAAAAATCCAGTTGTCGCTATTTGAAATGCAAAAAATACTGCACTTATTATCGTCAAAATATCTCCAAAATTAATGTCAGACAAATTCAAATCTTTATCAAAACTTATGACTCCAATTCCAATTACACAGATAACAGAGCAAATAAAAGTCATCGCTTTTGGCTTTCTTTTGTGTAAAATCCAAAAGATATACGGTACAATTATCACATTTATCGAAGTAAAAAAAGCATTTTTACTAGCCGTTGTAAGCATTGCGCCGTAAGTTTGAAAAGCGTAACCAAAAAATTGAAAAATTCCTACAACAAGTCCCGCAACAATATCTTTTTTTCTAAATTTTTTCATTTTTTTTAAAAATACGAGGTAAAATAAAATTCCTCCGACTAAAAATCTTAATGCCGACAGATAAAATGGATTAATTCCCGTATTTAACCCAATTTTTACAAACACAAAACCCAATCCCCACAATATTCCGACTATTAACAGCCCGAAATCCGCTATATACTGTTTCACAAAATTCTCCTTATTTTTTATTTTTTTGACAAGGAATAAAAAATCCTTTGCTATTATAAAAAACACTATTTTTTTATAATTTTACTCTTATTCTGCACGGAAAAATTTTTTATAAATATCCATTTTCAAAAACTCATTTTCAATTTTTCCATCATTTTTTTCCAGGTACCACACAACAAAATCATGAACTTTTTTAATTTCTTTAACATTTTTTACAATGTCAGTAAAAACCATATCTGACACGCCGCTTTGCTTTATTCCCAAAATTTCTCCCGAATTTCTCAGTTTCAAATCCTCTTCAGCTATTTTAAACCCATCTGTCGTCTTTTCCATAACTTCCAGTCTTTTTACCGAAACTTCATTATTCGTTTTAGATTCCAAAAAGCAATAAGATTTGTGGCTTCCCCGACCGACACGACCTCTCAACTGATGAAGCGATGAAAGTCCAAATCTTTGTGCATCCCTGATTACCATAACTGTCGCATTTGGCACATTCACTCCAACTTCAATAACGGTTGTCGACACCAAAATATCAATTTTATGATTTTTAAACTTTTCCATAATTTCCTGTTTTTCCTTATATTTCTGCCGTCCGTGAATAATATCTATTCTTCTATTAGGAAAAATATCTTTGTATTCTTCAAAAGTTTCCTGAGCCGATTTCACATTCAAAGTTTCACTTTCTTCGATTAGCGGTGAAACAATATAAACTTGTCTTCCTTTTTCTATCATTCTGTCGATAAAATCATACATTTTCTGTTTTTCAATTTCATCTTTTATCCATTTAGTCTTAATTGGAGAGCGACCGGTCGGCAATTCATCAATTATTGAAACATCCAAATCTCCATAAATCGTAAGCGCTAAAGAACGGGGAATCGGAGTTGCACTCATGACTATAAGATTTGCCAGATTTCCTTTATCTCTTAGTAATTTTCTCTGTCTTACCCCAAATTTGTGCTGTTCGTCGATAACAATTAACCCAAGATTTTTAAAAACTACATCTTCTTCAATTAAAGAATGTGTTCCAATCACAATATCCACAAGTCCTTCTTTTATCTCATTAAGTAATTTTTCTCTTTTTTTTCCTTTAACACTAGCCGTCAAAAGCTCAACTCTTATGTCAAGTTTTGAAAATTCATCTATAATTCCTAAATAATGCTGAATTGAAAGAATTTCCGTCGGTGCCATTATCGCACCTTGATAACCATTTTCAATCATATAGAGAAGAATTACAAAAGAAACAATCGTTTTCCCTGAACCCACATCACCCTGAATAAGTCTGTTTACAATTTTTCCAGCTTTTAATTCTTTATAAATTTCCGTTATTACAGTTTTTTGAGCTTTTGTAAGCTCATACGGCAAACTTTTTACAAATTTTGAAACAAGGCTCTTTTTATCCTCCAATTTATAAACATTTTTATTATTTTTTTCACTTTGAAATCTGCTTTGCAAAATTCCCATTTCCAAAAGTAAAATTTCCTCAAACCTGAACCTCCCATTTCTTACGTCGCGGGGTTCTAAAATCTTTAAAATTATTTAAAAATTTTCTAAGAAGTTTGATAGTTTTACACTACCCTTATTCTTTTAGGCGTGTTCAGCTCACCTCTATTGTATAGGACGCTTAAATCCACAACTTTACTTTTTCTTAATATGTTTAATGCTCCGTTACAATCTGCATTTAATTGATATCCTTTACTTGTTTGATATAGTCCTCTTTTTATTCTTTTTCCACTGAATTTATATTCTTTTTGATTTTCTTTATCGTATATTGGGATTTCATCTCCATCAAAAAAACTTGCTTTTGATGTATAACTTTCTTCTTGTAGTTTAAATTCCATTCCATATAGTTTACATAGATATATTAATTTATCTCTTAATTTTCCATATGGTATATTCACAAAATTTTGATTATTTATACTTCCTATATTTGAATTTCTTTGAAAATCCTCATTATATCCTAGAACTATCTTTCCTATATCATTATTAAGACAATAATTTACAATTATTCTTGCTGCTTTTGAAAGATAACCTTCTATGCGATTATTTCTCTTTCTAGCTATTCTCTTTTGCCTTAATGTTGTTCGGAAGGTCTTTTGCTTATTTTTTATGCTTTGTAATTTTGCATTTATCTTGTTATAGTATTGATTTATTGATTTTAATTTTCTCCCATCTATTATGAATGAAGCTCCAGTATTTGTAACACAAGTACAAAGATTATCTATACCTAAATCAATTCCTAGTCCATTTTCTTTATTTAATTTCCTTTGAACTTCTTCTACTTCATAAGTATATTGAATTTCAAAGTACCTAGAATGTTGTTTGGGTATTATTCTAATCTCTTTTATCTTCTTGTCTTTTAATACTGGTGGCAGCTTAATTTTAACTTCCTGATGAGTTTTCTTAAACGAATTTGAATAAGGAACTATCAGCATACCATCTTTTAATCTAACAAAACCTATAACAAGAGTTGTAAAACCATCTTTAGCAAGATATTTAGGTAATTTTACTTTACAATTATATTGACCATTCTTAGCAAGTTTTAAAAGTCCAAAAAATGATTTAAAACTTCCGTCTACTTCTTTTATAATTTGTTGAGCCATATTAGAATTTAATTTCTTGTAATTCTCACTATTTTTAAGTATTTTATAGTTTTCATTATAACTTAAATACTTTTTCTTATTAAAATAGTATTGTCTAACATTATATATAGCTTCATTAGTTAAGTTCTTGGCTATATGAGATAGATATTTTAAAATTCTAAACTCTTTTTTACTAAGATGTTTTACCTGTTGTTTTAATGTTAAATACATATATAATCACCTCCTTTTCATCAGAGATATTATACTATATATTCTACATTTTAACTATTAAAAAGTAATATTTTTTATTTATTTTTAAATATTTTTAAAGTTTTTAAAACCCCACAACAGTGGGAAGTGTCGTTCACATAAGTTCGCTACTACTTATGCAGTTCTCCTAATATTTTCACTCCTTAACAAGTTAAGGAGAAAAGAATATCTTAAACTTCTTGTTATCTCTAACAAGCACAGACTATATCTTATCCATATCCTATTTCAAGGACTTAGGCGAAACCACTTCCAATACCAATCGCTTGTATTGTACTCCCCTCACGAGGGATAGTCGTTGAACTTTCCTTTTCAGGCTTAGCTGCTGATTGTCTATTGTATGCCTTTCTATATGGCTCAGTGTTTAGGATTTAACCTTGCACCATCTAGTATATTTTTTCTGCTTTCGCTACCTTCACATTTGCCTCTTATGAGTAAGATTGCTATGTTGTGGTTATACCAGCTTTAAGAGTTCCCAGCAATTCAGTTTCTTTGTTGCACAGTTCTTTCTGTGTCTACATACAAGTTTCCCTATATGCTTACTAAAATTCTCAAACAATTCATCTCACGACTAAAAGTCGCGAGTGTTCTTGCATTATTTAATAAATCTTTTTTGCGCTTCTTCCTTTTTTGTTTCATTTTCTGGAAAATGAATATTTAGCATCGCCTCTTTTCTACCAATAATTTTCTCTTTTTTTAAAAATTCATTTGGCATATTTTCATAAAGCAAATATCCATAGCTATTTAGCGCAGCTTCAATAATTTTTCTTATTGAAATTTGACGAAGAGACTCCGTTGATGGATAAATTGGCAAAATTTGATTTTCTTTTTTGGGATCAAAATACTTTTCATCAATTTTTTTATACTCAGGATTTATAATTTGTAATTTCATCCCTTTTTTAACTTTTCCGTAAACCATAATTTCATTTCCAACTTTTACATTGTTTTTCACATAGCGGTTGTTAAACCAGAGAAGTTCCATCATTCCAGTCCCATCACTCAAAACCGCCGACACCATAACCATTCCTCTTTTTGAAAATCTATTTGCAATATTTACAACCGTCCCTTTTAAAATGACAAATTCCTCATCCAAAACCTCGTTTATCTTTTTATAATTATCTCTATTCTCATACGCTCTCGGAAAATGATAAAACAAATTATAGACTGTTTCAATTCCCAATGTCTTTAATTTTGGAAGATTTGTTTTTGTAACTCCCTTGATTTTTACTTCATCAATATTTTTATAAAGCAAAGAATATGCACTCACACTCTCACCCCCAGTAAAACTAATAACTTTCCACAAATTCTTCAATTGACAGGATATTTTTATTTAGATTAATTTCTCGTGCCAAGTCACTTATATTTGGCTGTTTTAACATAGCTTTTTTTAGAATTTCCAAATCCCAAAAAATATCTCTTTTATCGCCATCTGCAATTATTTTTCCATTTGTCATAACAACTATTCTGTCAAAATTATTCACAACAAATTCCATATCGTGAGTTATCGTAATTACAGTTTTCCCTTCTTTATTCAATCCTTCAATCAAATTGTGCAAAACTTGCATACCAAAATAATCCTGTCCAGCAGTTGGCTCGTCCATAATTATGATATCACAGTCCATAGCGATAATGGACGCAATAGTTACAAATTTTCTCATCGAATAAGGAAGATTGTAAGGATTTTCCTTTTTAAACTCACTAAGTTTAGTAAGTCTCATCGCTTTTTCCACAAGGATATCAAGTTTTTCCCTAGAATATTTTAACTTTTTTGCTCCGAAGGCAATTTCGTCAAAAACATTGTTGTGAAAGATTTGATCCATCGGATTTTGAAACACATATCCGACCTTTTTGCTCATCTTAGCCACAGAAAAATCTTTAGTATTCCAACCGTCAACAACCACTTCTCCTTTTTCCGCCTTTAAAAGTCCATTTAACATCTTCACAAAAGTCGTCTTCCCAGCTCCATTTTGTCCAATAATTGCAAGTTTTTCTCCTTTTTCAACTTCAAGAGAAACATCATTAAGCACATTTTCTGTACCATTAGGATATTTAAAACTCAAATTTTTTACAGTAATAAAACTCATAATTATCTCTCCTTTAAAAATTTTCTTATTTTCTAATAGAATTTAGGATATTTTTTATCAAAATTTTCTATTAAGTTTTTTAATAAAATTTCCTGACAAATTACTGTATTTTTAGCTTCAATTTCAAGAATCGTATTCTTTTTCAAATCACTTACTGTAATTGTGCCGATTTCAAATTCAATATTATAATTTTCCCAATTATAAATCTCATTATCAAATGTTACAGATTTATTCGACACTTGTATTTTGGGTGAACTTTCAAAAATCTGAGTCAATTCCTGCAATCCTTCTTCACTTGAAAATAAAAATTTATTTTTCACAAAACCTTGATTTTGAAATGGAAAAATCTCAACTCCGCCATTTTCAATCTTTTCTACTGCTTTTGAAAAATTTTTTTCTAAAAAACATTTTTGAAATACTGAAAATAAGTCATAATCATACCCGCTTCCATCTATCTTTTTCCAATTACCGCCATCAGGTCTATACAAAATTTTAGAAAATTTCTTCATTTGAAATACTCTATTATCCTTAAAGAAAAAATATTTTAAATTTTCATAATACACTTTCTCTTTTTTGAAAATAAAATAATCATCATAAAATTCTATATTAGGAAATTTATTTTTGTAATAAAAAATAAACAATCCATTTAATAATATAAATAGTATAAATAAGACTATTGAAGTTGAAACAGAAGATATGCTAAAGCCTTTTTCCATTTCTTTTGTCACTGAGAAAAGCAACATTATATCCAAAAATATCAAAATTCCTAAAATTTGTATTCTTGGTTTGGAATAAAATATAGTCCAGTCTATTTTTATAATTTTTTTCAGTTTCCCCTCTTTCATAAAATCCCTTTCTCTTCCAGTAATTTTTGATAAATCTTAAAATTTTCATTTTCAAAACATACAAAATTTACCTTTTCTATAAAATCGCTTTTCTCCAAATATTCTACTACAGCATTAATAGCTGTTTTTGCAGCTAAATCTTTTGGAAATCTGTACACTCCTGTCGAAATATTTGGAAATGAAATATTTTTCAGTTTATTTTTTTCAGCCAATTCTAAACTTGAAATATAGGCTTTTTTTAACAACTTTTCTGCAAATAATTTTGCTTCATTATTTTTTCCTGACTGCCAGACAGGCCCAACTGTGTGAATTACATTTTTGAAAGGCATATTTCCTGCCCTTGTAATAACAGCTTTACCAACATCGCATTTTCCTTGAGTATTTCGTATTTTTGACAATCTTTGGCTATTTCCTTCCCGCCTTTTCTATGAATCGCACCATCGACACCGCTTCCTCCAAGTAAAGAAGAATTTGCAGCATTTACAATTACATCAGCTGGATATTCGGTAATATCGCCTTTTACAAGCACAATTCTATTTTTCAAATCTTTTGATTTCATAATTTTTCCTTTTTAACAAATATTTTTAAGATTTGCTTAACAATTTTTATTTTTTGTTACTTTATTTTTTCAATAATTCCACTGTCTTTCCCTTGGTTATCGGAATTTCTTCAAACTTTGCTTTTCCCACTTTTATAAGTTCGTAGAAAAGTTTTGAATACTGTGGCATTCCTATTCCCTTTTCTTCAAGAAGTCTATTATTTAAAATTTCTTTTTTATCTCCACTCAAAATTATTTTTCCTTTGTCCAAAACTACAACTTTTTCAGCATACTGAGCGATTAATTCCAGTTTGTGCTCCACTAAAATTATCGTTTTTCCTTTTTTTGCCATAATATTTATTATTTTGAAAATATCCTGCGTTCCTTTTGGATCAAGCTGTGAAGTAGGCTCATCGATTACCAATATTTCAGGGTCCATCACGATGATTGAAGCCAATGCAACCCGTTGCTTTTGACCTCCTGACATCTCTTGCGGATTTTTATCCTTTAAATGCTCTATTTCAAGTAACTGCAATGTTTCATTTACCCTTTTTATTATTTCTTCTTTTTCAACTGCAAGATTTTCCAAGCCATAAGCAATTTCGCCAAAAACAGTATCCTTTACTCCGCTAATTTGTGTAAATGGATTTTGAAATACAAAACCAATTTTCGTTACAAGCTCTTCGACTCCAAAATCTTTTAAGTTCTTCCCATCAACTATAATTTCTCCAGCCATTTCTCCTTTGTAAAAATCTGGCACAAATCTTCTAAGAGCATTACAAAGGGTCGTTTTTCCACTTCCATTTTTTCCAATAATCGCCCAGAACTCGCCTTTTTCAATCTTTAAATTTAGATTTTCCAAAACATTTTTATCTTCCAGCGGATATTTATAACTAAAATTTTTTATTTCAACAACCATAAAATCCTCCAAACAACGCACAAAATTATAAAAATAGCAAGTATTATTTTTACAATTTTATCATTTTTTGTTTCTTCCAGTTCATTCAATATCGTCCTTTTTTTTCCGATTGAAAAACCTCTTGCTTCCAATGTAATCGCTCTTTCCTCCGTATTTACAATTGATCCTAGCACAAGTGGAATAAACACAGGAATAAGTGCTTTAAATCTCACAAAGATATTTCCTTCTGTTTCCACCCCTCTGGACTTTTGTGAATCTAAAATTATATTTGCCTGTCTATTCATTTCTGGTATCATTTGAAGCGATAAAAGCAAGATAAATGCCGCTTTAGGATTAAGTCCTTTTTTTTCAAGAGCCACTGTGAACTCTTTAGCTTTTGATATTAGTGTCAACATTGTTATAGTAGAAACTAGAGCTGCAATTTTGGAAGTCAATCTTACTGCAGTTATTATCCCAGTCTTATATACTGTAATAAAACCAAATTTTGCCATAATATCATTAGAAGGAATCATCAGCCCCTGTACAGCAAATATAATCAAAGTTAGAAAAAATAGGCTAAAAAACACTCTTTTCAAGTATATTCCCAACTTTTCATAAAAATAGGCAACAATTCCACAAATTGCTATCAATAAATATCCATAAATATAGTTTGGCAATATAAATGCTGATATTAACAATACTGCGGCTAAATAGAACTTCGTAAGAGGATACAAGTTTCTAAAAAAATTTTTGATCATAACTTCCTATTCTCCATTTTTCTTATAGATATAATTTTCTCCATATTTAAATTTTATTAAATATCTATCTGACATGCTTTTTATAATTAATATAGAAATTACTGTTGTTACAATTTTATCAGCCGCTTCTGTAAGCATAGTGGCTATCGCAACTGCTTGTTCCAAACTAAATCCTATACTTTTAAATAATACTACCACTGCAGATGAAGCATTTCCTGTAAATCCTCCATAAACTTTAATAATTATAGGAATAGATACAATTATTGAAGCCGAAGCCAGTGCCAAACTTACTATAATTGTTTTTATTACTAAATTCTTAGTTCTCATTTTTGCAAGAACCCCTACAACTAAGGCATTACATATTGCCACAGGTATAAATGCAAAATATTCTGGAGAAAAACTTCCTGTAATCAGACTCGTAATAATTGCTGTTACTGTCCCCACCCAAGGCCCTGCAATAAGACTAATAAACACCGATCCAATTGAATCAAGAAATATAGGCAACTGTAAAAGTTTCGCAATCCCAAAACCTGTAAAATTAATAGCCACCGCCACCGGTATCAGCAAACTTGACATCAAGGAAAAATCCTCTTTTATGCTTTTCATAACAAACCTCCTAAAAAAATCTTTATTTTCTATATTTTAAAATATATTGCCCAATATTTCAACCCCTATTTTATAATATGATGGTTTAAAAATTTTAGGGGCAGATTTTTTAATTTCAAATTTTTTAGCTTATTTTTGATTACAAGATGTTATTTTGTTTAATATTATTTTTTACATAAGGGGAAAGGACCGCCATTTTCCCTTATAATCCCCACGTCAGTCTAAGCATTTTTTCTGCGTCAAAGCCGAAACTCGCACTAAACGTGCTCAAACAGTCGTCTTTACTCCAAAAAAATCACGACACCTTTTGTATAATAGTAAAATTTAAACCGTTGGAGCATTTTTATGTGCTGACAAAACTGCCCCGCCGTAAGCGAGTTTTTTGGCAGTGCATAAAAATGTCTTGAGCCTTGCCGGGGTGCAGGGGTGCGGCGATGAGCACTTCTGCTTAAAAAAGGAATAGAAAAAAATTGTTATTTTAGTAACTTTCTGGATTGAATGAAAAACTTAAAATAAGATTTTTTATTTGCCCCTATATTTTTTACTCTGTCTTTATAATATTTATTTTTGAAAATTTCTTCAAATTATTGTATAATAAATATATCAAGAAGGCTAAGTTTTATAGGGGCTTATAAAAGGAAAGGATGTTTATGATGAAAGATAATGATGTAGAAATTTTTACTAAGGAAGAAAAAACTCACGAATTTTTAAAGAAAGAAAATATTTATAAAAAATTTTATAACTATAAGGGAATTAAAGCTCTTCGGATTTTTTTGAAACTGTCCAAAGAGAAAGGGGAAAATAGTTACAATTTGTATGAAGATTTGAAAAGAGATTTTCCAACTTGGAATTTTATGAAAATTTTGAGCTATGAAAAAATTAAAAATAGTCCATTTTCAATAAAAACTCTGGTTTGTTCAGAAAATGTGGATAAAACTTTTTCAGGGAATTTCGTGGAATATTCAAAATATTTGATAAAAGAAAATAACAAGCAAAAGTTTTTCGAAGCAATTGACTTGTGGTACAAATTTGAGTATACATTTTTACAAAAAAATTATTTTCATACAGATTTTAACCTAAATAACTTTATGATTGACCCAAAGACTAAAAAGATTGTTTTTATTGACTTTGACGACATAAAAAAAGAGCCGCACTTTAAGAAAAAACTTCTTTTGACACAGTCAATCCGAAGTTTTGACGCAACTTTGAAAGATATTCTTTTGAGTATGGAAAATATGAAAATTTCTGATAAAAAAGAAATTTTGAATAAATTTAAAACTGTTGTCAACCACTACGGAATAAAAATGAGACCAAAAGATATCGAGCACGAAAAAAGAGTTTTAGGTGAAAAATAAATCCGTTAACTCTTTTATTTCAAAAAAATTTATAAAAAAAGGAGCCAAATAGCTCCTTTTAAACTACACAAAAATCTTAAAAATAAGATAAAGTGTAGTTTTTTTATTCTAGTTTGAGATTTTTACACCAATTTTGTTCCGCATTCAGGACAAAATTTTGCACCATTTGTCTTTGTACCACAATTAGGACAAAATTTCGGGATTGTTCCATTTAAACTATTTTCTGACTGCTGTGCATTATTATTTGAATTTTGATTACTTCCATTATTCATTTGATTTACCATCTTTTGCCCCATCATCATTCCCATTTGCATCTGAGCCATATCTTGCGCTACACCGCTGCCATTACCATTTGACATCGAATCAGCAAAAGACATCTGGGTATATCTGTTCACATCGCCCACCATACTTTGAGCCGCTGCTTTTTCTTGCATTTTTTTAATTTCCTCAGGATAGTTAAAGCTTGAAACTGCAAAGTTTGTCACTGCAAGTCCAATTTTTCTCATTTCCAAATCTAAGTCTGTCTGTATTCCATTGCCTATTTCAGAAGCGTTTACCTGAAGATTAAACATATCTTTTCCCTCTTTTGCAATCCACTTCATCAAAAGCTGGTCTAGCATCGACAAGACTCTTTCTTTCACATCTTCAATCCCAAACTGCTGTTTTATTCCCGCAATTTTTTCAATTAGAACCTGATTGTCGTCAACTTTACAAGACATTGTCCCAAAAGCTCTTATTGGCATTCCACCTGGAAGTCCCGCAGCTGGAATACTTATTGCATTTTTAGTCCCCCATTTTATCGTAACTTCTTTTGTGTTGACAAATATCACTTCCGCTCTAAGTCCCGAATTAAATCCAAATTTAAAACCTTTTAAAGTGGATAAAAACGGTATTATTTCCGATTGAATATCATATTCACCATCATTTTCAAAAATCCCTTCAATTTTTCCATTGTGTAAAAATATCGCATCTTGTCCCGGTTTTAGTATAAGTTTTGAGCCCTTTTTTATTTCGTTATTTGACCATTTCCAAAAAAGTGTATCTTCATTGTATTCATACCATTCTATCACATTTGCCAGTTGCTTTCCAAATAGTCCCATTTCTATTTCCTTTCCAAAAAATATTATAAAAAATAAAATCTTTTTAATTTAGATGTATCCAATAAACAATTTTTTTCATTTTAGAAAGAGGGTTAAGATCCTCTTCCTTCAAAATATTTATTTCAATAAATTTTAAAAACATATAGTTTTTGAATAAGTTTATTAAATTACAGTCCCAATTCTTTTTTCATTTTTTCCAATTCTTCGTCAACTGCTGAAGAAACTTTATTTTCGTCCGAATTTTTGTCATCATATTTTTTCATCAAATCTTCAACTTCATCTTTTTTAGGTGTATTTAATTCCGCTTTGGCATTTGCCTCATCAAGCATTCTATTTGCTTTTTCTTCCATTCGTTCAAACGACGATTTATTTCCACTAAACCCTGACACCGAAGTCATTGAACTTACTTTTTCTGTTGTTTTTGCAATTTTTAATTTTGTCTTTATTTCTGTTCTTTTTTCTGATAATTTTTGAATATCATCTGCCAATTTATTGTGCATCTCTCTCATTTTAGAAGAATTTGCCACTGCTATTTCGCAATCTTTTTCAAGTGCTTGAAGTTTTGTAGTCAAAGTTTCCTTTTTTTGTAAAAATAATCTAGCGTCACTTTCATTTCCAGCTTTTAACGCTTTTTTAGCATAAGTTTCCATTTTTGAAATTTCTAATTTGCACTCTTCAACTTTTCTTTTAGACGCACTTTCAACCGCCATAACTGCTGCTGTTTCAGATTTTACAGTAGCTAAATCCCGTTCCATATTTCTCAAATACTGGTCAATCATTTTTTCTGGATCTTCCATTTTATCAAGCAACGAATTTACATTTGCCGCCATTATATCTTTAAATCTTGTTAAAATATTTGCCATTTTAAATTCCTCCATTTTTTTGAATTTTTATTTTTATTTTCTAATTTTTTAAAAAACTATAAATTAATATTGCAACAATGATTCCTGCTAAAATAGCCAACATTATTTTTACTACTGATTTTGGATATTCTCCAATTATTGCTCCATTTTCGCCATTGATTACAACTTGATAAGTCTTTTTATCATATAAATACGACGTCGAATATACAGGTAACATCAAAAGTCTGTAATATTCATTGTACCATTTTACACTCATTCTTATACTCCGGACATGGTCATAATTTCTTAGAACATCGCCGCTTATTAAATTTTCTAAAACATCTCTCATTATTTCTTTTGCTTGCTCATATCCCTCTTGCATCGGTACTTTAAAAACTTCCGAGCTATATCCAGCTAAATATCCTGAATCAAATTTAATTGTGCTTTCTACACTAAACTCAGGTAATTTATTCAGTAACTTTCTCTGTAAACTTCTAGAACCCGGTACAACAACATCGACAAACTCATTTTCGACATTTCCACGAACCGGATACCAATCCGTTATTGTCCTTGTATACGTTTTTCCGTCTTCTTCATACTCTTCCATTCTGTCAATTCCGCCTTCAGCTACATAATCGCAATCCGCATCGTTGTCAAAGGACCAGTAAGGTAGATAAATTCCCATAATTTTTCCAGTTTGATAAAGATTTTTTAGTGCATTTGGCGCAAACCATCTCTTCCTTATCCAATTTGAAAAAATCGTTTTAACTTCCTTCTGCTCTATTAAAAAAGGTCGAAGTCCATCAGGCTCCAAAATTGACATTATCTTTTCACTGACAATAATATTTGAGCCACAGTAAGGACAATTTGTTGAAGCTTTTTCCGAGCTTAATTCTATTGTTGCACCACAAGATTCGCATTGAATGACAGTTGTTTTTTCTTCTGGAACCTTTCTTAAATTATATTCATATTCTTTTAGAGCATGCCTTTTATACGTCATCTCTTTGGGCAATTCTACCTGATATCCACAATTTTCGCATTTTAAATTTTGTGATTTTGGATCATATTTCATTGGTCCACCACAATTTTTACAACTGAAATTTTCATTTTTCATAGTTTCTCCATTCTTTTTCTGAAAATTTCTGAAACATTAAAAAAAATTATAAATCTTTTTAAATATTCTGTTTTAAACATTTCGTTTTATTATACCATACATTTATTGATAATGACACATTTTATTTTTTATTAAAAATTTCATGACATGTTACTCTATTTCCATTTTGCGTTAAAACGATTTTTCTTTTTAAAATTTGAATGGAAATTATTCCATTAGAAAAGTATTCACCAGCCATATCATCATTTTTATCCAATTGATGACTCTGATTTTTTAAAACATTTGTAATTCTTGCAACTCTCGGTGTTAAATAATCTAATTCATATATTTTTCCAGCGCATTTAAAGACTCTAGTGTAGATAAGTTTTCTTTTTTCATTAATCACTGGATTTTCTCTAAAATATTTTTTTTCTATACGAGTAGATTTTTTTATCTCATCAATTTTTTTATTTGAAGCAATATTTTTGGAATCCAAACTTCTCTCCATTAAAATTACTAATCCCAAAAGCAAAATTATGTTCCTTTTTTGAACTTTCATATAATTCCCTACTTTCTTCTTATTACTTAAATTTATTTTATACCCCATTTTTCTTTAAAGTCAATACTTTTTTAAAAAAAAATAACTCTAATATAGATTTTTTAAATCTAAAAAGAGTTATTTCTTTGTTTTATATTATGACTAATAATTTAAACCATTTTTATTACGGTAACTAGTCTTCTAGTAAATTAATCTAAGTCCTAGTCCACCTCTGACATTGTTGCCTTTAGTGTCGTATCCAGCATTTACTGTCACTCCGAATCTTGTGTTGTCAACTCCAATGTTCAAGTCAAACTTGCCGTTTCCTCTTCTGCCTTCCTTTTCTTTTTCCAAGTTATACCAGTCGGCTGTTGTATATCTTACTTTTGCTCTGTTTCCTTTTTGAAGTTTTCCAATTTCGTTTTCGTAAGCTGCTGATAATCCTACTGTCAAATTTGTTCTTACTGCTAACGGCTGAACATACTTGAATTCCATTCCGACTTCCGGCTTAACTGAGAAGTAGTCGTTCCCTTTTACTTCCAGTCTCATCTGTCCGCTGTCTTCCTTTATGCCTGTAAATCTTCCATATTCCATCTTCAATGCTCCAAATGGACGTAAATGTGTTCTTTCACTCATTCTTATGTCATATCCCAGTTCATTTTTAAGAGCAAGCCCATAAGAATTATAATTTGATTTCACTTCAAACACATCGTCCACTATCCAGTATTTACGTTTCATGCTGTTAATTCCATAGAACGCATCTCCAGCAATTGTCCATTGCAATGCCCCGTTATGGTCGCCTTCTGGTGACATTGTCTTAAACACCCCGGCTTTAAGCATTGTCTGGTCTTCTCTTGATTTTCCTAAGTCTTTAAATCTGAATCTATTTGTTACAGCTCCTGCGTACCATCCGCTTGAGTTACCCATCTTAATTTTTTCATCTTCATGAACATAGGCTACACCATACGCATTGCTCTTATAATCGATAATTCCCGCTGTATCGGTATTATATTCATCTCTTGCACCAAATACTTTAATTTTGTTGTTTTGCTTAGTCGGATTTCTCCATTCATTTCTTAAATATCCAAATTCATTATCCAAAGTATTTCCAGTGGCGTTGATTCTTTGTTGAACATTTGCATATTGATGTCCTTTCATTTCATCTACAGCCTGTGTAAAGATATGCTGTTCACCTTTTCCAAGATCATTTAATTTATTAAACAGTTCCTTTTCTCTCGTACCAAGCCCTTCAACACCGTATCTTTGTTCCAGTCCATTTAAGAAATTGTAAGTATTAGGATCTTTTGCACTTACAAAGTCTGTATATGGAATTTTAACCAGATATACTTTGTCATACAATCCTGTAGCCGCTGATTTTGTTGGTATTGCTAACCATGTAAGGCTACTTGAATTAGTATTTAACACTGTTCCAGTTGTAACTAAGCTTGCAAGTGCATCGTTATATGGTTTTATTATATTATCTCCTAGTTCTATCGCTCTAGCATTTGTATATCTTGCAGCTTCTGTTCCAAAATACAGGTTAATATCTGTAAGTCCTGCTAAATTACTTAATCCTTGAATAGGATTTGTATATTTTATTCCAGATGTATCAACATACATTCCTACACTTGTTGCTTTAGATCCTGAAGGGAAATTCATAAGCCCTGATTTTGCAAGATCTAATACTGTAACTCCTGAAGGCGATGTAACTGTTACTTCGGTTGCTGAAGGCGAGGCAACATTTGTGTCAACACCTGTTATTGGAACTTGCACTCCATTTATTGTAACTGTTACTGGAGTTGCCTTTGGCGGAACCTTTATTGTTACGCTTCCTTCGACTTTTTCATCAGTTGGCTGTGATTCATATACATTTTTAAAAGATCCTGTATTTACGGCTCCAGGTCCATCTATACCATCAGCAGACACTACACCTTTATCAGTATAAATTCCTATACCTTTATTTCCAGTAATTTGAATTGTACCGTAGTTTTTGAATTTACCTTGATTTGCCACTACAACACCTTTCAAATTATCTCCGTTACCTGTAATAGTACCGTAGTTTTCACCTTCCGCTTCCTGATCGATGTACATACCAATTGTATTTTTACCGCTAAGGTTAATTATTCCTCCAGCGGCATTAATTGCTTTAGAACTTCTTCCAACTGCATACATTCCTATACTATTTTCTTCTGTTACATTAATTGTGCCTTTGTTTATAATAGTTCCTTGATTTCTTGATGAAGTTCCATCATAATAACCTGTTGCCATTCCTATTCCGTATGATTTTGTACTCTTATCAGTTTTACCTACATCAATTGTTGCCCAGTTTGTTGCTGTTCCAGCTGTAGAATATATACCTATATTACCGTTTCCATTTCCAGATTTCAAGTCCATATTTCCATAGTTATCGACTGTTCCGGAAGAGTAGATTCCGTAGTTTCTGTTACCTGTCGCTTTTATTGGAGTATAGTTTTTAATAACTGAAGAATTATTATCAGAATAAGCATAAACAGTTTCATTATCCATAGTTACATTTGAACTTGCATTTGTAGTCAATGTTCCAGGAGCTTTTATTACGTATCCAAATGTCCAGTCCTTAAGATCCATTTTTGAACCGTTATCGTTTATATTTACAGGATTAGTTCCCGCTGTAAATACTCCAACCACTTCCTTACCTTTCACGCTGGCACTTGTTGTAATTTCAGAACCTGAATCCAATGTTACAGTTCCTGTCCCCGCTGTTCCTTTCGAGAATATTCCGACTCCATTTTGAGCAACTTTAATCTTAGAAGTTCCATAAGCATGTATATTTTCTCCATACATTCCATAAGAACTATCTTTTATATCCAATGTACCATAGTTATTCAACGTTACGCTGTCAGCCGTATACATACCGATATTTGGAACATCCGAAGCAGATGAAAGCACTGAATCCCCTACAATAATATTTCCAGTTGCCCAGTTTGTCATGTCTGAATTATTGATTCCATACATTCCAATTTTTGCATTGCTTCCTGTTTTTAGATCAATAGTTCCATAGTTATTTAATGTGGCTTTATCAGCATACATTCCAACGGCTCCAGCTCCAGACATTGTAATTACGCCGTTAGCTTTATTCGTAGCAACACTGTCTGCAACGCTTGACGTACTGTTATTATTTTTTACAAATACACCTTTAGCGCCAGTACCGTCCAATGTTATATTTCCATCATTATTTATAGTTGCTTTTCCTTGGCCAGCTACTCCTCCAAATTCATTTAATACTGGATTTCCAGCAGCATCTTCCCTGTATGCAAGTCCCAAAATACCAATTGAGTTATTTCCGCCTACATTTATATTTCCGCTGTTATTATTAACTTCTGAACCATTTACAGCATAAACTCCCACAGCCTGATCATTCACAGTGTTAGCAGTGTCTGTTTCAACATTCAAAGTTCCGCTGTTTATATTAATCTTACCAAAATTTGCATACAGCCCGATTGCGCCGTCACCTGCATCCGTTCTGTCAACCGTTACAGTTTTACCGTTTACATTAATTCCTGTTTCCGCATTACTTGCAGCCCCAGTGCTTGAACTAATGTCAAGTCCGATAACCGGTGCACCCGAAGCAACATTTTTAATTGTATTGGCATCTGCTGAGCTTAACACTGCTTTTACATCAGCATTTACATCCAATATACTTCTTTGAATTAGCAAATTTCTTGAAAATTTATAGCTTTGTGATGTTGGCGTGCTTACAGCTAGACTCTTATTAAAACTTCCATCTGAACTTAAAGGATCATTATCCAGAATAAATGATTTTCCACCGTTCAACCCTTCAATTACCGCTAATTTATAATTTGGCGCAGCAGTCGCATTAATCATAGTGTTTGTCAATCCTCCTGCAGCAGATAATAACGTACTGTCAAAAGTGCTTAAATTTAATGTAGTCGGATGAGTTACACCCATAAGAATTACATCATTTGAAAGAATTTTTACTGTTGAACCTGTACCAAACGTTACTCCTGATGAATAACTTCCACTTCCTCCGTCAACGACGAATCCAACCGCCTGTCCATCAAGTGTTAATTCTGATCCTGTCATATCAATTTTACCATTATTTAGCGTATAAAGTGCATACCCTTCACCATTATATGAAACCTTTGAATTATTTTGTAAATTTATTGTTCCATTTTTTGCTACAACTGCCGAAGCTCCTCCATTTACACTAATTTTACTTCCATTAAGTGTAACACTATTTGCATCTGAATAAACTCCAACTCCTTTTTTCGTGCTATCAACCACATTAATTGTCAATTTGTCTGGATCTACAAAAGTTCCTACAGTTGTGTTATAAATTCCATTTGCACCATTTTTAGCAGTTATTACAGTATTATTAGTTAATTTAAATGTTCCTGTGTTAAAAATTCCGTTAGATTTTTCTCCGTCGACAGTGATATTTCCTTCTTGGCTAAATGTTCCTAAATTGTAAATAGCAGTGTTGTTTTTCCCTGTCATAGTAACCTTGCTTGCAGTATTAATTCCTGTTCTTCCAGTATCTACTGCTATTCCAATACTATTTTTAGCAGTCATATCAATATCTCCTGCTGTTTCCAGTTCAGCAGCTCCACCACTATCAAACCCTGCTGTTACACCATAAACAGTATCTCCAGAAGTAACTGTTATTTTACCACTTGTGGTTGTTGAAACTTTACCATCTTTTACAGCCTGTAATATTGAATTTCTTTTTCCTGTGTCTACAGAAGTATTTATAGACTTGTCTAATTTAATCTTATTTTTTCACTTCTTATAAGAGCGTTGTCATCTCCAACAGTTATATCTTGTTTTGTTCCAGAAGCATCTGTATAACTTCCTCCAAATCCAATTGCACTTAATTTTGTACCATCTAATGTTATATCATTACCATTTGAATAACCGTTATCAGGCGTTCCTCTTAAAAAACCAATATTTTTTGAACCTCCAACTTTAATATTTATATTTTTAAAATTATCAATAGGATCTCCTGTAGTTTTTCCTTGGAAGATAGCCATTCCTATATTTTCTTCTCCATTTAATATGATTGACCCATTTCCACCATCAACTGTTGACATTTCATCGTAATAAATATCTCCTTTTGAAGAAGGAGTTCCCGCAGGAGCAACTGAATTTGTATAATCTTTTTGTCTATACCCATAACTTTTTTTACCGTCAATTATGATATCTCCTATTCTTACTGAACTATTAGGCCCTTTTTTAGTTGAATCTAAAGCATAAAACCCATAATCAATACCAATACTATTTTTAGCATCACCACTAATAATAATCTTACCATTATTATCCGTCTTAGGATTTTTATTAAATTTATTATGTGATGAAACTCCATAATATTCAGTATCAATCATCATACCTATCATATATGAACCACTACCTAATGTAATATTTCCATTATTTTCAACACTAGAAACTACTTGATTAACTGGATTAGCTCCTCCACCTCCATTACCATTTAATAGTTGATGCTCTATTCCAACTACAGAACTTCCACCATTACTATTTAAAGTAACATTTCCATTAAACTTAAATGTTTTATCTCCTGCCGTTTCATAATAGTCATAAGGATTAACACTTATAAATAATATATTATGATCTGCAGTCGAATTAAGGGAATAATTTCCCGTCATAGTAACATTCATAGGAACTACATGACTAAATACCGCATTCATAATACCATCTGGATTGTAAGGATTAGAAGCTATAGTCATTGTATCAGTAGCTGATATTGTTCCAGCAGGAATTGCTGAGTGAGGCGTAGCAGAAACTCCTGGACTCATAGATAATGCTCCTAGATTTAAAGGATCATAAGTAATTGAACCTGAAGTTAGAGTAGACGTATTATTGGTTACATTAAAATTAGCAATTCCTGTGGCTGTATAATTAGAAAAATTCATTAAATGTATTCCTTGATCTCCATGTAGTTCCGCATCTCTACCTTGCCCAAATCCTTGTGCCTGAAACGTTATTACTGGTGCTTGATTTACAGTTATACTAGGACTTATTGGAGCACTTGGCGCTTCTGGCGCCTTTACTACTCTTGTTGCAAAATTTGGAAAGCCTCCTCCTGCTCCTTGTACTGTAAATCTTGGTGCCACTTTATCTACGCTCTTTGGTGTCAGTGCTGCTGATACGTCCATTGCGGCATTTGGCTCTCTTACCAGTCCTAATGTTGTTGCTCCGTATTTTGTTTCAATTTTTCCTGGGTAAACGCTTCTGTTTACGATTGAGTCATCTCTTTTGTAGACAAAGCTGTCTATCTTGTCCCCTCTGCCTCTATAATGTCCATGCCAGTCATTATAAAAATAATTTATTCCATATTGCCAGCTGCTCCAAGGCGATTTCACTACTTGATCTCCTTGTTCCATAAGCTGTATTAATTCTAAATTTGTATCTCTAAGTAATTTATTATTTTCAGCTCTAGCTCTTTTAAACTGCTGTCTTATATCGCTTATTGAGCTATTTATTTGCTTAGTCTGAGCTGTTATCTCATCCTGAGCAGAAAATGTTAAATTTGAAACGCCAAGCATTACCATTCCTGTCAAAAGGAATGCAATCAGCGCTGATTCTGTGTATTTAAAGTCTTTTACTCTTTTGGCAAAAGCTTTCAAATCTTTTTTGAGTTGTTTTAAATTATTGCTTCCCATAATGATTTCCTTTCAAAAATTTTTTCACATATTTTTTGTATTTTAAAAATTTTTCTGAAAGTAAAAAAATTAAGGAATAGTTTTTTTTAATGAGTGAGTGATAATTCAAAATTTTTTCGCTTTCTATAAAAAATCTTTATCTTACTCTCTAATTTTAGCACAAAAAAAAAAAAAAACAAGTACTTTTTCTAAGAAATTTTAAAAAATATACAACTTTTTTATTTATTTTTTAAAGATTAATCTAAAAATTTATCTAAATCACTAGTTTTACACAAATATTTTTTTATTTTTTTAATAAAAAAGATTTTTTATTTATTTAAAATTATTTTTCTTAATTTTAACCATACTCTTATTTTAATACTATTTCCCATTTAAAAAGCGAATATTTGTTTTAATTATTTGAAAATAAATATTAGGTTTACTCTGCTAAAAAGATTTATAATATATTCGTTATCCAAATGGGGTTTAGTATAAAATCATCACTTGTTAGGAATACATCATGTTTTTACACTACAGCTACTATTTTTTTATTTCTTTTTAGATGCAAAAAAACTGTTTCAAAAAAGCTTCAGACTATTTCAAAACAGTTTTATAAAAATATTTTAACAATCAAAGATTTTGTCAAAAATTTTGTACAATTTATCCTTGAATTATAAGACCTCACAACTTTTTGCTAAAAGTCATAAAATTATTTTTGTTCAAAAGAATAATCTACTCCTGATATTGTAAATATTCCTTCTTTTCCTTTTACGTGAAGACTTACTCCATCAGTATCTTCAAAATACATTCCACTTGCGCTTTTTGCTCTTTTTAAATTATGAACATCTCCGTTAAAATCAGTTACTTTTGCTGTATCATTTCCATATTCAACTTTAATATTTCTATTTTTTAAAGTTTCATCATTTAATCTATAAGTTACAGCTTGTTTTTCAGATGTTGATTTTTTGCCAGCAACTTCACAGCTTTTATCGACTCCTCCAACTGTAAATACTCCTTCATCCCCTTTTACATGAAGGCTCACTCCTTTTCCGTCTTCAAAATATTCTCCACTAGCGCTAACTGCTCTTTTCAAATTATAGACTTTTTTTCCAACTTTTACTTTTGCTATATCATTGTCAAAAAAATCAGCTTTTAAATTACTACTTCCGCAAGTATAATCTTTTGACTCAACTAATTTAGGAGAGTTTTTAGAAACCTTAGTTGTTTTTGTGGTATTTTGTCTAGTTCTTCTCGCATTTCTTGATGCTGCATAACTCACTGAAAAACTTCCTAGAACTATTGCTGCTATTGCCATTGTAATCATTCTTTTTGTTTTCATTTTAATTCCTTCTTTCTAAAACTTATTCTACTAATTTTTAGCATTCTAAATATACATTATATCTCTTTGAATATTAAATGTTTTTAATTATTTTTATATTAGTTTTATTTGGAATTTAAAAGTATTATGTCTATTTTTTCAGAATCTCTACCTTTGTTCCCAATATTGCCGCTACTACTGATACTGTCCTATATTCCGACATTTTATTAAATCCTTTTTTTATTTTATCGTTATTTTCACTTGTTGATTTTGATTATATTTTCTGTAGTTTTTAATAATATTCCTCTTTCAATATTACATCTGTTCTTGGATTAGATAAAATATCAATTTTATTATATTTTATTACCATGTAATCTTCCCAATTTTTAGGAATTATCTTATAATTTGAACTAACCCTTAAAATTTTTATACTAAACCCCATTTGAATAACGAATACATTATAAATCTTTTTAGTAGGTTAAATCTAATATTTATTTTCAAATAATTAGAATAAATATTCGCTTTTTAAACGGGGAATAGTATTAATCTATCAAAAAACTGTTTCAAAAAGACTTTCAAATCTTTTCAAAACAGTTTTATAAAATTCTTTTATATTTAATAATCAAAAACAATTGATTTTATTTTTGTCATACTTTCAATACTGTATTTAATTCCCTGCACTCCGACTCCAGAACCTTTAATTCCTAAGAATGGGAAATTGTCTGGACCTCTTTGGGTTTTGTTATTTATATGAACTGTTCCCACTTCAAGTCTTGATGCAATATCAAACGCTTTTTGATAATCTCTTGTAAATACTGAGGATTGCAACCCGTATTCAGATTCATTACATATTTTAACAGCTTCATCCAAGTTTTTCACTCTTATTATTGGCAAAACTGGTCCGAATGGTTCTTCCCACGCAATTTGCATATCAAGCGTAACATTGTCAAAAACAACTGGCCACAACAAATTTTCTTCCATTTTTACTGGATTTAACGGGATAGCTCCTTTAGCTAGTGCATCTTCCATAAGTCTTTCAATAAAGTCCGCCGCCTTTAAGTCAATTAAAGGAGTTATGTCCGCATTGTCAAATGGATTTCCAACTGTAAGTTTACTTACATTTTCTTTGATTAATCTAGCTAACTCGTCCGCTACTTCTTCAACAACAAGCACCCTTTTAATAGCGGTACATCTCTGTCCAGAATAACTAAACGCTCCACTTACAATATCTTTTGCAGCTTTTTCTAAATTGGCGTCTTCAGCGACAATAGCTCCATCTTTTCCACCTAATTCAAGTAAAATAGGTCTCATTCCAGCTAATTCCCCAATTCTTTTACCAGTTTTAGTACTTCCGGTAAAATTAATAAAATCTACCTCTTTGTGCTCAATTAAATAATCCCCGATTTCAGAACCTTTACCTGTCACTGTATTTAATACTCCTGCAGGAATTCCAGCTTCTTTAAACGCTTTCGCTAGCATAAGTCCACTTATTGCTCCTTGTGTCGGTGGTTTAAACAACACAACATTTCCACCGATTAATGCTGGCGCTATTTTTGAAGCTGATAAGTTTACTGGATAATTAAACGGTGCAATTGCAAGTACAAGTCCCATAGGTTCTCTTCTTACCATCGCAACTTTTCTGTTGCTAGCCGCTTCAAAACTTCCACCTTCAACTATTTCTCCGACTGTTCTAAGTCCTTCTTCAGCTGAATATCTAATCAAATCAGCCGTTCTCACAACTTCTCCAACTGCTGACTTATACCCTTTTGCAACTTCTTTTGTTAAAATTTCGCCAATTATTTCTTTATCCCTTTCCAAAATGTCTGCCGCTTTATATAAATATCTTGCTCTTTCCACAGCTGATAAATTTCGCCAACTCTTTAGCGCTTTTTTTGCCGTTTCCATCGCAATATCTACTTCTTCTCTAGTCATTGATGGAATTGTTCCAATTTCTTCATTGTTTATCGGAGAATAAATAGTAATTTCTTTTGCTGAATGCACCCATTCCCCATTTACTAAATTTTGATATTTCATAAAAACCTCCTTATTTGTTTTTTATGTATTTTGTAAGCTCTCAAAATCTAATTGAAGTTATATAATTTTTTATTTTCATACAAATTTTTACATTTTGTTTACCAAAAAAATCATTTTTTGCTTCAAAAATTTTTCACTTTGAAAATTTTTAATTTTTCACTTATTCGCTTGTGAAATCTAAACTTACTAAAAATTTTCAATAAAATTTAGATAACATCATTATAGCACATTTATTTTTAAATTAATATAGTTTTTTAAAAAAATATTTTGATTACAAAAATATTTATCTTATTCTAACTAAGTCTAGGGAAAACGAAAAGACCATAAACAGGTCCCGCATGCGCTCCAATAACCGCACCAATTTCCCTATTTAAAATAAGTGTACTTATTTTAGGATTGCTTTTAACTTCTGAATAAACTTTCATTACACTGTCCAGTTCAGTTTGAGTTCCACCCCAACCACTCATAACTATTATGCTTTGTTTTTTACTTTCTCTCTCAATATATTTTTCAATATATTTTTGTGCATTTCTTTCACCTAGAACTTTTTTCTCAACAGCAATTTCTCCTTGATTAATTGTCAAAATCGGTTTCATGTTAAGCGCTCCAGCTATTGTAGAACTTGCTTTTCCAATTCTTCCTCCTCTTTCTAAATATTTTAAGTCAGGAATTATCATAAGCAATTTCCCTTTATTTTTAAAATTATTCACCCAATTTACAACTGTTATAAAACTTTCACCTCTTATAGCTTTTCCTGCGGCTCCTAGTACTAAAAATCCTTCTAGTAATGAAACTCCCATACTGTCTATTAGTTCGATGTCGTTTTCTCTATTTGTAAGGCTTCTACCAACTTTTGCCGCCTGTATTGTTCCACTCAATTTTGAAGAAGCATGGATTGAAATTATTTTTTTGTACCCTTTTTCAAAAAGTCTATTGTAAGCGTTTAAAAACTCTTGCGGTGATGGCTGTGAAGTTTTTATATTTGCATTTTTTCCCATCATTTCATGCCAAAACTCTGATGTTGTTATTTCAAACCCATCTTTTAAAAGTTCTCCGTTGATATCAATTTTTAGTGGAACAATTTTTATTGGCAGTTCTTCTATATCTTCTTTTGTCAAATCTGAAATCGAATCTGTCAAAATCGCTATCTCAGGCATTTTTGGATCTTTATTTTCCAAATAGATATAATAATAGTAATTATTTTGATTTCCCTCGATAATTTTAGTTTTTATATTTGCCAATTTAGAGTCAATTCTTTTTTTAGAAGCTTCATCTCTTTGACTTCCGACTACAACTGTCGCTGTAATTGTGTTTTCAGTTATTAATTCATTAAACATCTGATTTACAAGTTCATCCAAAGTTTTTTTAGAATATTTTATCTTCCCGTTTACAAGTCCAATAAAATCATCTTTTTCAATTGTCAAACTCTCAATTTTCGTATCTCTTATAGCTTTTGTGATTTCAATCGAATAGTTTCTTTTAACAGCCTTTCTTATTTCTTCAACTCCGTCTTCTTTATTTTTCAAGTAATAATATCCTTCCAGCATTGTTTTTGTTTCTTGCACGATAACTGTTTTTTTGGATTTCTCAGCCGCTAATTTTGCCGTTGTAATGACATTTTTATTATTTGGCAAAATATAAATATTTCGTTTTTTAACTTTTTCAATCGCATTTAGTATCTCTTGAACACTCGGATTTTTACTTTGTCCACCAAGTATTACAACATCAGCTCCCAATTTCAAAAATTCTTCTTTCAAGTTTTCAGTATCTGCCAAAATTACAAAAGCATTTTTAGTCTTATCAGCTTTTGGATTTTCAAATATTTTTGCTTCATCTTTTTCACTGAAAATTTGCAAATTGTCGTGTTGAAGTCTCATATTTTCAACTTTCATTTTTTCAAGTGGACCGTATTCCAACGCTATTTCAAAAGCTTTTCCTGGATGATTTGTATGAATATGTGTTTTAAACTTTTTGGAAGTTTGAGCAAATACCGCTGAATCTCCCAATTCCAACACTCTTCTTTTGTATTCTTCCGTATCAAAATTTCCATTTAAAATTATAAATTCTGTACAATATTGAAAACGTATACTTTCAGGATCGTGGTCAATATTTGCTATCGTTTTATCAAATTCAGTTTCTTTAACTTGCGACTTTTGCAGCTCAACCAATAAATTTAATTCAGTTGTAACTTTATAAAATCCTTCAAACAAAAAGAAAAGTCCTTTTCCACCAGCATCCACAACTCCTGCTTCTTTCAATTTTGGTAACAGTTCTGGAGTCTCATTAACTGTTTTTTCTCCTGTTTCAACTATTTCTTTCAAGAATATGACCAAATCTTCAATTTTTTCAGAACATTCCACTGCTTTTTCAGATATTTTTCTTATAACAGTAAGAATTGTCCCTTCTATCGGCTCTCCAACCGCATTATAAGCTGTTTCTTTAGCACTTACAAGCGCATTTGCGACATCTTTGGGAAGTAATTTTGTCTTTTCACCAATCCCTCGTAAAAACCCTGTTATCACTTGTGATAAGATTGTTCCTGAATTTCCTCTGGCACCCATAAGTACCGCTTCTTCTACTGTTTCAATAAATTCTTTCATAGTTATTTTTTCATTTGTCTTTTTCTCTAAATCATCTATCATAGAATTTAAAGTCATTGCCATATTACTTCCTGTATCACCATCTGGAACTGGATAAACATTTAATTCATTTAATAGTTCTTCGTGTTTTATTACCCATTTCCCTCCGCCAATAAATAGCATTTTTAGTCTCTTGGCGTCCAAATATTTAACTGCCATCTTTTCCTCCTAAAATAATTTTTTATATTTTTTCTTTTTTTATTCTAAATTAAACATACTTTTAAAAATTTTTCATATAAATTCTCTTTTTTCAAAACAAATTCAATAAACTCTCTCACTGCTCCGTTGCCACCTTTTTTTTCAGAAACAAAATCAACTATTTCTAAAACTTCACTTATAGCATCCGCCGGCGCCGCTGAAAGACCAACTTTTTTTATTATGTTTATATCGTTCAGATCATCACCCATATAAGCGATTTCTTCGCTTTTTAAACCAGTTTGACTCATTATTTCTGTAAGAATCTGTTCTTTTCTATCGTTTTCAGAAAATAAATATTTTATCTTTAATTTTTTTGCACGATACTCCAGAAGTTTTCCTCTTCCACCAGTAACTATACCAAACTCAATCCCTATTTTACGAGCATTCACAATAGCAAAACCATCCTTCACATTAAACTTTTTTATCTCATTTCCGTCATTTCCGTGGTAGACGCCGCCATCTGTAAGTGTCCCGTCAACATCTAATAAAATTAATTTAATCATACTTTTTTTACTCCACTATCCTTTAAATAATATTACTAATATTAATTATTATACCATAATAATATTAATTTATACAATAAATTTTCAACATTTGGATGAAGTAAAAATTTTAGTGTACATTTTAATTTCAATATTTTTTAATTTATTTTGATTACAAGATATTATTTTACTTAGTATAGTTTTTTATGTTTAAGTTTTTATTTATTCCTAAATATCTCATCCTGTCTAATGAAAAGGTTTTTATTGAAAATATAAAAAAAAACGTATATAATAATATAAAGACTTGAAAAGGAGCAAATACAAAAAAATTGAATATAAAAAAGACTAAAGATGAAATTCCTACTTGTGAGACAAAAACTATTCATAACGAAGTTATAAAAAAAGTTAAGAAAAATTTTCCAAAAGAAGAAATAATAATTAACACTGCGGAATTTTTCAAAGTTTTGGGAGATGCTACAAGAATGAAAATATTAAGTGCATTATTTCAAGAAGAAATGTGTGTGTGTGATATTGCGAACTTACTTAATATGACACAATCCGCAATTTCACATCAACTACGTGTTTTAAAACAGACAAGACTTGTAAAATACAGAAAAGAAGGAAAGGTTGTCTATTATTCTCTGGAAGATGAACATGTAAAACATATCGTTGATGAATCCATTTCACATATTTTAGAAAAAAAATAAACTTGAATTCATTTTAAATGTGTGTTAATATTAACTATCTAAAAAAGAAAGGAAAATATAAATTATGAAAGAATATAAAAATAAGGTAACATTCTTAAAAAATCCAGTTACATTACTTGGAAATGAAGTAAAAGTAGGAGATAAAGCACCTGATTTCACTGTTTTAGCTCCTGATTTAAAAGAAGTAAAATTAAGCGACTACCGTGGGAAAGTTGATGTAATTGCGGTATTTCCATCAGTTGATACAGGAGTTTGCGCACTACAGTTGACAAGATTTAACAAAGAAGCAGCAAGTTTTAGCGATGATGTGCAACTATTATCAATTTCAGTTGATCTACCTTTTGCACTTGGAAGATATTGTGCTGACAAAGGAATCAAAAACGCTCTGACTGCTTCAGATCACAGAGATTTAGACTTTGGGAAAAAATATGGCTTTGTAATAAAAGAACTACGGTTACTTGCAAGAGGAACTGTCATCATCGACAAAGACGGCATTATAAAATATGTTGAATATGTTCCTGAAATCAGCGAACATCCAAACTATGAAAAAGCACTGGAAGTAATAAAAGAATTAGTTTAAAAAAAATTTTACTTCAAAATAGCAGAAAAAAATTAATAAATACCTTCTTTTACAATAGTAGGTTGAATAAACCTATTACTATTATATCAGAAGGTATTTTTATACACTTAATTTTTTAATCGAATCTGATTATTTATAAAGTTAACTCTGTTTTTAAATTTTAAAAAATTTTCACAATTAAAATCAAAAATTTTTTTAATCAATTTATAAAGACCATAAAAATTAAAATTTATTTATTTGATTTTACTATTTATTTTCAGTTCTTAAAGTTAATTTTTAATAAAAAAATGTCTCCCCTCTGGGAAACATTTTTTCTACTATCTTAAAGATTTTAATAATTCAAAATTATCAATAATTTTTTGCTGATTAGCGATTTCTTTATCTAATTGATTTCTCAAAGCTTTGTATTCTGAAATTTTTGATTTAAACTCTTTTCCAAAAATGCTTGTTTCAGCTGTTGATTCAATTGTAGAAATTCTTTCATCAATTGTTGCTTGTATTTTTGAATATTCATCTATTTTTTGTTGAGCCGCAGCGGCTTTAGCTTCTTCTTGAGCATATTTCTGATCTTCCATTTTTTGTAAATCAGTTAATTGTTTTTCTAAGTTATTTAAACTATTTTCAATTGAACTTGCTCCTGTTTTTGTAGTAGCTCCAAATGACATACTACTCAATGCTATTACTCCCAATAAAATTGCTAATTTTTTTTTCATATTATTGTTCTCCTTTTAATTCTTCCAATGCTTGGAAATTTTCAACTACAGTTGATAACTTTTTAATTTCTGCATCTAATGCTTTAGCAACATTCTGATATCCTTTTATAACTCCAGAATATTGTGCTTTAAATATTTTAGAATTTGATGCTGCATCAACTTTTGCGATTTTTTCTTCAATTTGAGCTTTCAATGCTTGTTTTTCTTCAAGTTGTTTAGCTGCTACTTCTGCATTTGCTTTAATTTTCGCATATTCTCTATTTTCCATGTCTACTAATCTTGCATATTCAGCTTCTAATTGATTAAATCTACCAACTACTGATTGTGCTGCTGTTGTTTTTGTTGCTTTTCTTTCCGGTTTTGTTTTTGCAGTTCTTGTTGTATTAGCAGAAAATGACATCATACTTAAAACTACAAACAAAATTCCAACTTTTTTCATTTTTGCCTCCTATAAAAATTATCTTTGATTTTCTATTATTATATATTATTTCTCCCTTAATGTCAATTTTTATTTAAAATAAATAGTAAAAAATTTAAAAAACTTGTTTTATTTTTTTAAATTTCAAAATATTCTTGTAACATTGACATTATTGTGCGACAAATAAATATAAAAATAATTTAATTAAGTGAACTACTCTCCCTTTTAACTAATAAAAGGTACTTCTTGAAAAATATTTACTTTGTTGTAGATACTTATCAAGTTTTTTGAGTAGTTCTTAACTTAGTTTTTGAGAAATTATATCCCAAAAATACTTTTTGAATTTTTTTAATAATTCATCAGAAAAAAATATTTACTAAAAATTTTTACAATATTTATTTTAATTTAATATTATAAAATGCTTTTTTACCTTCATAAACAGCTTCGTCAGCTAAATCGTCTTCAATTCTTAATAATTGGTTATATTTAGCCATTCTATCTGTTCTTGAAGCAGATCCAGTCTTAATTTGTCCTGCGTTTGTAGCAACTGCGATATCAGCAATTGTATCATCTTCAGTTTCTCCTGATCTATGTGATACTACTGCAGTATATCCTGCCTTTTTAGCCATTTCGATAGCATCTAATGTTTCAGTTAAAGTACCGATTTGGTTAACTTTGATTAAGATTGAATTTGCAACACCTTTTTCAATACCGTCAGCTAATCTCTTAGTATTAGTAACGAATAAATCATCTCCTACTAATTGAACGTCTTTACCAATTGCATCAGTTAATTTTTTGAATCCTTCCCAGTCATCTTCAGCAAGTCCGTCTTCAATTGAAACAATTGGATATTTAGAAGTCAAGTGTTTGTACCATTCTATCATTTCATCAGAATTTCTTACAACTCCACCTTCTCTTTTGAAAGTATAAGTATAAGTTCCATCAGCATTTTGAGTTGCAAATTCTGATGAAGCGGCATCCATTGCGAATGTTACTTCTTCACCTAATTTATATCCAGCTGCTTTTACCGCTTGAGAAATTACATCTAAAGCTCCTTCAGTTCCATTAATATTAGATGGCGCATATCCACCTTCATTTCCTACGTTAGTAGAATCTCCATTTGCTTTTAAAATTTTTCCTAAATGATGGAAAATTTCAGATCCCATTCTTAATGCTTCTTTGTAAGTTTTAGCTCCTACTGGTTGTACCATGAATTCTTGCACGTCAACTGCTGAATCTGCATGAGATCCACCGTTTAAGATGTTCATCATTGGTACTGGTAATTCTTTAGCGTTTACTCCACCTAAATATCTGTATAAAGGTATACCCAATTGGTTAGCTGCTGCTTTTGCCACTGCTAATGAAACACCTAAAATAGCATTTGCTCCTAATTTTCCTTTATTTGGAGTTCCATCTAGTTCAATCATAGCTTTATCAATTGCAACTTGATCTAATGCATCAAATCCGATTAAGTGTTCAGCAATAATTTTGTTTACATTTTCAACTGCTTTTAAAACACCTTGTCCTAAATATCTATTTTTATCTCCGTCTCTTAATTCAACTGCTTCATGTACTCCAGTAGAGGCTCCTGATGGCACAGATGCTCTTCCCATTGCTCCACCTTCCAAGAATACTTCCACTTCTACTGTTGGATTTCCTCTTGAATCAAGTATCTCTCTTGCATAGATATCTTCAATTCTAGTCATTTCTAATTACCTCCATATAATTTATATTTATTCAACTTTCCAAACCTATTATATCATATTGTTCACTTATTTTCAAAAAAAATTTTTATTTTTTGAACTTTTTTATTTAAGCTTTTAAAAATAAAATCTACAAAAAAACTACCTTAAATATTATATCTAAGATAGTTTTTACTTTTAAAACATTACCTGAATTAATCCCTAATAGTTGCTAATAATTCTCCTAAAACTTCAACTGCTTCATCAGCATCAGGACCTTCCGCATAGATAGTAACTTCAGAACCATTTTTAATTCCGATAGATAATAATTTTAATAATGATTTTCCATTAACTTTTTTTCCATCGTTTTCTACTTCAACTGAGCTTTCAAATTCTTTCGCTTTTGCAACAAATACTCCACCTGGTCTTGTATGTAGTCCTGTAGGATTTGTCATAGTAACTGTTTTACTTGCCATTTATTTATTCCTCCTAATAATGTTATTCTTATTATAATTTTACAACAGTTTTCATCATTTGTCAAATATAATATTTCTATATTTTTAAATTTTTTAAATAAAAATTTTATTATTAATTTAATTCTATTATTTACAATTTATTCCATTTCAAAAAAACTTTTATTATTTTATCTATTTTTTAAAACAATTTCCACAATATCTTTCGCTCTCAATTTATAATTATCAAGCATTGTTTCTCCGTCGGCACTTTGTCCAAATTTGTCATAAATTCCATGTTTTATAACTTTTGTTGGGTAATTTTCGGATAAAAATTCTGATACAGCACTTCCAAGTCCTCCAATTACTGAATGTTCCTCACTTGTTACGATAAATTTACATTCTTTTGCGGCTTTTAAGATTGTTTCTTCGTCTAGTGGCTTGATTGTTGAAACATTGATTACTCTTGCTTTGATTCCTTGTTCTGCCAATTGTTTTGCAGCTTCGGTTGCTTCGTAGACCATTAATCCAGTCGCTAAAATTGCCACATCATTTCCTTCTGTAAGTGTTTTTGCTTTTCCAATTTCAAATTTATAATTATCATCGAATAATACTGGGATATTCAATCTTCCTAATCTTATATAGACAGGTCCTTCATATTCAGCGGCTGCAAAAATCATTTTTTCAGTTTCTATGGCATCGGCTGGACATAAAACTGTCATACCAGGAATTACACGCATTAGCGCAAGGTCTTCTACTGATTGATGTGAACCTCCGTCTTCTCCCAATGAAACTCCTGCATGAGTGGGACAAATTTTTACATTTAATTTAGGATAAGCCACGCTATTTCTAATTTGGTCGTATGCTCTTCCCGCTCCAAAAAGTGCAAATGTTGAAGCAAAAGGTATTTTCCCAGTTGCTGCAAATCCTGCGGCAGTTCCTATCATATCAGCTTCTGCAATTCCTACATTTATATGTCTATTTGGAAATTCTTTTTTAAAATATGCTGTCATTGTCGATTTTGATAAATCTGCTTCCAATACTACTACATTTTCATTTATTTTTCCCAATTTTACTAAAGCTTCTCCATAAGCCTGTCTAGTTGATTTTTTTTCCATTATTCATCCCTCCTATTTTAATTCTTCCATTGCTTGTTTGTATTCTTCGTCATTTGGAGCAGATCCATGAAATCCAGCGTTATTTTCCATAAACGACACTCCTTTACCTTTTATGGTATTTGCAACAATTACAGTTGGTTTGCCTTTTACAGTTCTAGCTTTGTCCAATGCTTTAATAATTTGGTCGTAATTATGTCCATCAATTTCAAGTACATTCCAGTTAAATGCTTCAAATTTTTTACCAACTGGTGCAACATTCATTACATCAGCTACATTTCCATCAATTTGTAAACGATTATGGTCAACAATTGCAACTAAATTGTCCAATTTATAGTGAGCAGCAGTCATTGCAGCTTCCCAAATCTGTCCTTCCTGTAATTCTCCATCTCCTAGAATCACGTAAACCCTGTAATCTTTTTTATATATTTTTGCACTTAGTGCCATTCCGTTTGCAGCTGATAATCCTTGTCCTAATGAACCTGTAGACATTTCGACTCCCGGCAACTTTTTCATATCTGGATGTCCTTGTAGTGGAGAGTGCCATCTTCTAAGAGTTGGGATTAAATCTTTACTTGCATATCCTTTTTCCATTAATGCTGCATAAAGAGCAGGTGCTGCGTGTCCCTTACTTAAAACAAATCTATCTCTATTTTCCATTTTAGGATTTTTTGGATCAATATTCATTTCTTTCCAGTATAAAATTGCTACAATATCAGCAATTGATAATGATCCTCCTGGATGTCCCGATTTTGCTCTGTAAATCATTTCGATGATATCTTTTCTTAAATTTTTTGCTATCGCCTGCAATTCTCTAATTTCCATAAAAACCTCCATAATTCTTTAATCTTCTTTGTACGATTTATAAAAAAACAGTGATACTAGAAACAAGATTAGCGCTACAACTAACGAAGATTTTACACCAAATGCAGTTGCACCTTTTAATTGACCAGTATTTCCAAATGTCAATACAACTGCTTGAATTACTTGCTGCACAAGAAATGCCAATTTCAAAAACATCCCTTGTATTCCAAACATAAAGCCTTCCAAACTTGTCTTTTTAATTTTTGACACTTTTACAGAAAGTTCACTCAGCATCGCTTGTGGAAAAATAAATGCAGCTCCACTTAGTCCTATTCCGCAAATCACAAAAAATATATAAGCAAATTTGTACAAACTTTCATTTATGAAAAGCAAGCCAATTGTTCCTACAATCAAAAGAAACATATCTAATACCAATATTTTTTTATACGAATATTTTTTCCCTAATTTATTTGTTACAGGGAAAAATAGTCCTGCCACTCCAAATAAAATAAGAGTTGTTACTGTTAAATAGCTCATTTCCCGCTTCATTACAAGAGAGATATAATAATTCATCACTCCCCGTAAAATATTAAATCCAGAAAAGAAAAAGAAATATCCTAAAAAATATAAAATTATCTCTTTTTCATTAATTTTTTTTAATGAATCAAAAAAACCGGCAGATTTATTTTGTTTTGCCACATGATTTTTGGAATACTTTTTTTCGTTTAACAAAAATATACACGCATAAACTCCGATTACTGCTAAGATAGAAATTATAATCACTGTCGCTCTAATTCCAGTTTCAGTATTTCCACCGCCTAATTTAGAGATCAAGATTCCTGGCAAAATCATCGCTATTCCAGTAAATATAAGCCTAAATGTTGACTGAGAAGTCGATAAATTAAGCCTTTCATTCTTATTGGACGCCAAATCAGGAATCAGTGCGTTATATGGTGCTGCAACTAGAGTATAAGCCGTGAAATAAAGTCCTCCAACCACTGATAAAAATATTAATGTAGCAAGTTCAGAGCTTTTAGGCGGAAAAAAATACATAATTGTAAAAATACCTAGTGGCACGCCACCCAACAACATAAAAATTGACCTTTTCCCAAATTTTGACTTAGAGTTGTCAGACAAATATCCTACAACAGGATCAGTTACCGCATCTATAATTCTTGCAATAATAAACGCTATCACTAGCGATTTTGAAGTTAAAAGCGGTGTTAAACTCTTGTCATTCGATGGTGGCAAGTAATAATATTGAAGCCATTGGTTATAAATTTGGTCTATCATAAAATATGATACACCCAGTCCATATATAAAATAATGTTTTCTTTTCAGTTTAAGATTCATAAACCGTTCCCTTTCCTATGGATTTCTAATTTTTCAAAAAATTTTCTACAACTTTTGTATATTCAGCGCTGCATTCAGGTTCTGCGTAAATTCTTGTGTGAGCACCTTTTTCAAAGACTTTGAGCTGTATTTTTTCAAGATTTGCAAGTTTATTGTACTCTTCCATAAGCATTCCATAAGTGGTAGCTCTGTCGTTTTTTGATTGAATTATAAGCGTCGGTATTCTTTTTAATAAATATGAAAGTCGTAAATTTTCAAGATGATTTCCAACTCTTAAATTAAAAATTCTTATAACTATACTCACAATAAATTTGGGAACTCTTCTTTTCTTAGCATCTGATTTTATTCTTTTTTTCACATTAGAAATAGTGCTGTCTAAAATCATCTTTTCTATGACAATGCCTTGTTTTCTAAGCGCTGACTGATAATATCTGGAAACAATTGCAGAACCCATTCCACCTTGAGAAAATCCATACAAAATAAAATTTTTCTTCGAATATTTTTCAGACAGCATCTCCATCGTATGAAAAATATCTTGCGCAAAATTATAACCCATTTTTGTTCTCGCCACATCGGATGCTCCCGAATTTCTCAAGTCTGGAATAAAAAAGTTATATTTTTTATCTAATCCTGTATCTTTAAATATTTGCAAATACTGGATTGAAGAAAGTCTGTTAACTCCTCTCCCGTGAGAAATTATTACAGTTTTTTCTGCACCTTTATTTTCTATGTACCAGCCATACAACTGAATTTTCCCTGATTTATAGCCAACTTCTTCATAACTAAAACCATAATCCATTGGATTTGCTTTGTTTTCAATATTATATTTTTGTCTTAACTTTTTACTGTCATAAACTTCTTCAAGAGTAACTTTTGGATATTTTTCAATCTGATTTATAAAATATCTGAGCGATATGTATGCAATCAAAAACAAAAATATCAAAAATAAGACATTAATTGCTATTAAAACTTCTATTGCCATTTTTATCCCTTCTATTCTTAAAAATTTTATTTTTTTATAATAGGATTTAAGTTTTCTTTTTCTTTTAAAAATAACTCTTTTAATAAAAACCATTTTTTTCAATTTTTACTTTTTCCTTTAAAATTTTATTATTTTCAGTTTTTGAAAATTTTTCAATATCTTTCCAGTTCACAAAGACTTTTTTTTCTTTTAAATCCTTCAAAAGCAATCTTCCAGTATGATTAAATCCCAATACTCTGACATAATCAATTTCATAATTCATAATAGATTCTTTTATATTTAGTAAAACATTAAAAATTATTCTATCAATTCTTTTATTAGAAAAATTTCTTGACTTTACATTTTTTGTAAACTCAAAAAAATTTTGAGATTTTTTTACTACATTTGTCAATCTTCTGTAAATTTCTTCCGAAATATCATAAATTTGCAAGATTTTTTCTTTTTCTTCAGTCAATATTTTGTATTTAAAAATTTCAAATATTTTTTCTTTTATTTTTTTTTCATCTCTTTTTTTTCCCACTTTTTCTTTTATGATTTTGATGACCTCATTTGGAACATATTTTCCTATCTCATCGTAATCAATATTTTGTCCTTCAAATTCAATTTTACTTCTGATAAACAAAGCACTTGCAAAATTTTTACTAGATTTTTTGACTTTTTTTTCATTGTACTCAGAAATTTCTCGTTTTATAACGTATGGATTTATTTTCAGTTTTTCTTTTTTTATTTCCCGCATATATTCTATTGCTAAAATATTATTTGATTTTACGACATCTTGTAAACCATATTCTTCCAGCGCCAATCTCTGAGAAGAAGTATAACTGTTCCCAAGTTTCATATATTCCATTAATTTATTTTTATAATTTTGACTTTCCTGAATCTCAATTACTTTTTTCAATTTTTCAATATTTTCTTCTTCTGCTCCAAAAACTTGAATATCTATGTTTAAATAATCTAAAGTTTTTGTAGATATTTTACAAAAAATTTCGGCATTTTGTATCGAATAATACAGTGGCAGCTCCACTATTAAGTCAATCCCGCTTTTTAGTGCAGCTTGTGTTTTTTCCCATTTGTTTAAAAAAGACATCTCACCTCTTTGAACAAAATCTCCGCTTACAATTATAACTAAAAATATTTTCTCTCCAAAAATTTTTTTTATTTTATTAATTTGATATAAATGTCCATTATGAAATGGATTGTACTCCACTACAATTCCAACTTTTAAAATTCTCTTTTTCATTCTTATCCTTCAAAAACTTTATCATATTAAAATTATACCACATATTTATCAAAAAAAATACAAATTTAATTTTTAAAATTTATTTTGCCAATAATTTTAGCCCATAAGATCTGAAAATATCTTCGGCTTTTTCAATTTCTTCCTTTGTGGGAGTTGGTGTATCCTGTAATTTATAAACTTTTTTCATCTGTTCCCATTTTGATTTTCCCATCTGATGAAACGGCAATATATCCACCCTTTCCACATTTGTAAGCTGTGACGCAAATTTTGCCCAGTCGTGCAAATCTTTTTCATCGTCAGAATATCCTGGAACTAACACATATCTTAACCAAGTCGGTTTATTTATTTCCTTCAAATATTTTGCAAATTTTAGTGTATTTTCCAAATCTACGGAAGTTAGTATCTTATATTTTTCAGGATCTATATGTTTTATATCAAGCAGCACCATATCCACAATCTCCAAAACTTTTTTTGCCTTTTCGTTAAAAATATATCCTGATGTATCAAGTGCAGTATGAATTTTATTTTGACGACAAAGTTCAAAAAATTCAAGTAAAAAATCTGGCTGCATAAGCGGTTCTCCGCCTGAAACCGTCACCCCACCTGTCTTTATAAAGCCTTTTACTTTCAAAATTTCTTTCATCACTTCTTCTGGTTTCATCACTTTTTTTCTATCTTTCGGATCCCAAGTATCCACATTGTGGCAATATAGACATCTTAATGGACAACCCTGTAAAAATAGCACAAATCTAATTCCTGGTCCATCTTTTGTTCCAAATGATTCAAATGAATGAATAAGCGCTTCCATTTCATTAACCTCCTAAGTAATCTTTTTTATTTTATTCACAATCAAATTAATTAAAAATAATGTCGCACAATTCAACTTAATGAAAATATGCGACATTGTAATAAAACATTATGTTAAATTTTTCTAAATTCTAAATAATATAAAATTATTTAAATTTATTACATTTTACTTGCAATAGTTCTGTTAATTACGTCTAACTGTTGTTCTCTTGTCAATTTTATAAAGTTTACAGCATATCCAGAAACTCTGATTGTCAATTGAGGATATTTTTCAGGATGTTCCATTGCATCTTCCAATAAGTCTCTTCCGAATACATTTACATTTAAATGATGTCCTGTTTGATTGAAATATCCATCCATTAATCCAACTAAGTTTGATTTTTTCTCATCAATATTTTTACCTAATGTTTCTGGTGAAATTGCAAATGTATATGAAATACCGTCATTTGCATCTTCAAACGGAATTTTTGCAACTGAGGCAAGTGAAGCCACTGCTCCATTTACATCTCTTCCATGCATAGGGTTTGCTCCTGGTCCAAATGGTGCTCCAGCTCTTCTTCCATCAGGAGTATTTCCTGTTTTCTTACCATAAACAACATTTGAAGTAATAGTTAATACTGATTGTGTAGGTACTGCATCTCTGTACATTTTGTGAGTTCTCAATTTATTCATAAATCTTCTTGTAATATCTACTGCAAATTGGTCAGTTGCATCATCATTATTTCCAAATGGAACATAATCTTTTTCATTGATATAGTCAACTGCATCACCGTCTTCATCTCTTACAACTTTAACTTTACCATATTTAATAGCTGCAAGTGAATCTGCAATAATTGAAAGTCCAGCAATTCCAAATGCTTCTGTTCTTCTGATGTTGATGTCGTGTAATGACATTTCCAATGCTTCATAAGAATATTTGTCGTGCATATAGTGAATGATATTTAGTGCTTTAACATAAGTTGAAGCTAACCAGTCTAATACTTTGTCTAATTTTTCCCAAACTTCATCAAATTCAAGATAATCTCCTTTAATTGGTTCAAATTGTCCAACTGGTGTAACTTGAATCTTAGATTTTTCATCTTTACCACCATTAATTGCGTATAATAGTGCTTTTGGCAAGTTTACTCTCGCTCCAAAAAATTGCATTTGGTGTCCAATTGTCATCGGAGATACACAACATGCGATTCCGTAATCATTTCCGAACTGTGGACGCATAATGTCGTCATTTTCATATTGTACTGATGAAGTATCGATTGACACTTTAGCACAGAATTTTTTCCAAGTTTCAGGTAATTTTTCACTCCATAATACTGTTAAGTTTGGTTCAGGTGAAGTTCCCATGTTGTACAATGTGTGTAAAATTCTAAATGAATTTTTTGTAACCATTGATCTTCCATCTGCTCCCATTCCTCCAATTGATTCAGTTACCCAAACCGGATCTCCTGAGAACAATGCATCATATTCAGGTGTTCTTAAAAATCTTATGATTCTTAATTTCATAACAAAGTGATCCATTATTTCCTGAGCTTCTTTTTCAGTTAAAGTTCCTTCCTGCAAATCTCTTTCCAAGAAAATATCTAGGAATGTAGAAGTTCTACCAATACTCATAGCAGCTCCATTTTGATCTTTTGTAGCAGCTAAGTATGCAAAATACAACCATTGCACTGCTTCTTTTCCGTTTGTTGCAGGCCCTGAAATATCAAATCCGTAAGCTTCAGCCATTCTCTTTAAAGCTTTCAATGCTTTAATCTGTTCAAAAACTTCTTCTCTAAGTCTAATAACGTCTTCTGTCATTTCAGTTGGGTCTAAGTTTTTATACTGTTCTTCTCTATCAGCTATTAATCTATCCACTCCGTAAAGTGCAACTCTTCTGTAATCTCCAATAATTCTTCCACGTCCATAAGCGTCTGGAAGTCCTGTAATAATCCCTGTATGTCTTGCTTTTCTTATTTGTTCAGTATAAGCTGAGAAAACTCCGTCATTGTGAGTTTTTCTGTATTTAGTATAAATTTCTTCAGTTTCTGGATCTAGTTTATATCCATAGGCATTTAAGCTATTTTTTACCATTCTTAGTCCACCATTTGGGAAAATTGCTCTTTTTAACGGTTCATCAGTTTGAAGTCCTACAATTTTTTCCAAATCTTTGTCGATATATCCAGCTCCATAAGCATCTATTTGAGAAGGTATTTTAGTTTCTGCATCATAAATACCTTTTTCTCTTTCCACTTTAAATTTTTCAGAAAGCTCTTTCCACAATTTAGTAGTTGCTTCAGTTGGTCCTTCCAAAAAGCTTTCGTCTCCTAAATATTCAGTATAGTTAAGTCTTATAAATTCTGTAACATCGATGTTGTCTTTCCAATTTCCTTCTTTAAATCCTCTCCATGCATCCATAATATTATAAACTTCCTTTCAAAAAATTTTTTTTACTTTGCATTTTGTTTGTAATCATTTTAATATTGTAATCTTAAGTCTACAAATATTATACCCCATATTTTTTATAAAAGCAAATTTATTATTAAATTACTTTTTTCACTTTTATCATACAAAAAACCTATATTTTTATGGATAAATTTGCCATATTTTCACAAAAATAATTCGATATTATTTTACTTTTTTTACAAATCCTTTTGCTAATCCCAGCTTTTCTTTTGCTTCTTTGTAGCTACAATTTGTAAGTATCATTGTTATTGCCACTTTTACATTTTTATTGGCTTCTAGCAAATATTTGTGTGCTTCTTCTCCTGTAACTCCTGTAACTTTGGCAATTATTCCCGTTGCTCTTTCCACAAGTTTTTTGTTTGTCGGCTTCACATCGACCATCAGATTTTTATAAACTTTTCCAAGTCCAATCATTGTTGCTGTTGAAACCATATTCAACACCAATTTTTGAGCTGTCCCCGCTTTTAATCTTGTCGAACCAGTAAGAATTTCTGGACCGCAGTCAATTTCTATTGCAACATCCGCATATTTTGAAATTTTAGCATTTTTATTACAACTTAGCGTTATTTTTTTTGCTCCAACACTTTCGGCATATTTTAAAGCGCCAATTACATAAGGCGTTCTTCCACTCGCAGCGATTCCAAAAATCACATCATTTCGACTAAAATTTATTTTTTTTAAATCTTCCTGTGCCAATGTAAGCGAATCTTCTGCTCCTTCTACCGCTTTTACAAAAGCTTTTTCACCCCCTGCAATAATTCCCAGAACTTCATCTGTTGTGTTAAATGTCGGAACACATTCCACAGCGTCCAGTATTCCAAGCCTTCCACTTGTTCCTGCACCAAGATAAATAAGTCTTCCACCACGACTTATTTTATCTTTTATAATTTCTATCGCTTCTGTAATTTTACCAAGCTCTTTTTCTATCGCAGCTGGAACAGTTTTATCTTCCTCGTTCATTATTCTTAAAATTTCTTTTGTACTTAACTCATCAAGATTCTCAGTCTTTTTATTCCGTCTTTCTGTCGTCAAATTTTCCAGCATTTTTCCTCCTCTTTCACACTAGACAATCAGCTTTCTATAAAGCAAAACTTTTGCCAAGCCTTTATATAATCAACTAAAAATATTTCTTCTTCCGTAATTCTTCCCACGACATTTGATTTTCCAGTGTTTTCCATATCAATTTTTGCAATCATTAATTCTCCCGCGTAATGTCCATATTTGCTGCTTTCAATTATTACATCGCCTTTTTTTATAATTTTAGGAGCATTAAATACTTTGAAATTGTGATTTTTATATTTTATACGGCTATTTGACGAGCGAATTAAGTTTTCTGAAGTATCTCCTCTGTTGTAGTGAAATTCGTCCAAAACTATTTTTTTCTCAATTTCTGGAATATCTTTTTCAAGTTTTACCGAAAAACTTACCATGTCTTTCCGCACTTTTTTAAATTCATCTAGCTCAGCATCTGTCGGATAACAATTTGAAATTATTATATCGTCTATGTTTCCCAATGCCACTAAATGCTTAAATTGGACAATTAATGGCGTATTTCTGTGCATCTCAAGAGTTGGAAGTCCCTGCGTTACAGGCCACGGTCCAAAAGTATCCTTGGCTTGTGAAGTAATAAACGCCGCAGTTCTCAAACCGTGTTTTGTAAAATTTTTTGTACATTTTTGAAAAAAATCTAATCCCAAACCTGTGTAAACATGTGGATAAAAATTGTGGCAGCCAGTTAAGTTAGTTTTGTTTGGCTGATAATCCATAATTGTGTCAATATAGTGAGTATCATTACTCATATTTATTTCAATTTTTAAGTTTTCTTCATTAAAAGTCATAATACTCTCTTGCAACCCTGTAAATCCTACATCTAGCCTAATTCCATCCGCCTTTATTTCTTTAAAAAAAGACAAGTCGTCATAACTTATTTTCAAATCATCAAAAATTCTGGGACTTACATCCAAAATTATCTCAAAACCTCTTTCTTTTGCAAACTCATTTATCCGTGTAAATTTTTCTATAATTTGCTTTTTAGTTTCAGTTACAGAAAGTAAGCAGCTAAATATTCTAGAAAAGCCAGATTTACTGGCTTTATCAATATATTTTATAATTTTTTCTTCAGTTGTCTTTTCAGGATAAATTGAAATTCCCAATTTTTTCATCTATTCTTCTCCAGTCTTTTCGGCTTTTTCTTCCACTAACAATTTTTTTTCGTAGGCGGTAAAAAAAGGATAATAAATTACAATAGAAATTACTATTAAAATAATATTTAAAATTACTGCTCTAAAATCTCCGTTTGTAGCTAGAAATGCTCCTATTGGCGACGGCAGTGTCCAAGGTGGTGTGGAAGTTACGCGATTTACCCAGTGCATAGACATCGCAAAATAAGTAATTGAAGCATTTACAATGGGAACTATGATAAATGGTGGAAGTAATGTTGGATTTAACATAATTGGTGCACCAAAAATTATAGGTTCGTTTATATTAAATATTGCTGGTAAAATAACCGCTTTTCCCAATGCTTTTCCGTAAGATGATTTTGCTTTAAAAAGCATTAAAAGTGCAAGTCCTATAGTTGTCCCTGAACCGCCAATCCAGATGAACCACTGGTACAAAGGTTCTGCCGCAATATGCGGAATGGCTTTCCCATTTGCAAGAGCTGTTGCATTTTGCTCCAATAACATAAGCCACAGTGGTCTTACAACCGAACCTATGATGGAATCTCCATGAATTCCAAAAGACCAAAAAAATGTTATTAAAAATACGATTACTACAACTGAAAACCACGAATCACTCAATTTTAAAAACGGTGTTACAATTAATCCAACTATGTGATGAAGATCAATTTTTAACCAATAAGTGATAATCGTCAAAGTAAAGATAATTATTGCCGCAGGTGTCAATGCTTCAAAAGAACGAGCAACTGATTCCGGCACAGCATCAGGCATTTTTATTCTAAATCCAGTCTTTGTCGTAAAACGATACACTTCAACCGCAAAAATTGCAGCAATTATTCCAACAAAAAGTCCTGCTGAACCCAAATTTGACATTTGCATCACATAACCTAAATCTTCTTGCAAAAACTGCGAACCTTTTGTCCCTTCCGCTACCACAACTTGAACCGCTTTTCCTCCAACAGTCTGAGTTATAGTTTCTATTGGATTTATCACTTTAGGCACTAATGTAAGTAAAAATGCACACACTGACAATATTGCACCTGTAATTCCATCCAATTTATACGATTTTGCAAGACTGTAACCTATTCCTATAACCGCATAAAGTCCCATAATAAACATTGTCATACGAAATGGCAGCAATATTTGTGCTGCATGTTTTTTAGCTAATATCGAAATTGCCCAGTCTTTTGGAAACGGCGGAATTGCTATAATCAAAAATATTGAACCTATTATAATCAATGGCAAAGTCGATACAATCCCATCACGAATTGCTCTTAAATGTCTTTGCTCCGATATTTTTGCCATATTCATTGAAAGTTTTTCCAAATTTATCATAATTTTTATTTCCTTTCTTTAATTTATTTTATATAATCAATTTTATAATTTTAAAAAATTAAAATTTCAAAATTTTTTAAATCAACATCAAAAATTTAATCAAATTTTAAATCTATTCATTTTACAAATTTCAAAAATTAACCTAAAATTTCTTGTATCTGTTTTAATAATTTAGGCCCTCCAAGTGGACTATATCCCTGTGGCGTAATCATAGCACAAGGAACTTTTGCTTCTTTGGCACAGGCGTTTAATGTGTCAAATCTATGTCTAATTTGTGGAGCGACCATTGCCACATCATACCCATTTTTCACTTCTTCTTCAAATTGCTGCGTACTTACTGCCTTTACTTCAATTTCAACTCCTTTTGCTTTAGCTTCCTTTTTCAACGCTTTCACCGCCACTGCACTTGACATTCCAAGTGAACATACAAATAATACTTTCATTTTTTTCCTCCTAATTTTTTTAAACTATATATTTTTTTAAATAAATTCCTTAATTCAATTACTTAGAAATAAAAACTAAAAAAATCTATATTTAAAATCAATTTATTTAATCTTTTTCTCCAATACATTAATTCTTTTACACATTTTAATCATCTCTTCAATCAATGTTTTTGCTTCAATTGCCGTCATAAGATGGTCCTGCGAATGGACAAATAACACTGTTGGCGCTATTCCTCGTCCCTCTACCTCATCTTGTATAATTTCTGTCTGAACATTATGCGCTGCAAGTAGTGCCTTATCTGCTTTCTTCAAAAGTTTCTCAGCTTTTTCGAAATTTCCTTTAAAAGCTTCATCAAGTGCTTCATAAGCCAGTCCTTTTGCTGTTCCTGCACTATTTACAATATCAAAAACTACCATTTCCATTTTTTCGTTATCCATTAACTTTTCCTCCCTCATTTTCTATATTTCTCCCTATTCTCATAGTAATCCCTAAACTGTGGCAAATATTTTTCGTGTGCGTCCAGTAATTCGTTTAAAACCTTTCTTCCAACAGTTGTTCCTGGCACCAATGGATTTGTTGCAAACGCTTGGAGTGCTGTGTAATAATTTCCTGTAACTGCGGCTTTTACCACAAGTTCTTCCATTGCTTTCATCAGCTGAATGTAACCTCTTTGTCCTGCATTTGGGAATTTTCCAAAAGTTATAGGTATAGGTCCATTTGCTGTGATGTATGACGATATTTCCACCGCCGCATCGTATGGCAAATCTGAAATTGCACCTTTATTTCTAGTATTTACAGCCATAATTATCCCTTTGTCGTTATAAATTGCACTAATAAGCTCACAGGCCGCATCAGAATAATATGCTCCTCCTCTCTGTTCCAACTGTTTTGGTTTTTCTGACAAATTTTCATCTTTGTACAATTCAAACAGCTCTTCTTCAACTTTTTTAACAATTTCTCCTCTCGTACCTTTTTCTCTAAATGACTTCAATCCTTCTTTTAACATTTCATCTTGCAAATAATAATATCTATGATAGTCGCACGGAAGCATTCCCAAATCTTTAATTTGGTCGTAGTCATAGTTGATACTAACAATATTTTTTACTCCAAGATTTTTTTTATCCTGTCTTTTTTCCCACAAATCTGCTGTCAATTCATTTCCGTTTTTATCCCAAACTCTATACCAGACAAAGTGATTCAATCCAGCGAACTGAAATCTAAACTCGCTTACATCTTTTTCGTAAAGACTTGCGCAATCCATTTGCGTATGAACTGGAATATTACAAAGTCCAACGATTTTATCAAAATCTGCGTAATTTAAAACTGCTTGGGTTACTATTCCCGCAGGATTTGTAAAATTGATAAGCCATGCATTTGGCGCTAATTCTTTAATATCGCTAACAATATCAAGTATCACAGGAATTGTCCGAAACGCTTTAAACATTCCTCCTGCTCCATTTGTTTCCTGCCCCAGAAGACCGTTTTCAAAAGGAATTCTTTCGTCTTTAATTCTAGCAGCAAGTTGTCCCACACGAAATTGTGTTGTCACAAAATCCGCATCTTTTATAGCTTTTCTTCTATCCAAAGTCAGATGAACCTCGCAGTCAATCCCCGCTTTTTTAACCATTCTTTTAGCCAAACTTCCGACTATTTCCAGTTTTTCTCTCCCTTCCTCAATATCCACAAGCCAAATTTCTGTAACAGGCAATTCTTTTATCCTTTTAATAAACCCTTCAATCAGTTCTGGCGTATAACTGGAACCACCTCCGATTGTTACTATTTTAAGTCCTTTTTTTTCTTTTTTCTGTGACATTTTTATAAAATCTCCTCTCGTTTTGATTGTCTAGTATTCTTTTACATATTAAAACAAAATCTTCTCTATTTAAACATTATTTTATTTCCTCACTTCCCCATATATCTCAAAAATCTTTCCTTCGTCAACTCCCCAAAAATATGTAAGTACAAATCCTCCCAAATATGCAAAAAACATAGCTAAAAGAAATAAAAGCTGACTTCCAGGAATAACTATTAAAAGTGCAAGTAGTCCTGAAACTCCCTGAGTTATTGTTCCCAAATGCAGCATTACCGCAGCAATTCCTCCAAAGCCTGAACCAAGACACGCTGTTACAAAAGGCTTTTTTAATGGCAGTGTTACTCCGTACATCAGAGGTTCTCCCATTCCTAAAATGCCAGCAGGTATTGTATCTTTTAATATTTTTTTCAATTTTTTATTTTTAGTCTTTATGTAAAGTGCAACTCCCGCTCCAACTTGACCACCACCAGCGGTAATTATAATTGGAAAAAAATAATTTATTCCTTTTGTTGCTCCTAATGGGTCGTTTAATAAAATATATATTGGAATCAGAGCCTGATGAAGTCCCATTGATACCAGTGGCAAGAAACACGCTGATATAACAAATCCGCTTATAATCCCTGTTTTATTATAAATAAAATTTAAAAATAAAAATAAAATTTTTGTGATAATCTCACCTAGTGGCAAAATTACTAAAATAGCTAGTATTCCACATATAATCAATGTCAACACAGGAGTTAAAATTTTTGATAATATATCTGGCACAATTTTTCGTACATTTTTTTCAACAAATGCGACAAAAAATCCAACTAATAGTGCGCTAAAAAGTCCTCCTGCACCAACATAAAAATTTTTATTAACAATTGGTAAAATCACTTTTCCAATATTTCCAATATTTTTTAAAATCGGCATATTTTCATTTTGAACAAATAAAGCTCCAATAATTCCGCCTAAAATCGCAGTTCCTCCGAATTCCTTTGTAGCGTTAATTCCTACAAAAACTGGAAGATAGGTAAAACTTATCCAACTAATCGTCTTTACCAGCTGATACCACCAAATTGTCTGAAAATTTAAAGACATTATATCTATTGTATTTGTTACTCCTTGCAGCAGTCCAGCCGCAATAATTGCAGGAAGTAGTGGTACAAATATATTTGTTATCTTTTGAAAAAATAACTGAAATTTTCCATTATTTTCAAAAGTTTTTTTATTCTTTATTAATATTTTTTTTATATCTTCATTTTTCGTATCAACTTTTTTGTTATCATTGTTTCGACTTTCATTCAAAGAAAGCTTTGTCAATTCTGAAAAATTTTTCCCAATTCTATCAACTTTTCCCGCTCCCAAAACTATTTGCACTAAATTTCCATTACAGACAACGCCAAGCACTTCATCAACTTTTTTTAACTCACTTACGTTCACTTTTGACAAATCAAAGACTTTCACTCTTAACCTTGTCATACAAGTCGTATTTTCTTCAATATTTTCCCTATTTCCAAGAAATTCCAAAATATTTTGCGCTAGTTTCTCTTTATCCATAAAAATTTTCCTTTTAAATTTAAAATTCTCTTGTTTAATTATACCTTAACATTTTTATTTTTCCAAATGTTTTTAATTTCTTGAAATAAAATAAAATGTTTACTTGAAATCACAAATTATTTTACTTAAAATTTTTACACTATCTAAAAAAATATTTTTTATTGATATGTGTATAGTAAAATGTTATACTTTATTTGTTATATATAATTTTAAAATTATAAAATTTGGAGAGGAAATAATAGATGCAAAATAGTATTTTTTGCCAAAATTTTTTTGTAATTAGCTTTAGCTATAAAAAAATGTCGATTGAAGAAAGAGAAAATTTTGTAAAAAGTAAATATAAAACTATAGTTGAAAATTTTTTTGAAAAAGGGGATTTTTTGGGATATGTGATTGTGGAAACCTGCCTTAGAATTGAAATATATTTTGAAACAAAACAAAATTTTGAGATGAATAATCTTATAAGTCAGTTTGATTTTCAGAATATGAGTTTTTTTAGAAATGAAGAGGCACTAATTCATTTATTTGATGTAATTTGTGGATTGGATTCAATTATTAAAGGTGAAGATCAAGTTTTGGCACAAATAAAAAAAGCGTTTTTCAAATGTCTAGAAAATAAAAAAACTTCTAAACTACTAAATATAATTTTTAACAGTGCGATTGAAACGGGGAAAAAATTTCGTAACAAAAGTAAAATTAATGAAAAAAATATGTCGCTTGATTCAATTTCAGTGAAATTTATAAAAGAAAAAGTGAAAAATATTGAAGACAAAACTATTTTTATAATTGGAGTTGGAGATTTAACTCAGTCAATTCTCACTTTATTTCATAAAATGGGACATAAAAATTTGATTGTTACGAACAGAAGCGAGAAAAAATCGAAAGAATTAAAAAAAGTTTATGACAATATAAGAACCGCTAAATTTAGCCAAAAATATGAATTTATAAAAAAAAGTGATGTGATAATTAGCGCAACTTCTGCGCCACATTTAATTGTGGAATATAGCGGAATAAAAGATATTTTGCGTGATGAAAAAGAGCGCTTCTTCTTGGATTTAGCGGTTCCTAGAGATATTGACAAAAAAATTGCAGCTTTTAAAAATGTTTTTTTATATAATTTAGATGACATTTGGGATCTTTATAATCAAAATGTGGAAAAGCGGGAACAAATTGTGGAAAACTTTTTTTATATAATCGAAGAACAACTTGAAAAATTAAAAATAAAATTGGAAAAACAGAAAAAATATTCAAAAATTTAAGGAGAAAATGTGAAAAAGATTGTTATTGGGACACGCGGCAGTATTTTGGCATTAGCTCAAGCTGAAAAAATTAAAGAATTGCTGCAAAAAAAATTTGATTTTTTCTTAAAAAATGATAGAAAAAAATTGAATCTATTTTTAAAGAAAATGTGAAAAAATTGGAAATTGAAATAAAAGTTATTGTGACAAAAGGCGACAAAAATATGCAGGATTTTGAAAAAATAAAATCTAATACACAAAAAGATTTGTTCGTAAAAGAAATTGAAAAAGAAATGCTAGAAAAAAAAATTGACCTAGCGGTTCATTCATTAAAGGATATGCCGCAAAAAACTCCAGAAGGTCTTATAAATATCTCTTTTCCTGCAAGAGAAGACTCAAGGGATGTCTTAGTTTCAAAAACTGGAAAAAGTTTAAAAAATTTGCCAAAAGGCGCTGTAATTGGGACTGGAAGTGTAAGACGAAAAAAAGAAATTTTGAATTTACGAGATGACTTACTTGTAAAAGGGATAAGAGGAAATATCCACACAAGACTAAAAAAACTTGAAACGGAAGACTACGATGCGATTGTTCTTGCTGCGGCAGGTTTAAAAAGAGTTGGATTAGAAAATAAAATTACTCAATATTTTAGTGATGATGAAATTATGCCGTCTCCCGGACAGGCTATTTTGTGTGTGGAATGTCGAAATGACGATGAAATTATAAAAAATTTCCTACTTGAAATAAATGACCGCAATACAAAATTAATATGTGTTGCGGAAAGAGAGTTTTCAAAAATATTTGATGGCGGGTGCCACACTCCGATTGGCTGCTGTGCAAAAATTTTAGATGATAAAATTACGGTAAAAGGAATGTATTACAACGGAAATAAAAGAATTTCCTGCAAAATTTATGGAAAAAAAGAAGATGCGAAAAAATTGGCACAAGAACTGGCACGAAAAATAAAAAAGCAAATATGAAAAAATTTTGAAAGGATAATTGAAAGGATAAAAAGGGATAAAAATGGAAAATAATAAAGTTTTTATAGCTGGAGCTGGTTGTGGCGACGAAGAATTGATTACGCTAAAACTAAAGAAAATTATTGAAAAAGCCGACTGCATAATTTATGACAGACTTGTCAATACAAATATTTTAAAATATAAAAAAAATGATGCCGAACTCATTTATATGGGAAAAGAAAATTTTGAAGGTGGCGAGTTGCAAAAAAAGATAAATGAAAAAATTGTCGAAAAAGGGACTCAAAATTCTGAAAGTAAACCTAGAATTGTGCTTCGTCTAAAAGGTGGCGATCCATTTGTTTTCGGTCGTGGTGGAGAAGAAATTGAAGCGATTTTGGAAAATAACAAAAAAAATAATATTAAAATAGATTTTGAAGTGATTCCAGGAATTACTTCTGCAATCGCTGTGCCAGAATACGCTGGAATTCCAGTTACTCACCGAGGAATTAATACTTCTTTTCACATTTTTACAGGACACACAAGAGAAGATGGGAAAGAGCATGATTTTTCAAAAATTGCAAAATTAAAAGGAACGCTAATTTTTTTGATGGGTCTTTCAAACTTGGAAAAAATTACTCAAAGTCTTATAAAATACGGAAAAACCGAAGACACTCCAGTTGCCGTGATAAAAGATGGGACGACTTCTAAACAAAAGACATTTATTGGAAATTTAAAAAATATTTGTGAAATTGTACGAAAAAATAATGTTAAATCTCCTGTAATTATTGTGATTGGGGAAGTTGTAAAACTGCGAGAAAAAATGAAATGGTTTGAAAATAAAAAATTGTTTGGAAAAAATATTTTAATTACAAGAAACAAAAATAAACAAAAAAATATTTTGCAAAAAATAAACGAATTTGGCGGAAATGCACTTTTACTACCATTTATTGATATTGAATATTTAGATTTTGACTTGCCAGATCTAAAAAATTTTGACGCCATTTTATTTAACAGCGCAAATTCTGTAATTGGATTTATGAAAAAAATAAAAGATATGAGAATTTTGGCGAATGTAAAAATTGGTGTTGTCGGTGAAAAAACTGCCGAAGAAATAAAAAAATATAAAATTATTCCAGATTTTTATCCGAAAAAGTACACAGTCGAAAAATTGGCCTATGAAAGTACAAAATTTACATCTAAAAACGACAAAATTTTATTTGTAGTTTCAAATATTTCGCCAGTTAATACCAAAAAATATGGTGATTTATACGAAAGAAAATTTGAAAAAGTCGTAGTCTACAATACAAATGGCGTGAAACATGAAGAAGAAATTGTGGAAAACTATGTCAAAAAAAGTGATATTTTGATGTTTTTAAGTTCTTCAACATTTAAAAATTTTTGGCAAAATTTAAAAAATAAAAATTTATTAAATGAAAAAATTATCGCTTCAATCGGTCCCGTCACAACTAAAACTATTCAAAATTTAGGTTGTAATGTTCAAATTGAAGCAAAAAGATACACGGAAGACGGACTTTTTGAAGAAATATTAAAATATAAAAAATAATAAAATTGAGGTAAAAATATGGAAATTTATGGAATTGGAACCGATATTATCGAAATATCGAGAATAAAAAATGCAATAAATAACATAGCTTTATTCAAAAGTAAAGTTTACACAAAAAAAGAAATTGAATATATCGAAAAAAAAAGAAATCCATACGCAAGTTATGCGGGACGTTTTGCAGCAAAAGAAGCGGTTTCTAAAGCATTTGGAACAGGGGTGTACGGTTTTTCCCTAAGAGATATTGAAATTTTAAATGACGAATTGGGAAAACCCTATGTTACACTTTACGGAAAAATAAAGGAACTTGCAAAAAATCTCAAAATTCAGATAAGTATTTCGCATAGCAGAGAATATGCGGTTTCAACGGTAATCATTTACAAATGAACTATAACTAAAAATAAAATTATTTTAAAAATAAAATATCCATAATCTTGTGTAAATATATGCACAAATTAAGTAATATACAATTTTTTTAGCCTTACAAAAAAATTTACACTCTTACAATAAAAATACAGACTAGAAATATTTTAAATAACAAATTTTTCATTTGCTTTTAAAAATCTAAATTTTCTTATGTCTGTATAATTTTTTTATTTTTTGGAAAAAATCTTAATTTATATTCTTTGGCAGCTTTCCCGCTCAATTAATTCAATCGGTAAAAAAACTTTTTTATGATAGTCCCTTTTACCTTCCAATAATTCAATCAAAGAATTTACCGTTTCTTGAGCGATTAATTTTGTATCAATTTTTATTGTTGTCAAAGGCGGAATAGAATATTGTGATAATTTCAAATCGTTAAATCCTATTATTGATACGTCTTCGGGGATTTTTAACTTATTTTCTCTAATTGCTTTATATGCTCCCATTGCAATTGAATCATTTCCACAAAAAACTGCCGTTGGTCTATCTTCCAATTTTAAAATTTCTTTCATCATAATATAGCCACTTTCCATCGAAAAATCCCCAATCTGCAAATATTCCTCTCTATACAATCCATTTTTTACCATTATTTCCTTAAAATATTTCTCACGAAAATCCACTAAATTTTTTACGACTTTATTTCTTCCTACCAATAGTCCAATTTTTTTATGATTTAATTTAAAAATATAATTTAAAACTATTTCAACAGAATTTCTCATATCAAACTTGATATAATCTGTGATATTATCCGTGTCATATACATCTACGCAAATAATATTCTCATTTAAACTTTTAAAAAATTTCAATTTTTCCTTACTCGTTTCTCCAATGAAAATAACGGCATCTGTCAAAGAAAAATTTGATATTTCATTATATTTTATCAATTTTTCAATTTCTTCCAGATCAAAAAAATTCACTTTTGAAACTTTTTTCTTTAGCATATTTTCCAAATTTATTTTCAAAGAGACAAAATAAGGATCTTCGTTTTCAATTTTTTCATCAAAACACTTTATTACGGAAATATTTGACTGTGATATTCTATTTTTATTTTTCTTTCTTTCATAATTTAGTTGTTTTATGACTTTTAAAACTTTTTCTTTTGTAATTTTACTCACATTAAAACTGTCGTCATTGTTTAATATTCTGGAAACTGTTGTTATTGAAACTCCTGCTTTTTTTGCAACTTCTCTGATTGTAGCCATTTTGCCCTCCTTTCTATTAATTTAAAAATTTTATAATATTTTATTTTTTTATTTTATCAAGATTTTTTGAATAAAAACACAGCAAAAGTAAGAACTTTTTAAAGATTAAAAACTTAGTAATGAATATATTGCATAATAAAAAAAGCAAAAAATCATTTATTTAATCAAAAATTTTTACTACAAATGGGGATAACCCAAACTATCCCCAGTTTTTTTATTCAATTTCTTTTGTTTCCGCTACCTTTTTATACCAATAAGCACTTTTCTTCGGATAACGTTTTTGTGTTTCAAAGTCAACATAGAATAATCCATATCTCTTTTCATAGCCATTAGACCAAGAAAATACATCCATTAACGACCATAAGAAATATCCTTTTACATTAGCTCCATCTCTTATAGCGTCTGAAATTACTTCCAGATGTTGTCTTATGTAGTCAATTCTAGCATCATCATAAACTGTATTGTCTTCAAAAACGTCTTTATATCCTAAACCATTTTCAGTGATATAGATTTTTTTATAGTTTGGATAATCTTTTTTAACTCTAAAAATTTGATCGTAAAGTCCTTTTGGATAAATTATCCAATCCCAGTCAGTTCTTGGGATACTTTCATTGGCTTTTCTTTGTCCCACGCCTTTTATCTGATATTTGGAACTTCCCTTATTTCCAGTAGCGTTATGAATAATTTCAGTTTCACCATCATATTCAGCCATCCAGTCACTCATATAATAATTTATTCCAAGAAAATCATTCAAATCTTTTGCAGCTTTTAATATTTCAAAGTCTTCTTCTCTTAAATCTAATTTTCCGCCATTAACTTGCAAAATATGATTTACACCTTCCATTGTATTCTTTGAATATTCACCATTAAAAGTAGCATCCAAAATAAATTTATTATGAATAATGTCGTCTAGTTCTGCCGCTTTCACATCTTTTGGATTATTTGGATCATAGGGATATTTTGTTGGTAATGCACAGACCATGCCTATTTCTCCGTGATAGCCATTTTTCTTAAATAAATTAACTGCTTTTGCATGTGCTAAAACCATATTGTGGTGTGATTGAAATAATTTTTCAAAATCATATTTTATTCCTGGAGGAAATTTCCCAACAAGATATTGTCCTTCTCCAATAGGTCCTATTTCATTAAATGTTGTCCAATAGTTTACTTCACTAAATTCTTCAAAACAGAATTTCGCATAATTTACAAAGTGCTCTATATTTTCACGATTTAAAAAATCTCCGTTGGAGTGCAAAACTTCTGGTGTATCAAAATGGTGAAGAGTTACAAAAGGTTCTACTTTTCTTTTTTTACATTCTGCAAATAATTTATGATAAAATTCTACTCCTTTTGGATTTACTTCTCCATAGCCATTTGGAAAAATTCTTGACCATGCTATTGAAATTCTTATTCCATTTATATCGAATTCTTCGCAAAGTTTCAAATCAACTGGATATTGATGATAAAAATCACTCGCAGGTTCTGCTGTATACCAATAGTTTTCTTCTAAAAATTTATCCCATGCAACTGGTCCCTTCCCATCAATTTTGATTGCACCTTCAGCCTGATATGCCGCTGTTGCTCCTCCAAAAATAAAATCTTCTGGTAATTTTTTTGACATAATTAAACCTCCATAATTATATAAAACTATTACTTAGTATTAAAATATATTAATTAATCTTGAAATTGTGCTTGCACAAAGTCTAATGCACCTTTACCGTCACGGGTCAAACTAATATATTGAGCCCCTTCGGTTTTTGCTAACTTAATTCCTAACTTATCAGTTTCTGCTTTCATATCTTCAAAATTTGATGCAACTTGTGGCGCAAGAATAACTAAATCAAATTCAGGAAGTATTTCACGATGTGCACCATATCCACCTGCTGCGGCTTTAATAGGAACATCAAATTCCTTTGCCGCCTTATTTAAAGCATTTGCTAAAAGTCCACTGGTTCCCCCACCAGCACACAGTACAAGTACATTTGTTTCTTTTGTTATATTATTTTTAACGGCAGCAGTTTTTTCAACACCAGCTTTTTCAAGAATATTATCTGCTTTTTCAGTGTTGAAGTTTGCAGCAACTTTTTCTTTTAATTCGTTATTTGTAGTTCCTAGGCGTTCTTCTTCGAGAATTTGTTTATCGTATACTTTTATAAATGGATAATAAATAATAAAGTCCACAACAATTAAAAGTGCTGCTAAAATAAACGATAATACCTGAAGATTGGTTCCCAGTATTATTCCCAGTGGTCCTGGAGTTGTCCAGGGAAGATTAGCAGTAAAGCTGTTCATTCCAAGTACATCTATAAATATTTTAAAAATCCAAACATTTATTATTGGTGCAAAGATAAATGGTATAAAGAATACTGGATTTAATACAATTGGAGCACCAAATAAAATTGGTTCGTTTACACCAAAGAATGTAGGTACAACAGAAGCACGTCCAATAGCTTTATTTCTCTTAGATTTACAAATCCACATAAACATAAATGGTACTATCAAAGTAGCTCCAGTTCCTCCCATTGTAACTATAAACATTTGTGTTCCTGAAGTTAAGATTTTATCCGCATGTTGTCCAGCTCTCATAAGATTTAAATTTGCATCTATATTAGCATAAGTAACAACTGCAATAGCTGGTTCTACAATTGAAGGCCCGTGAATTCCAACAAACCAGAAGAACGCAAAAGCCCCAAATATAATAGTAATTCCTACATATCCATCAGCTGCTGAAAATAATGGTCCAAAAAGTTTACCTACTGCCTCTGCAACTCCTGTACCAATAAAATGACGTACAAGAATATCAAGAACATAAAGTGATACAACTGATAAAGTAAATGGTATTACATCTTTAAAAACTTGTGAGATATTAGGCGGAACTTCTGAAGGCATTTTAATAGTTACTTCATTTTTTATACAAAACTTATAAATTGTTACAGTTATAAATGATGCTAAAAACGCAGTTAAAAGTCCTTTTGTTCCCAAGAATCCAGTTGAAACTCCAGTTTTAGTTGGATCTGCTGCTAATAACAACAATCCAACCATTGAGGCTAAAAGCGTAGAAAGATAATTAATTTGATTAGTTGCTGGCATAGAACGGTTTACAGAATCTGTTAACGATTTAGCTGTTGTTCCAGCTACTAAAAATGCTAAGATTCCCATAGAATAACTATATGGTTTCATTAATAAAGCTTCTATACTTTTTGGCCAAAAAAATCCAAAAGCATTTGGAACATAAGCAACTAAAATAAAAATACTAGAAAATAATATAACTGGCATACCAGCTATAAAACCATCACGAATTGCTCTTAAATATATATTCCGAGATAATTTTTCAAAAAAAGGTTTTCCTTTTTCTATAAATTCAATCAGTTTTTCCATTACTTCGCTCCTCTTTTATATAATTCTATTAAATGTTTCATTAATTCTTTCAATAATATTGTTGTCATCAAATGGTCTTGCCCATGAACCATAATGAAACTAATTTCCAAATCTTCTCCAGCTGATTCTTTAGCTAAAATATCTGTTTGTGCATTATGTGCACCAACTAAGCATTCTTCAGCTTCTTTTACTAAATTTTCTGCTTCTTCAAATTCTCCATTTTGAGCTTTATTTAATGCAATCATTAATTTAGATCTTGCATCTCCTGCATAAGCTACTATTTCAAATCCAACCATTGTTACATCTTCTTTTGTCATAATTCTCTCCCTTTTAATATTTTTTATTTTCTATCTTGTTTTTTTTATTTCGATTTTTCTAAAATCTACTTTTCCTTCCAAGATGTTGCTGTTTTTTCAACTACTTCATTTAGTTCTTCAATATTCTTTCTTCCCGCAGTGTCCAGCCATTCCACAGTCGCCTTTTCGCCTTCCTTAGCAAACACTTCCACACCATTTGCCCAAGTCGCTCTTCCACACAATACTCCGTTAAATTTAGCACCTGAATCGTGAGCAAATTTTAATGTATCCTGAAAAAGTTTCGCACTTACTCCAGCACTTAGATAAATGTATGGCAATGATGTTGCTTCTTCCTGAAGTTTAAAGTAATTTGCAGCCTCCTCTTTTGTATAAACAGTTTCTCCATCAGCAAATCCTTCTACAAATTTCATATTTACAGGAACTTCTACTTTTAAAACATCAACATTGTATCTTGGATTTGAAAATTCTTTCATTGCTTCAATAACTTTTCTAGGTTTTACTTTCGCATATTCTGCTGTACTGTTGTCGTCAATTTTACAGTCGTAACTTAAAATTTCCAAAAAGAAGGGTATGTCTTCTGCAACACATTCGGCTCCTACTCTTTCCATATATGCTTTTTTCTGAATATTTATTTCTTCGCATTCGTCTACATCATAGTATAACAAGAATTTTACTGCATCCGCTCCTTCTTCTTTTAATCTTTTTGCAGACCATTCAACAAGGCAGTCTGGTAATCTTCCAACTGCATTCGCATCATATCCTGTTTTTTCATAAGCCAGCAATAATCCCGCATTTTTATCTCTAGCTTTTGCTGCATCCAATCCATATTCAGGATCTAACAAGATTGAAGAAGAATATTTTGTTAAATGTTTTGAAACTAATACTTTAAATTCTTTTATCTGTTCAGCAGTTGCTTCTTTTTCCTGATTTTTATTTATCATTTTTTTCAAGGCACCTCTTTGATCAATTGCTAGTGCCGATATAAAGCCATTTTTATCACTTAAATTTTCTAAATATTTTCTTTTTTGTGCTGATAATTTCATTATTTTTTCCTCCGTTTTTTTATACTTTTTAACAAAGAGATTTTTCTTCCTTGCTCTATAAATATTTTTTCTATTTGCTTTTTATCTTTGAAATTATATTTCCAAAATTTCTACTTCATTAAATAATTTGTCATAATTTTCCAAATTTACAAATCCTGTCAATTTTTCCATTGCATTTAACATTCCTAACGTATTAGCCTTCTTCAATAAATTTTCATCACTTGCATTTTCATAAATTGCCGATGTTATTCCTGCAACAGTTGAATCTCCAGAACCTACAGGATTTACAACTTTTATGTTAGGCACATTTACTTTATAAAATTTATCATTGCGTTTCGCAAAAGCTCCATCTGCTCCAAGTGAAACAATTATCCACTCAATTTTTTCAAATAATTTATCTTTTAAAACTTTTTTTAATTCATCTGGATTTTTAGATACGTCTTTTCCAATTAATTGTGATAACTCTTCTGTATTAGGTTTTATTACTTTTGGTTTATATTTATTTTTTAAAACTTCTAACAATGCTTTTCCAGAACAGTCCAATACAACTGATTTTTTATACTTTTCACAAATTCCAATCATTTTTGAATAATAGTTGATTTCCAATCCATCTGGTAAACTTCCTGAAATAGCGATAATTTTAATTTCTTTACTCTTCACTAATTTCTCAAAATGCTCCAAAAAATTATCACTTTCAGATTTTGTTATAGTCGGTCCTTTTTCTAAAATTTCAGTTTGATTTCCCTCGTGCAGAATTGCAATACAATTTCTAGTTTCCCCTGAAATTTCAAAAAAATTATTTTTAATCCCTTTTTCTAATAATTTCTTTTGAATATCTGTTCCTAAAGCACCACCTATAAGTCCAGTTGCAACAACTTCATCATTTAACTGTTTTAGCACTCTTGTAACATTTAACCCTTTTCCACCAGGTGTTTTGCTAACTTTAACTACTCTATTTACAGTATCTAAATTAAATTTCTCCAAGGGATATGAAATATCCACAGACGGATTCATCGTTACCGTCAAAATCATTTAACTAGCTCCTTTCTTAAAATCGAACTTAAGAAGAGAAAATATTATAAATTAACAGGTTTTTTTTAAGTCCGATTTTAAATTTCATTATACAATCAAAAAATTTTGAAAATAAATTTTAAATTTTTCTAGTCTTTATATTCCCCTCTGTCCCATTTTTCCAAAAATTCATCAAAGAAATCTTCATTTTTTTGTTCCGGATTCACAGTTTCCACCGCTTTAATTTTTTCAATTAATTTTTCACTTTCTTCAGTTTTTTTGTATTTTGCTTTTATAAAGGCTTCCACAATATCAAATAGTAATAATTTTCCAGTTATTGCACCACCAAATCCAATTACATTTGCATTCAAATGTTCTTTTGCATAAAGTGCTGAAGTCATATCTCTTACTAGAGCTGAACGGATTCCTGGAACTTTATTTACACTATTGTTGATTCCAACTCCTGTTCCACAAATACAAACACCCAAGTCAGCTTTTCCACTTACTACAGCTTCTCCAACTCTTCTACCATAAATTGGATAATGTGTTCTTGTAAAATCATAAGTTCCACAATCTAAAACTTCATAACCTTTTGATTTCAAAAAATCCGATAATGCCATTTTCACATCGGTTACTATGTGATCACATCCAATTGCAATTTTCATATTTTTTCCCATCCTTCATCATTTTTTTATTATTTTTAAACTAAATAAACTAACACATCTTATTTAACATATCCACTCTAATTTGATGTCTTCCTCCGTCGTAAGGAGCACTTAAAAAATCTTTTACGATATTTTTAGCAAGTCCTTTTGCAACAATTTCAGATCCTATTGTAATAATTCTAGAATTATTATGTCTTCTAGTCATATATGCTGATCTTTCATCCGAAACTTCCGCCGCAATCATTCCTTTTATTTTCGTAGCGACCATAAAACTTCCCGCACCATACGCATCAAACACAATTCCTAAATTTTCATCATCTGATAAAACTTCTTTTGCCACTGCACAAGTTGTATCTACAAAGTCTTTATCTTCTGACTTATCAACTACATCATAACCATTTTCCAAAAGATAATTTTTAATGTAGTTTTTTAATTCTCTTCCATCCACATCAGCACCTAGTATTACTTTCATCACAGCCATCTCCTTTATTTTAATGTTCTCTTACTTTTGAGTATACCTCAAAAAAAACAAAAAACAATAGTTTTTGTTCGTATTTCAAACATAAAATTGTTTATTTGTTTAGTAAACAAATTTTTTTATATAATATTTTCTATATAATTTAAGTGGCTTATTTTGAAGTAAACAAAGTTTTAGTTGCTATTTAGATAATAAAATAATATTTTTAACAAAAAGATAGCAAGAAGTCGTAGGCTTTCTACAAGTGGGAGATGAATTGCTTTTTTTTTATTGAAAAAAGGATACATCCATGATACAATTTTTGTATAAAATATCGAAGAGACGTTATAAATAATAAAATTTCTAAAGAAATAATTAGAAATAATATTCAAAATCAAAAGGAGGTGTAATTTTATGAAATATAATTTAGCATTCAAATACAGAATTTATCCAAATAAAGATCAAGAATTATTGATAAACAAGACTTTTGGATGTGTTCGTTTTGTTTACAATACGATTTTGTATACTGCTAATAAAATTTATGAAGAAACTGGAAAAAATAAAATAATTACACCTGCCAGTTTGAAAAGTGAAAATCAATTTTTGAAAGAAGTAGATAGTTTGGCACTTTCAAATGCTCAATTAAATGTAAAACGCTCGTTTACGAATTTTTTCCAGAAGAGAGCAAAGTTTCCAAGGTTCAAATCTAAAAAGAATAATGTTAAAAGTTATACGACAAATTGTGTGAACAATTCGATACGAATAGAGGAAAACAAATATTTGGTTTTGCCAAAATTGAAAAGAGTAAAATTGAAATATCATAGAGAAATACCAAAGAATTATAGAATAAAGTCGGTAACACTAACAAACAGTAATGGAAATTACTATGTTTCTATTTTGACGGAATTTGAAAAAGAAATCCAAAAAAATCCAAGTAATGATAAAGTGATTGGACTTGATTTTTCAATGTCTGAATTATTTGTCAGTTCTGAAAACCAAAGAGCTGATTATCCAAAATATTTTAAGATGTTGGAGAAAAAATTGAAAAAATTACAAAAATCATTATCGAGAAAAGTAAAATTTTCTAAAAATTGGTATAGACAAAAAGAGAAAATATCAAAACTACATGAGTATATCAAAAATTGTCGAAAAGATTTTTTACATAAATTATCAAAAAAATTGTCTGAAACGTATAATGCTGTGGTTGTTGAGGATTTGAATATGAAAGGGATGAGTCAGGCATTAAATTTTGGGAAAAGTGTAGGAGATAATGGATGGGGAATGTTTTTGAGGATGCTTGAATATAAGTTAATGTTTTTAGGGAAACAATTTTTGAAGATAGATAAGTGGTTTCCGTCATCGAAAACTTGTAGTAAATGTGGAAACGTTAAAGAAAAATTGAAATTATCAGAAAGAAGTTATAAATGTGAGTGCTGTGGAATTGAGATTGATAGAGATTACAATGCGGCACTGAATATAAAAAACATTGGAAAATTGATGTTGGAATATTAGGAAAATAAAAAAAACAGGGCAGGGACTGCCCGAAGAGCTTGGTAAATATATTTGGCTAGCAAAAGCAGATACTTCCCAAGAAGCTCCCGCTTTTAAAAGCGGGAGTAGTTCACCTTATTGATTTGAATTTAAGATTTGATATAAAAAAAGTACCTCCAAACTTTTAAGTTTTTTGGTACAGTTGTATTTTTTTAATTTTTGTTAAATAACTAAATTTACGTATTTCTCAATTTTATTTAATATTTCTTTTTCGGTATTATTTATTACGATTCCTGTCAATTTATCCAATGTGTAAAAGTTGATAAAATCTACTTTTTCAATTTTTGAATCATCCGCAAGTAAATATTTTTCTTCTGAATTATTTAAAACTATTTCTTGTGTGTAACTTTCTTCGAATGTAGATGTCATGATATCGTTTTCTTTTATTGCATTGCAGCTAAAAAACATTTTATTAAAATTCATATTTTTTAGCGTCATATTTGCTATTTCTCCCACAAACGACTTCGTTATTTTTCTAAACTCTCCTCCGACAAGAAACACATTGAAAGTCTCACTTTTTTTTTCAGACAAAATTTCAAAGATAGGTAAACAATTTGTCAAAACTCTAAGCGACTTAAGACTGATTTCTTTTGCCATTAATTCAACCGTTGTTCCAGGACCTAAAAAAATTGTATCTCCTTCTCCTAACAATTTTACAGCTTTTAGAGCTATTTCTCTCTTTTTTTCTATATTTAAGACATATTTATCCTCATGCGACAACTCCTTATACTGAAATGTATTTTTACTCTTAGCTCCCCCATGTGTCCTTTTTAATATTCCCAATTCCTCCAATTCAGTAAAATCACGCCTCACAGTCATATCGGAAACATTTAAGCTCGTAACTATCTCCGAAACTCTCACCGTTCCCTTTTTCTCAACTATTTTCGTTATCGCTTCTAATCGTTTATTTTTGCTTAGCATTTAAAAACACCCTCTTTTTTCAATTTAATTATTACAAAAATTATCATTATTAAACATAAAACTACATATTAATATTTTACCAAACTTCTTTTATTTTTCAAAGTATAAAATTTTCAAAAAATAAAAATAATAATTTTTAGTACAAATAAACTTATAAAAATGTTATAATAAACAAAGTTATAAACTAAGAAAGGATATAAAAAAAACTTTAAATGAGTATATTATCAGATATTGCAGTACCTGTTGCAAAATTAGTAAATGTTAAAAAATATAAAGAAAAAGATTTTTTAAATCCAAAAAGAAATACTGATTTTTTAAATAAAAAATTTTTTGATAAAACTCTGAATATAAAAGAACAATTTATTGACGGATTTCAAGTACTGACAATTTTTAAAAATAATACTAAAAATAAACACGTTATATTTTTACACGGCGGAGCATATGTGATGAAAGCCGTCAAAGGACATAAAATTATTATTGAAAAAATGGCAAAAAAGTATAATTTAAAAGTCACATTTATTGACTATCCCTTGGCGCCTGAAAATGACATTCAAAAAGCACATAAAATTTTATCAAAAACATACAAAAAAATTACTTCAAAATATAAAAATGACGAATTTTTTTTATTTGGAGATTCTTCTGGTGGAGGACTAGCACTATCTTTTTTACAGCAACTAAAAAATAGAAATGACGTCCCTTTTCCCAAAAAAACAGTATTGATGTCCCCTTGGGTTGACGTTTCTATGACAAATAGTGAAATTAAAAATTTTGAAGAGAAAGACCCGCTTCTACCATTAAATGGTTTAATAACGACGGGAAAACAATTTGCAGGAAATTTGAATACTCAAGACCCGTTAATTTCGCCGATATATGGAAATATGGACAATTTAAAAGATATTTTTCTAATTTTTGGCACAAATGAAATTTTTTATCCAGATTGTCTAAAACTAAATGATAAATTGAAAACTTCAACTGGAACGACTGTCAAAGTAAAGGTTGGAAAAAATATGTGTCACGACTGGATTTTAGCACCATTAAAAGAAACTAACGAAACTATTGATGAAATATGTAACTTTTATCTAAATTCATAAATTTTAGGAGGAACCTTGAAACAAACGACTGAAAATGATTTTGAAAAATCTATAAACAAAGAAAAAAATGAAAAAATTTTAAAAATTTATAAAACTATTAAACCTGAAATAAAAAAGGCAATCAAAGGTTATAAAGAGGCGTGGAATAAATCAGAAAAAGAAATTTTTGCAGAAATAGCATTTTGTATCTTAACTCCTCAATCCAAGGCAAAAAACGCCTGGAGTGCAATCACAACTCTTGTTGAAAATAATCTTTTATATACAGGAAACGCCACAGAAATAGTACATTACTTAAATATTGTAAGGTTCAAAAACAACAAAGCCAAGTACTTAATAGAACTAAGAAATTTAATGACAAGAGGTGAAAAACTTCAGCCAAAAAAAATATTATCTGAAATAAATGACACTTTTGAAAAAAGAAAATGGATTTTAAAAAACATAAAGGGAATGGGATTAAAAGAAGCAAGCCATGTTCTAAGAAATCTTGGATTTGGAGAAAACATAGCTATTTTAGATAGACATATATTAAGAAATTTAAATGAATTAAATGTTATTGATAGTATTCCAAAAACGATAACTGAAAAAAAATATTACGAAATAGAAGAAAAAATGAGAAATTATTCGAAATTTTGTAAAATAAATATGGACGAACTAGATTTAGTTCTATGGTACAAAGAAGCTGGAGAAGTTTTCAAATAAAAAAAGGCATTACAAAATCCAAAGATACCGATTCTAAAATATATTTAAACTTAGAAATAAGGAATTAAGAGTTGGTATTTTTTTATTTAAAAAAAAGTGGCGTCCCCGGTTGGACTTGAACCAACGGCCCTCTGATTAACAGTCAGATGCTCTAACCAGCTGAGCTACGGAGACGCAAAAAAGAAAAAGTTTGGCAATTACCTATTTTTCCTAGTAAACACTAAGTATCGTAGGCGTAAACAGACTTAACTTCCGGGTTCGAAATGTAGACCGGGTGTATCCCTGTTGCAATAGTCACCAAACAGAATATAAAGGGTATTGAAAAAAGGCAATGAGAAATAAATAGTAGGAGTAAAAGATAAAAAAAGCTTAAGTAATATTAGTACTGGTCAACTGAACGCATTGCTGCGCTTACATCTCCAGCCTATCGACCACATAGTCTATGTGGATACTGGGAATACTCATCTTAAAGGGGGTTTCTCGCTTAGATGCTTTCAGCGATTATCCTAACCAAACGTGACTACTCAGCCGTGCCACTGGCGTGACAACTGATACATCAGAGGTTTGTCCATCCCGGTCCTCTCGTACTAAGGACAGAACTTTTCAGTATTCCAGCGCCTGCAGTGGATAGGGACCGAACTGTCTCACGACGTTCTGAACCCAGCTCGCGTGCCTCTTTAATGGGCGAACAGCCCAACCCTTGGGACCTTCTCCAGCCCCAGGATGAGACGAGCCGACATCGAGGTGCCAAACACTTCCGTCGATATGGACTCTTGGGAAGTATCAGCCTGTTATCCCCGGGGTAGCTTTTATCCGTTGAGCGACGGCCCTTCCATTAGGGACCGCCGGATCACTAACTCCTACTTTCGTACCTGCTCGACCCGTCGGTCTTGCAGTCAAGCTCCCTTATGCGTTTGCACTCGAAGGCTGATTTCCATCCAGCCTGAGGGAACCTTTGAACGCCTCCGTTACTCTTTTGGAGGCGACCGCCCCAGTCAAACTGCCCACCTAGCACTGTCTCCGGGAAAGGATTAGAATTCCGACAACATATGGTTGGTATTCCAACAGTGACTCAGAAAAGACTGACGCCTTAACTTCGAAGTCTCCCAACTATCCTATACACACATTGTCAAAACCCAATGCCAAGCTACAGTAAAGCTCCACGGGGTCTTTCCGTCCTACTGCAGGTAGTCGGTATCTTCACCGACATTACAACTTCACCAGGTCTCCAGCCAAGACAGCTCTCAAATCATTTCACCATTCGTGCAGGTCGGAACTTACCCGACAAGGAATTTCGCTACCTTAGGACCGTTATAGTTACGGCCGCCGTTCACCGGGGCTTCAAATTGGAGCTCTCACTCCTCCTCTTAACCTTCCGGCACTGGGCAGGTGTCAGCCCATATACGTCGCCTTACAGCTTAGCATAGACCTGTGTTTTTGGTAAACAGTTGCTTGAGACTCTTCACTGCGGCCTGTTTCCCCTTGAGGTGTTTCTCCACTTAGGTATATCAGGCACCCCTTCTCCCGAAGTTACGGGGCTATTTTGCAGAGTTCCTTAGCTAGAGTTATCCTGTCGGCCTTAAGTTTCTCACTCTGTCCACCTGTGTCGGTTTAGGGTACGGGCACTGACGAGTCTTGTTAGAAGTTTTTCTAGGCAGTGTAGGATTTGTGACTTATGCAAAAGCACTTACCCGTAGGGTCTCACCTATAGGCACGCGGATTTACCTGCGTGCCCAGGCTAGGCCTTTAGAAAGGCTATTCCGACAGCCTTCTCACATACCTTACTGCGTCACTCCATCACTCAGACGACTGACAGTGGTATAGGAATATTAACCTATTTACCATTCGCAATCACATCTCTGCTTACGCTTAGGTCCCGACTTCCCCGGGGCGGACGAACCTTCCCCCGGAAACCTTGGACTTCCGGCCGGAGGGATTCTCGCCCTCCTTCTCGCTACTCATTCCTGCATTCTCACTTCTGATGTCTCCAGCAGGCCTTACGGCCAGCCTTCGTAGACCTACAGAACGCTCTCCTACCAAGCGGCAAAGCCGCTTCCACAGCTTCGGTTTATGTCTTTAGCCCCGTTACATCTTCGGCGCAGATACTCTCGACCAGTGAGCTATTACGCACTCTTTTAAGGAGTGGCTGCTTCTAAGCCAACCTCCTGGTTGTCTGTGAATATCCACCTCCTTTCCCACTTAGACATAATTAGGGACCTTAGCTGGTGGTCTGGGCTGTTTCCCTTTTGTCCATGGACCTTATCATCCATGGACTCACTCCGAATTAGTAATAAATGGTATTCGTAGTTTGCTTGATTTCGGTAAGCAATATGCCCCCTAGATCATACAGTGCTCTACCCCCACATATCTAAAATTCAGGCTGCACCTAAATGCATTTCGGAGAGAACGGGCTATTTCCTAGTTCGATTGGCTTTTCACCCCTAGACCTATCTCATCTCCCAACTTTTCAACGGCGGTGAGTTCGGCCCTCCACTGAGTCTTACCTCAGCTTCAGCCTGGACAGGCCTAGATCACTAGGTTTCGCGTCTATGACCAGCGACTAAATCGCCCTATTAAGACTTGGTTTCCCTTCGGCTTCATTAATTAACCTTGCCACTGATCATAACTCGCAGGATGATTAACCAAAATCCACGCAGTCACACATAAAGTGCTCCTACCGTTTGTAAGCACACGGTTTCAAATTCTATTTCACTCCCTTGCACAGGGTTCTTTTCACCTTTCCCTCACGGTACTCTTCACTATCGGTCAATAACAGTATTTAGCCTTACGTGATATGGTCCACGCAGATTCACGCCAAATTCCTCGTGCTTGACGCTACTCGGGAGTTTCAAATCATAGTACAGCATATACGACATACAGGACTATCACCTTCTATGGTTCAGCTTCCCATCTGATTCTTCTTACTGCTATGCTACTTAGACATTATGGCATAAGTCGGATGAAATCCCACGACCCCGTACCGGCAACGCTGCCAGCTTGGCACCGGTACGGTTTAGGCTTATCCCCGTTCGCTCGCCGCTACTGAGGGAATCGTTTTTACTTTCTTTTCCTCCTGTTACTTAGATGTTTCAGTTCACAGGCTTACCGCTTTCGCGCATACCATCTGGGTATGCAGGTTACCCCATTCGGAAATTCAGGTGTCATTGATTATGTGCATCTCGACCTGACTTATCGCAGCTTATCGCGTCCTTCATCGGCTGTTATTACCTAGGCATCCTCCGTGTGCTCTTAATTAGCTTTTTTTATTAACAGAATAAACTATTTTGTTGTAATCTTTTACCTACTATTCATTTCCCATTGTCCTTGAATTGGTGGAGATAAGCGGGTTCGAACCGCTGACCTCTGCCTTGCAAGGGCAGCGCTCTCCCAACTGAGCTATATCCCCATACAAAGAATGGTGGGCATGGCTGGACTCGAACCAGCGACCCCTGCGTTATCAGCACAGTGCTCTAACCACCTGAGCTACACGCCCAAAATCTAAAAGAAGAAGAAAGTGTATAAACAAACTCCTTAGAAAGGAGGTGATCCATCCGCACCTTCCGGTACGGATACCTTGTTACGACTTCACCCCAATCACTGTTCACACCTTAGATGCCTTCTTCCGAAAGGTTAGACCGGCAGCTTCAGGTGCAGACAACTCTCGTGGTGTGACGGGCGGTGTGTACAAGACCCGAGAACGTATTCACCGCAGCATTGCTGATCTGCGATTACTAGCGATTCCAACTTCATGAAGTCGAGTTGCAGACTTCAATCCGAACTTGGACTGGCTTTAGAGGTTAGCTAGGCATTGCTGCATTGCGTCTCTCTGTACCAGCCATTGTAGCACGTGTGTAGCCCAGATCATAAGGGGCATGATGACTTGACGTCATCCCCACCTTCCTCCTGCTCTTCGCAGGCAGTCTCGCTAGAGTCCCCAACTTAATGATGGCAACTAGCGATAGGGGTTGCGCTCGTTGCGGGACTTAACCCAACATCTCACGACACGAGCTGTCGACAGCCATGCACCACCTGTCACTCGGTTCCCGAGGGCACGGTGATATTGCTATCACCTACCGAGGATGTCAAGATCTGGTAAGGTTCCTCGCGTTGCGTCGAATTAAACCACATGCTCCACCGCTTGTGCGGGTCCCCGTCAATTCCTTTGAGTTTCAGCCTTGCGGCCGTACTCCCCAGGCGGATTACTTATCGCATTAACTTCGGCACGGACACTCTTCATGCCCACACCCAGTAATCATCGTTTACAGCTAGGACTACCAGGGTATCTAATCCTGTTTGCTCCCCTAGCTTTCGCACTTGAGCGTCAGTTATCGTCCAGTGAACTATCTTCATCATCGGCATTCCTGCACATATCTACGAATTTCACCTCTACTCGTGCAGTTCCGTCCACCTCTCCAATACTCTAGCAAAGCAGTTTCCAAGGCAAGCTATTGGTTGAGCCAATAGTTTTCACCTCGGACTTGCAAAGCCGCCTAGATGCCCTTTATGCCCAATAATTCCGGATAACGCTTGCGACATACGTATTACCGCGGCTGCTGGCACGTATTTAGCCGTCGCTTCTTTAGCAGGTACAGTCAGGACTTCGTCCCTGCTGAAAGCACTTTACGATCCGAAGACCTTCATCGTGCACACAGAATTGCTGGATCAGGGTTGCCCCCATTGTCCAATATTCCCCACTGCTGCCTCCCGTAGGAGTAAGGGCCGTATCTCAGTCCCCTTGTGGCCGTCCACCCTCTCAGGCCGGCTACCTATCATAGCCTTGGTAAGCCGTTACCTTACCAACAAGCTAATAGGACGCAAAGCTCTCGGATGGCATTGCTTTTCATGAGCCGGCTATGCGGCAGGCTCATAATATCTGGTATTATCAGTCGTTTCCGACTGTTATCCCGGACCATCCGGCAAGTTCTTTACGCGTTACTCACCCGTCCGCCATGGTTAACGCGGTGCAAGCACCGTTTCCCCATAGACTTGCATGTGTTAAGCATTCTGTCAGCGTTCATCCTGAGCCAGGATCAAACTCTTCATTCAACAATATATTAAATTTCACCTTACATATTTTTTAATCTATCACACTTAAATTCTTCTTCTTTTTCATTGTCCTTTTGCGACACTTTTTGTATCGACGAAATATATTATATCAAAGATTTTTTTCCTTGTCAACTACTTTTTTCTTATTTTTTGGTTTTTTTATAGAAATACATCGTTTTTATAAATGGTTTTTCTATTTTAATTATTTTCTGTTTAAAAATTTATTTATTTTGTTGAATTTTTTTTATGATTTTTAACAATAATTCCCTTGGAAATACTTTACTCGTTAAAACTGAAACTTTGTTTAAATATCCTGGAATTATGATTTTTTTACCTTTTTTTAAGCCATTAAAAGCTATTTTTGCAACTTTTTCAGCTGACATCATTTTTATTTTATCTGTGAATTTCTTTGTTTTTGACATTTTTTCAAATTCCGTAATTGTTGGTCCTGGACAAAGTGTGGAAATTTTTATATTTGTATTTTTTAATTCATACCTAATTCCTTCACTAAAAGATAACATAAAACTTTTACTTGCATAATAAGTTGCCATTAACGGCCCTGCTGGTTGAAATGCCGCTGTTGACGCAACATTTAAAATTGTACCTCTTTTTTGTTTCTTCATCTTGTTTAAAAATATTTTTGTAAGTTTTACAACTGCTATTATGTTTAAATTTAACATTTTTTCTATCTTTTCCATTTCCTTGTGCGACAATTCTAAAAAATTTCCATACACCCCTATTCCCGCATTATTTATTAATATGTCTATCTCTATATTGTCATTTTCCAATAAAAAAAACAATTTTTTTGGTGCTTTGCTTTCAGAAAGATCCATTTCTATAATTTTTATTTGAATTTTGGAATTACTTTTTTTTATTTCACGCTTTAATTGCTTCAATTTTTCAATTCTTCTGGCAACTAAAACTAAATTGTAATTATTTTTTGCATAAATTTTTGCCAACTCATAGCCAATTCCGCTACTTGCTCCTGTTATTAAAACCGTTTCCATATATTTCCCTTAACTATTTTTTCTCAAAAATAAATAACCTCAAAAATAAATTTCAAGGTTATTTTTTATTGATTTTTTTAAAATAAAATATCTACATTATCTGTTTCAAAAATTAAATTTTTTTCAATTTTATTTTTTATATCTTCATAAAAATCTATAAAACATTTTTCAAATTTATCATTTAATTCTTTTAACTTATTTTTGCATTCAATTCCTAAATTGTTATTTTTTAAAATGTCTTTGACTCTTTCATTTATCAAAAGTACTTCATTTATTGAAATTCGTCCACTATAACCATTGCTGCATCCCGTACACCCTAATCCACCGCATTTTTGACATTTTTTTTGCACTAATCTCTGACCCACTACTCCTATCAAAGAATCTAAAATTAAGTATTTGGGAATTCCCATATCCACTAATCTCACAATTGTTGAAACAGCGTCATTTGTATGAATTGTTGAAATGACTAAATGACCAGTTAGCGCAGCTCTTACTGCAATTTCTGCCGTCACTTCGTCCCGAATTTCTGAGATAACTATGACATCTGGGTCATTTCTCAATGTTGCCTTTAAAACTTCTGAAAAAGTTACGCCTATTTCGTTGTTTATTTGAACTTGCACTATTCCATTAATTTTAATTTCCACGGGATCTTCCACAGTTATTATTTTTCTTTTTCCATCATTGATTTTATTTATCATTGATTGAAGTGTAGTCGATTTTCCAGAACCAGTTGGACCACTCACTAAAATAAGGCCATGTTTTCTTGATAGAATTTTTTTTACTAATTTTATACTCTCTTCAAGAAATCCAAGCGTTTCCAATTTTACATCATCCAAATAATTTTCCAAAATTCTAAGCACGATACTTTCTCCATAAAAAGTCGGCATATACGCTGCTCTTATATCAAATCTTCTATCTTTTAGTGAAATTGAAAAACTTCCATCCTGCGGCTTTCTTTTTTCAGCGACATTCATTTGCGACAATATTTTTATTCTGGAAATTATTTCCACAATATTTTTTTCCAATAAATTTTTGTTTATATTTTTGTATAAATTTGAATTTTCTGTAAGATAACCATCTTTTCGGTATTTTATTTCCATTCCCTCAATGTTGTCATATTTTATGTGTATATCACTTGCATTTTCAAAAATTCCTGTCTTTAAAATTTCATTTACATATGAAATAACATTTTTTGAAATGATGTTATTTTTGTTTTCCATAAAGTTCCCCCAAACCCTTTTATTTTATTATGTTTCTTTTTTTATTTTTTCTTAATTGTTTTTCCGTTTTTAACTTCTTCTAAAACAGTTTCAGTCTGCTTTTTTAGCGTCTTAAATAACCCTTTTTTTATTAAATTGTACCATTTTAATGTTGCAACTTGCGTGTCAATCCCTTTTATTGTCTCATTTAGCTGCAACTTAAAAAAATCTATTTCCTCATACGAAAATTTTACATCTTTTGTTTTTTCTTTTTTATTTTCTTTTGTAATTCTCACCTCTTTTTCCAAATAATTAAAAAAACTAAAAAGATTTGGTAATTGTCTTTCATATTGTGCCATTGCTTTTTTCATTTCCTCAATCATTTTTGCAACATAACCTCTTGACATTTTTGAAAAAGTTACTGTCACTCTTCTTTTCCCTTTTCCAATTTTTTGAACTAATTGCTGCATTTTAGCTTGTGCTTTTTGATTTATCAAATCCATATTGCTTACAGAATTAGGATTCACTACTTTTGCCATATATTCTCCTTTTATTAAAATTTTAATTTTCAATTTATTAATCTAAATTTTTTTCTATTTCTTCAAATAAAATATTTCCTTGCCGCAGCAAAGTTAATTTCCCGTTTTCGTATTTCACAATTGTTGATGGTTTTCCTGTCAAATTTTCATTTTTTTCATCAAAAATTACTGCATCCGATTTTTCTTGTATTTCAAAATCCAAATTTTTAATCTTGGAAACAGAATTTTTTCCAGAAATATTAGCACTCGTTGTAAGTAAAACTCCTCCAGACTTTTCAATTAATTCCAAAACCAATTTATTTTTAGGAATTCTTATACCAATAGTTGTCATTTGCACATCAAATTTTTTTGTAAAATCTCTATTTGCACGAAAAATTACCGTCAACTCTCCAGGCCAGTATTTTTCCAATACTTTATTTATTTTTGACATATTTTCACAAGACTCTTGTACTAAATTTTTTAATACTTTTATATCACTTATCAACGCAATTATTTTTTTACTATAATCTCTTTTTTTTATTTTGTAAATTTTTGCAACAGATTCTTTTTGCGGAAGAGTTCCAATTCCATAGACTGTATCCGTTGGGAATATGACAACTCCTCCATTTTTTATCACTCTTACAGCCTCTTTTACAGTAGCGCTTCTTCTTTTATTTTTTCCCATAATTTATTTTTGTTCCGTAGATGTTGCCGGCATTTCAAACAAATCACTGATTGCTTCACTTGTTGCTATTCTTTTTATTGTTTCTGCAAACATTTTACTCGTTGTAAGTATTCTTAATTTATCAAATTTTTTGTCTTCAGGCAATTCTATGCTATCTGTTATGACAACTTCTGTAAACGCCGAATCTTTTAACCTTTCAACAGCAGGCCCTGAAAACACTGCATGTGTCGCACATCCGTAAACTTCTGTCGCTCCTTTATCTATTAATGCTTGAGCTGCATTGCAAATTGTTCCAGCTGTATCAATCATATCGTCGATTAAAATTGCTTTTTTACCTTTTACATCCCCAATTATGTTCATAACTTCTGATACATTTGCTTTTGCTCTTCTTTTATCAATTATTGCAAGTGGAGTATGCAGCCAATTCGCAAGGCCTCTTGCTCTTTTTACGCCACCTACATCAGGTGATACAACAACTGTGTCTTCTGGACTAAATCCATATTTTATAAAATGTTTTGCTAAAATTGGAAGTGCTGCCATATGGTCCACTGGAATATCAAAGAATCCCTGGATTTGTCTTGCGTGCAAATCCATTGTAATAACTCTTGTTGCTCCTGCAACTGTCAATAAATTTGCAACTAATTTTGATGTAATCGGCTCTCTGGGACTTGCTTTTCTATCTTGCCTTGCGTATCCATAATAAGGCATAACTGCTATAATTTCTTTTGCTGAAGCTCTTTTTAGCGCATCAATAAATATTAAAAGTTCCATTAAGCTTTCATTTACTGGTTTTGAAGTCGACTGTACAACAAATACTTTACAACCTCTCACACTTTCATTTGATTTTACAAATGTTTCTCCGTCCGCAAATTTTACTATTTGAATTGAGGCTAGTTCCATATCTAAATAATTTGCAATTTTTTCGGCTAATTTTTTACTTGAAGAACCTGCAAATATCCTCATTCTTTCTTTGTCTTTCGATGATAATGAAATCATTTTTTATTACCTTCTTTCGCTGATAAAATTATTTTTTTTCTTTGTTAACTTGTCTTGCTCTCCCAAATGCCAAAGCTTTATTTGGAACATCTTCTGTAATTACCGATCCAGCTGCTGTAAATGCTTCGTTTCCTATTTTCACTGGTGCTACAATTATTGAATTACTTCCAACAAATGAACCCTTTCCAATCACTGTTTTATGTTTATTCTTTCCATCGTAATTGCAAGTTATTGTTCCAGCACCGATATTTGTATCTTCCCCAACCTGTGCATCTCCAATATAAGTCAAATGCCCAGATTTTACTCCTTTTTCAAGCGTCGCATTTTTAATTTCAACAAAATTCCCGACATGAACTGTTTCTTTTAAGTGCGCTTTTGGTCTTAAATGTGCAAAAGGCCCAATTGTCGCACTATTTTCAACTACTGCGCTTTCAATAACCGAACTTTCAATTCTCACATGATCTCCAATAACAGAGTTTTCAATTCTTGTATTTGACAAAATCTCACAATTTTTCCCAATTTTTGTATTTCCCTGAATTACAACATTTGGATAAATTACAGTATCTTCGTCTATTTTTACTTCCTGCTCAATATATGTTGTTTTAGGATCAATCAAGATTACCCCACTATTCATTAAGCTAGTATTTTTTCTCATTTTTAAAATTTCATTTGCTTGTGCAAGTTGAACTTTTGAATTCACTCCCAATATTTCACTTTCATCGTCTATTTGATAGCTGTCCACCTTATAGTTTTCACTTGTCAAGATTTTTATAGCATCTGTCAAATAATATTCACCTTTAGAATTATTATTATCAATTTTTTGAATTGCATAAATTAAACTTTCATATTTGAAAATATAGACTCCTGTATTTATTTCATCTATTAATTTTTCTTCACTTGTAGCTTCTTTTTCTTCCACAATATCTGTAATTTTTCCATTTTTTTTAATAATTCTTCCATAGCCAAATGGATTTTTTACTTTACACGAAAGAACGATACAATCCAATTGTTTGTCTTCAAACGCCTTTTTCAAATTTTTTAGTGTTTCTTCTTTTAATAGTGGCGTATCACCACAAGTTATTAAAACATCTTCCTTGTATTTTTCAATTTTATCTTTTGCTATTAAGATTGCGTGTCCTGTTCCAAGCTGTTCTTCTTGAGTTACATATTCTATATCGTTCATCTCCTTAAGCACAACTTCTTTTTTGTGTCCCAAAATAAAGATATTTTTTGTAATTCCTACATTTTCAATCACTTCAGTAACCAATTTTAACATTGGTTTACCGTTTACTTTGTGCAAAACTTTCGGAATTGAAGATTTCATTCGCGTTCCTTTTCCAGCTGCCAAAATAACTGATAACATTTTTCCTCCTAAATTTCTAATATTATATAATTATTTTTCTTAATTCAATTATAACAATTTTTTTTATTTAATTCAAATTTTTTCAAAAAACTTCAAAAAAATATAAAAATATGTTATAATGCTTTAATTAGCTAGAAATTTTAAAATATTTTTTGTGCTCATTTTACACAAAATTTTTCAGAATTTTCAATAATCTTACAATAATATAAAATAAATATAAAATTAAGGAAAATATTTTATCATAATAATGATTATTGTCTCAAATATTTTATTTTTAGTAAAACAATCTTTGAAAAAAGGGATAAAAATGAAGAAAAGACTGGATTTATTGCTTATAGAAAAAAATTTTTTTGAAACAAGAGAAAAAGCCAAAAGAGAGATCATGGCAGGAAATGTCATCGTCAACGAGCAAAGTATAACAAAAGCCGGAACAATGTTTAAAGACTCTGAGGAATTAAACATAAGAATTAAAGATAAACTTCAATATGTAAGTCGTGGCGGATTAAAATTGGAAAAAGCTATAAAAATATGGAATTTAAACTTTAATGAGAAAACCGTTTTGGACATCGGCGCTTCAACTGGAGGATTTACTGACTGTTCTCTGCAAAATGGTGCAAAACAAGTATTTAGCGTGGATGTTGGAAAAAATCAACTGGATTGGAAACTTAGAAATAACAAAAAAGTCGTTTCGATGGAGCAAATGCACATAAAAGATTTAAAAGAAAGCGACTTAAATTATAAAAAAGTTGATTTTATTGTAATTGATGTATCATTTATTTCTCTTACAAAAGTCATACCGTATTTTAAAAAGTTTCTTTCACAAGATGGAAAAATTATTATGCTTATAAAACCACAGTTTGAGGTGGGAAGAGAAAAAATTGGAAAAAATGGTGTTGTAGAAAATGAAGAATATCACGATGAAGCAATAAAAAAAATAATTTCCTTTTCTAAAGAATGTGGCTACAAATTAGTCGGGGTCGAAGACTCACCGATAAAAGGAACAAAAGGAAATAAAGAATTTTTAATATATTTAAAAAATTATACTAATTAACTTTATAAAATTTAACTTTTTTGATAAAAAATTTAGGAGGAAAAATGAAAAAAAACAAAATATTAAAAGTTATTTTGGGAGTGGCACTTGTCAGTTTGCCCTTAGCAGCTGCTACTGCAATTAAAACAGGTCGAATAGACAGAGCAAATGATGCAAGTGTTTCAAAAGATCAAACAGAAATTAACAGAATTGTCGATGTTATAAACATCGTCGAAAAAAGATTTGTGGGAAAAGAAGCCACACCGAGCAAAAAAGAACTTTATGAAGGAGCGGTTTCAGGAATTATTGGAAAATTAAATGACCCTTATTCTGAATATTTATCACCTGATGATTTAAAAGATTTCTCTGAAGATATGGATGGTGAATATGTCGGAGTTGGTATGACTATCAGCAAGAAAAAAGGAGAACCACTAGAAGTTGTCGATCCATTTATCGGAAGTCCCGCTGAAAAAGTTGGAATGAAACCAAAAGACAAAATTACAAAAGTTGATGGAAAGGATATTTTACCACTTACTGCAAATGAAACAGTAAAATTACTAAAAGGAAAAGAAAATTCAAAAGTTGAAGTTGAAGTTACAAGAGCCGGAAGAAAAGAGCCATTTAAAGTTACTATGACAAGATCTAAAATAAAACTTGAAATGGTTGAAAGTAAAATGCTTGAAAATAAAATTGGTTATGTAAGCTTAATCAGATTTGGAAACAATGTTGGACACGAAGTTGAAAAAGCTATTAAAAATTTACAAAAACAAGGAATGAAAGGTTTAATTTTTGATTTAAGATCTAATCCAGGAGGAAATTTAAACGAAGCTCAAGATATTACTTCACTTTTTGTAAAAGAAAATTTAATTGTATACTTAAAAGATAAAAATGGTTCAGAAAAAAGATATAACAGAACACTAAACTATTTGGGAGATTTTCCTCTAATTGTATTAACAAATAAAAATAGTGCTTCTGCTTCAGAAATTGTAACAGGTGCATTAAAAGATTATAAACGTGCCACAATTATAGGAGATAAAACTTTTGGAAAAGGAATCGTACAGCAAGTTATACCGCTTCCAGCAACAAATGATGCGATAAAACTTACCATTGCTCAATATTTTACACCAAAAGGAAATTACATTCACGAAAAAGGAATTGAGCCTGATATAAAAATTGAAATGGAAGAATTATTAACACTAAAAGGATACACAAATGAAAGTGACGAAGCTAAAAAAAATCGTGAAAAAGAAATTGAAGAAATAATCAAGAAAGATAAAGGCGAAGCTGAAGCTAAAAAAATAATTTCAGCTGGAGATGTTCAACTAAAAAGAGCAATTCAAGAAATGAACAAAAAAATAAAAAAATAAAAAAGGAAGTAAAATTATGTTTTATGTTGTTGGTACACCAATTGGAAATTTAGAAGATATAACTTTTAGAGCAATAAAAGTACTAAATGAAGTGGATTACATCTTTGCCGAAGATACAAGAGTTACAAAAAAATTGCTTTCACACTACAAAATAGAAAAAACGGTGTACCAATATCATGAACATAACAAATTACACCAAATTCAAAATGTAATAAACTTATTGAAAGACAACAAAAATATCGCATTAGTCACTGACGCTGGGACTCCGTGCATTTCTGATCCTGGTTTTGAACTAGTAAACGAAGTTTTAAAAAATGACTTAAAAGTTGTAGGAATTCCTGGCGCTTCTTCCATAATAACAGGAGCAAGCGTTTCAGGTTTAGACATGAGAAGAATGGCTTATGAGGGATTTTTGCCCAAAAAAAAGGGACGACAAACGCTTTTTAATAAATTAAAGGAAGAGGAGCGGACAATCGTCATACTAGAATCTCCAAATAGAATTTTAAAAACATTAAAAGACATAAAGGAATATTTGGGTGAAAGATATGTCGTCATAACAAGGGAACTCACAAAAATTTATGAAGAGATAATTCGAGGAAATGTTTCAGAAATTATCGAAAGATTAGAAAAAAAAGCAATAAAAGGTGAAATTGTCTTATTTATTCGAGCAAATAATGACGATGGAATTTATTTTAAAAATACAGATTAAAAACAAATTTTAAAATTTTTAAACATTTTACTTTTTTATATATGCTCAAATCTACTTTTTGAGTATATAATAAAATTATTTATTTTGCTTTAAATAATTTTATTATATAAATTTAAAAATTGGAGAAAAGAATGAATATAAACTGGTATCCAGGACATATGAAAAAAACAAGAGATTTGATAGTGGAAAATCTTAAACTAGTTGATATTATAATAGAAATTTTGGACGCAAGAATTCCTATTGCCAGTAAAAATCCTGATATTTCAGAACTTGCCAAAAACAAAAAAAAGATCATTATTTTAAATAAAATAGATTTGATCGATGTAAAAGAATTAAAAAGATGGGAAAATTATTTTATCTCTAATAACTTTTCAGAGTATTTTGTAGCTTTGAGCTGCGAAAAAGGGACAAATTTTGGTGAATTAAGAAAGATCATAAATCAAATTTATGAACTTAAACTTGAAAAAATGAAAAAAAAGGGACTTAGAAAAACTGTTGTCCGAGCAATGATAGTAGGAATTCCAAATGTTGGAAAATCACGATTTATAAATAAATTTGTTAATAAAAATAAAGCTCGAGTTGGAAATGCTCCTGGTTTTACGCGAGGAAAGCAATGGATAAGAATCGACGAAAAATTGGAGCTTTTAGACACTCCAGGCGTTTTGTGGCCAAAATTTGAAGATGAAAATGTAGCTTATAACCTTGCGATCACGGGTTCAATTAAAGATAATGTACTTCCTATGGAGCAAGTTACATTAAAATTTTTGGAAAAATTGAAAAAATTAAATAAAATTGAAAATTTAATAAAGTCATATAATTTGGAAAAATATTTTGAAAACAATAATATTTATGAGCTGGATAATCACAAGATTTTAAGTATTCTTGAAACTAGACTTGGAATTTCAAAAGCTGATGAGCACGATTACAGCATTGTTTCTAAGCGACTTTTAAAAGATTATCGAATAGGAAAAATTGGAAAAATTTTCTTGGAGGATTTCTAAAATTCTATAAAAAAATAAAAGGAGTGAAATTTATGAGAGTAGGTATATTTACTGATACATACAGACCGCAAGTAAACGGTGTTGTGAGTTCGATTACAACGTTAGAAAAAGAACTTAGAAAAAAAGGACACAAAGTTTACATCATAACGACAACTGATCCTGATGCAAAAGCGGTTGAGCCTAATGTTTTAAGAATTCCCAGCATAGAGTTTAAACCCGCGCCACAATATAGATTGGGACTTGTCTATTCTTCAAAAATCATAAAAAAGATAAGTAAATTGGAACTTGACATTATTCATTGCCAGACAGAATGGGGAGTTGGGACATTTGCAAGATTTGTTTCGTCCAAGCTTGAGATTCCATTAGTACACACTTATCACACTTTATACGAATACTACGGACACTATATTTTTGGAAACCATTTAAAAAACCAAAGGAAAAAAGTAGCTGCTGCAATAAGTAAATTTTACTGTGAAAGATGTGATGAGCTAATTGTTCCAACACGAAAAGTAGCCGTTATACTAAAATCTTACGGCATAAAAAAAGAACCAAATATAATTCCAACGGGGATTTATGTTGATAAATTTTACCGTGAAAATTATACTAACGAAGATAGGGAGTTCATAAGAGAAAGTTTTGGAGTTGAAAAAAATGATTTTTTATGTGTATATGTTGGAAGAGTAGCACAAGAAAAAAGTATCGATGTCTTAATTGATATGTTTTCCAAAATTGATGATCCAAAATGTAAATTTATGATTGTTGGAAAAAGTTATGGAGATACTGGAAAAAAATTAAAAGAACAAGCTGAAAAACTTGGAATTTCAGACAGGGTTATTTTTGTAGGAGAAGTTCCACATGAAAAAGTCGCAATTTATTATCAAATTGGAGAAGTCTTTTTAAATGCCAGTGTTTCTGAAACGCAAGGACTTACATTTGTTGAAGCGATGGTTGCAAAAGTTCCAGTTAACGCAAGATATGATTTAAATTTGGAAGATTTGCTTGTAGAAACTGAAGCGGGACTTGTTTATAGAAATGAAGAGGAATTTATTAATAATATAAAAAAACTAAAAGAAGACACGGAATTCAGGAAAAAAACTATAGAGAATGCTTTTAAAGTTTCTATGGATTATACAGCCGAAAATTTTGGAAACCGTGTGGAAGCACTTTATAAAAAAACGATAGAGGAGTATGATAGTAGTGAAAGTTTTACTTTATTCAGAGGGGAAAAATTCATTCAGCAAATCAGGCGTTGGGCAAGCCCTAAATCATCAAATAGAAGCCCTTGGAGAAAATAATGTCGAAGTTACATTAGACAAAGATGATACCTATGATTTAGTTCATATAAATACAATTGGAATAAAATCCTATGATATGTTAAAAGAAGCTAAAAAATTAAATAAACCTGTTATTTTTCATACGCATACAACTTACGAGGATTTTCGTGGAAGCATAAAAGGAAGTTATTTTTTGTCACCAATAATAAAATTTTGGGCAAAAAAATTATACAATGCCGCCGATTACTTAATTTCTCCATCAGAATACACAAAAAATTTGATAAAGACAAAGTATTTAGAAAAAGATAAAGAAATAAGAGTGATTTCAAATGGAGTTAATACCAAAAAATTTAAAAAAAGTGAGGAATTAAAACAAAAATTTTTAAACGAGTACAAAAATATCTATGACATAAGAAAACCTCTTATAATCACAGCAGGACTTCCTTTTGAGCGAAAGGGAATAAGAGATTTTGTAGAAATTGTAAATAAATGTAGTGATTATCAATTTTTATGGTTTGGCTCATCAAGCGTAAAATCGATGCTTCCAAAAAGAATTCAAGATATAATAGACAATCCGCCAAAAAACTTAGTTTTTCCAGGATATGTTGAAAAAGATATTTTAATCGGAGCTTTTAGTGCAGCAAAAGCCTTTTTATTCACGACCTACGAAGAAAATGAAGGAATTGTCGTACTTGAAACTTTTTCAGCAAAACTACCATTAGTTGTAAGAGACATCCCTGTTTACAACGATTGGATTGAAGACGGCAAGAGCTGTTTTAAAGCTAAAGATAACGAAGAATTTTGTCAAAAAATAAAAAATATTGTGGAAAATAAAGTCGAAAATTTGGATGATATTATAAAAAATGCGTACAATGTGGCTTGTGAAAGGGATTTAAAACTTATTGGGGCTAAATATAAAAAATATTATGAAGATATTTTAAATAATTTTAGATAAAAATTTATAAAAAAAGAAACTCTTAAATTTAAAGTAGTTTCTTTTTTTTGACTATTTATTGACTGTTTATTTTTTCAAAAGTTTTCATTTCTTCACCAATAAAATAATTTATCATATCTCTGTAAATCAATTCCACAACATCTGGACTACAATTATAAACTTTAGCTTTTTCCCTGACCTTTTTTATTATTTTTTCAACTCTGTCAGCCGCTTTTACATCTGTTTTTGACTTTTTAAAATAAGCAGCCTGTTTTACATAATCCGAACGCTGTGCAATTAATTTTATAATTTTATCGTCTATATTATCAATATTTTCTCTCACTTCTTCCAAACTATCACATTTCACAATATTATCTCCAAAATTTTAAAATTTAAAATGCCCAGTTTCCATTTCTAAATACTGGCTCTTTTGTCCCATCTTCCGTAATTCCATCAATATCCATTTCGGCATCTCCAACCATAAAATCTACATGCGAAATTGACTGATTGACATGAGCTTCTTCCAGCTCCTCTTCACTCATATTAATTCCATTTTTAACATTTGTCGGATAAGCCGCTCCAAGTGCCAAATGATTTGCCGCATTTTCGTCAAACAATGTCTGATAATACAGTAATCCTGAATTTGAAATTGGAGAATCATTGGGAACTAGTGCCACTTCTCCTATTCTTTTGGAACCTTCATCTGTTTCAAGCAATTGTTTTAAAATTTCATACCCTTCTTCCGCTTCAAAATCCACAACTTTTCCATCTTTAAAAGTCAATTTGAAATTGTCAATTATATTTCCTCTGTAAGAAAGTGGTTTTTTATTTGAAACATAGCCATCCACACGATATTTATCCCCTGCTGTAAACACTTCTTCAGTCGGCATATTTGGCAAAAATTCTGTACCTTTCGCATTTTTACTACCAGCTGCAACCCAAATGTGATTTTTAGGAAGTCCCACTGTCAAATCAGTTCCTTTTGATTTATAATGCAGTGCCTTGTAACTTTTTTTATTCAAATAATCGGCTTTTTCAGACAATGTCTTATGATGTTCGTGCCACGCTTGCACGGGATCTCTTTTATCAACTCTTACGGTCTTTAAAATTTCAGTAAGTAATTTTTCTTTTGCAATTTCCACATCTTTTTCTTCTGGGAATACCAATTTTGCCCAATTTTCAGACGGATAACTTGCAATAGTCCACGAATTTATATCATTCATAATTCTTGAACGATAATATTTAAAAGCTTCTCCCACATTTTTAGTATGAGCACCTATTTTCTTTGGGTCAATTCCTGCAAGAAGATTTGGAGAACTACTCAAAATATGTATAAACACAACATTGTTGTCCAAATAGTCGTTTCTTTCATCAACAGCCCATTTCGGGATGTTTGAATACACTTCTTTAGACTGATATTCAGCATGTAATCTAGTAAGTTTGTCGTCTGAAAGTTTTACATTAACTTCACTTGCTCCCATTTTATATGCCAACTCCGTAACTTTATAAACCAAAGTCAATGAATCCGTTGTACAGTTTATCCAAACTTTCTGTCCAGATTGTACATTTGCCCCGATTTTTACAATAATCTCGGCATATTTATCTAATTTTTCTTCAAAATTTTTCATTTCTTGTCCTCTCAAAATTTTTTATTAAAAAGTCTAATTTATTTAAAAAAATTTTATTTTTTGTAACCATTTGGATTTTGTCTTTGCCAATTCCAAGAATCACGGCACATATCTTCTATCGAATATTTTGCACTCCAGTTCAAAAGTTTTTTAGCTTTAGAAGCATCAGCATAGCAAACTGGAACATCTCCCGCTCTTCTGCCATCTATGACATACGGAATTTTTTTCCCAACCGCTTTCTCAAAATTTTTCACAATTTCAAGTACGCTGTAACCTTTTTCACTTCCTAAATTTATTGCATCGAAACCAAGATTTTCATTATTAAATAAATAATTTAATGCTGCTGAATGTCCTGCCGCCAAATCATTTACATGAATAAAATCTCTTATGCAAGTTCCATCTGGAGTGTCATAATCATTTCCAAAAATATGTAATTTTTCCAATTTTCCAACTGCAACTTGAGTTATATACGGTGAAAGATTATTTGGAATTCCGTTTGGATCTTCTCCAATTCTTCCACTTTCATGAGCACCTAATGGATTAAAATATCTAAGAGCAATTATATTCCAAGTATTGTCAGATTTTGCCAAATCCATTAAAATATGTTCGATTATTACTTTTGTACGCCCATAAGGATTTGTAACTTCTCCCATTGGATCAGTTTCCACAAAAGGCACTTTTTCAGAAACACCGTAAACAGTAGCTGACGAACTAAATACGATATTTTTTACATTAAATTCCTTCATTACTTCAAGTAAAGTAATCATTCCAAATAAATTATTTTCATAATACATAAGCGGTTTTTCCACAGATTCTCCCACCGCCTTAAATCCTGCAAAATTAATAACAGCGTCAATTTTATTTTCTCTAAAAATTTTTCTCAAACTTTCTTTATTCTTTATATCCATTTCATAAAAATTTATTTTTTCTCCAGAAAGTTCTTCTAAAATTGTAATAACTTTTTTACTAGAATTACTAAAATCATCCACTATAATAGGATTAAATCCTTTTTTAATCAAATCTAACACAGTGTGCGAACCGATATATCCTGCTCCACCAGGAACTAAAATAGTTTTCATATCTTCCCTTCTTTCTTAAAAATAAATATCGCAAATCAAACTACAATATTTTTTTCACATTTAAATATCTCATATTCCATTATTTTAAAAATTCACTAAAGTATACTTTATATAAATAAATAAATTTCTAACTTTTTTAATTTATTATATTTAATCTTATCATAACTAAAAATTTTTTCAAGTGAATAAAATTAAAAGATAAACAGAATTCAATAAAAAGAAATGACAAAATATAGGATTGGTATTTTTTTATTTAAAAAAAAGTGGCGTCCCCGGTTGGACTTGAACCAACGGCCCTCTGATTAACAGTCAGATGCTCTAACCAGCTGAGCTACGGAGACGCAAAAAAGAAAAAGTTTGGCAATTACCTATTTTTCCTAGTAAACACTAAGTATCGTAGGCGTAAACAGACTTAACTTCCGGGTTCGAAATGTAGACCAGGTGTATCCCTGTTGCAATAGTCACCAAACAGAATATAAAGGGTATTGAAAAAAGGCAATGAGAAATAAATAGTAGGAGTAAAAGATAAAAAAAGCTTAAGTAATATTAGTACTGGTCAACTGAACGCATTGCTGCGCTTACATCTCCAGCCTATCGACCACATAGTCTATGTGGATACTGGGAATACTCATCTTAAAGGGGGTTTCTCGCTTAGATGCTTTCAGCGATTATCCTAACCAAACGTGACTACTCAGCCGTGCCACTGGCGTGACAACTGATACATCAGAGGTTTGTCCATCCCGGTCCTCTCGTACTAAGGACAGAACTTTTCAGTATTCCAGCGCCTGCAGTGGATAGGGACCGAACTGTCTCACGACGTTCTGAACCCAGCTCGCGTGCCTCTTTAATGGGCGAACAGCCCAACCCTTGGGACCTTCTCCAGCCCCAGGATGAGACGAGCCGACATCGAGGTGCCAAACACTTCCGTCGATATGGACTCTTGGGAAGTATCAGCCTGTTATCCCCGGGGTAGCTTTTATCCGTTGAGCGACGGCCCTTCCATTAGGGACCGCCGGATCACTAACTCCTACTTTCGTACCTGCTCGACCCGTCGGTCTTGCAGTCAAGCTCCCTTATGCGTTTGCACTCGAAGGCTGATTTCCATCCAGCCTGAGGGAACCTTTGAACGCCTCCGTTACTCTTTTGGAGGCGACCGCCCCAGTCAAACTGCCCACCTAGCACTGTCTCCGGGAAAGGATTAGAATTCCGACAACATATGGTTGGTATTCCAACAGTGACTCAGAAAAGACTGACGCCTTAACTTCGAAGTCTCCCAACTATCCTATACACACATTGTCAAAACCCAATGCCAAGCTACAGTAAAGCTCCACGGGGTCTTTCCGTCCTACTGCAGGTAGTCGGTATCTTCACCGACATTACAACTTCACCAGGTCTCCAGCCAAGACAGCTCTCAAATCATTTCACCATTCGTGCAGGTCGGAACTTACCCGACAAGGAATTTCGCTACCTTAGGACCGTTATAGTTACGGCCGCCGTTCACCGGGGCTTCAAATTGGAGCTCTCACTCCTCCTCTTAACCTTCCGGCACTGGGCAGGTGTCAGCCCATATACGTCGCCTTACAGCTTAGCATAGACCTGTGTTTTTGGTAAACAGTTGCTTGAGACTCTTCACTGCGGCCTGTTTCCCCTTGAGGTGTTTCTCCACTTAGGTATATCAGGCACCCCTTCTCCCGAAGTTACGGGGCTATTTTGCAGAGTTCCTTAGCTAGAGTTATCCTGTCGGCCTTAAGTTTCTCACTCTGTCCACCTGTGTCGGTTTAGGGTACGGGCACTGACGAGTCTTGTTAGAAGTTTTTCTAGGCAGTGTAGGATTTGTGACTTATGCAAAAGCACTTACCCGTAGGGTCTCACCTATAGGCACGCGGATTTACCTGCGTGCCCAGGCTAGGCCTTTAGAAAGGCTATTCCGACAGCCTTCTCACATACCTTACTGCGTCACTCCATCACTCAGACGACTGACAGTGGTATAGGAATATTAACCTATTTACCATTCGCAATCACATCTCTGCTTACGCTTAGGTCCCGACTTCCCCGGGGCGGACGAACCTTCCCCCGGAAACCTTGGACTTCCGGCCGGAGGGATTCTCGCCCTCCTTCTCGCTACTCATTCCTGCATTCTCACTTCTGATGTCTCCAGCAGGCCTTACGGCCAGCCTTCGTAGACCTACAGAACGCTCTCCTACCAAGCGGCAAAGCCGCTTCCACAGCTTCGGTTTATGTCTTTAGCCCCGTTACATCTTCGGCGCAGATACTCTCGACCAGTGAGCTATTACGCACTCTTTTAAGGAGTGGCTGCTTCTAAGCCAACCTCCTGGTTGTCTGTGAATATCCACCTCCTTTCCCACTTAGACATAATTAGGGACCTTAGCTGGTGGTCTGGGCTGTTTCCCTTTTGTCCATGGACCTTATCATCCATGGACTCACTCCGAATTAGTAATAAATGGTATTCGTAGTTTGCTTGATTTCGGTAAGCAATATGCCCCCTAGATCATACAGTGCTCTACCCCCACATATCTAAAATTCAGGCTGCACCTAAATGCATTTCGGAGAGAACGGGCTATTTCCTAGTTCGATTGGCTTTTCACCCCTAGACCTATCTCATCTCCCAACTTTTCAACGGCGGTGAGTTCGGCCCTCCACTGAGTCTTACCTCAGCTTCAGCCTGGACAGGCCTAGATCACTAGGTTTCGCGTCTATGACCAGCGACTAAATCGCCCTATTAAGACTTGGTTTCCCTTCGGCTTCATTAATTAACCTTGCCACTGATCATAACTCGCAGGATGATTAACCAAAATCCACGCAGTCACACATAAAGTGCTCCTACCGTTTGTAAGCACACGGTTTCAAATTCTATTTCACTCCCTTGCACAGGGTTCTTTTCACCTTTCCCTCACGGTACTCTTCACTATCGGTCAATAACAGTATTTAGCCTTACGTGATATGGTCCACGCAGATTCACGCCAAATTCCTCGTGCTTGACGCTACTCGGGAGTTTCAAATCATAGTACAGCATATACGACATACAGGACTATCACCTTCTATGGTTCAGCTTCCCATCTGATTCTTCTTACTGCTATGCTACTTAGACATTATGGCATAAGTCGGATGAAATCCCACGACCCCGTACCGGCAACGCTGCCAGCTTGGCACCGGTACGGTTTAGGCTTATCCCCGTTCGCTCGCCGCTACTGAGGGAATCGTTTTTACTTTCTTTTCCTCCTGTTACTTAGATGTTTCAGTTCACAGGCTTACCGCTTTCGCGCATACCATCTGGGTATGCAGGTTACCCCATTCGGAAATTCAGGTGTCATTGATTATGTGCATCTCGACCTGACTTATCGCAGCTTATCGCGTCCTTCATCGGCTGTTATTACCTAGGCATCCTCCGTGTGCTCTTAATTAGCTTTTTTTTATTAACAGAATAAACTATTTTGTTGTAATCTTTTACCTACTATTCATTTCCCATTGTCCTTGAAAAGAAAAACTGTAAAGAAGAAGAAAGTGTAGAAACAAACTCCTTAGAAAGGAGGTGATCCATCCGCACCTTCCGGTACGGATACCTTGTTACGACTTCACCCCAATCACTGTTCACACCTTAGATGCCTTCTTCCGAAAGGTTAGACCGGCAGCTTCAGGTGCAGACAACTCTCGTGGTGTGACGGGCGGTGTGTACAAGACCCGAGAACGTATTCACCGCAGCATTGCTGATCTGCGATTACTAGCGATTCCAACTTCATGAAGTCGAGTTGCAGACTTCAATCCGAACTTGGACTGGCTTTAGAGGTTAGCTAGGCATTGCTGCATTGCGTCTCTCTGTACCAGCCATTGTAGCACGTGTGTAGCCCAGATCATAAGGGGCATGATGACTTGACGTCATCCCCACCTTCCTCCTGCTCTTCGCAGGCAGTCTCGCTAGAGTCCCCAACTTAATGATGGCAACTAGCGATAGGGGTTGCGCTCGTTGCGGGACTTAACCCAACATCTCACGACACGAGCTGTCGACAGCCATGCACCACCTGTCACTCGGTTCCCGAGGGCACGGTGATATTGCTATCACCTACCGAGGATGTCAAGATCTGGTAAGGTTCCTCGCGTTGCGTCGAATTAAACCACATGCTCCACCGCTTGTGCGGGTCCCCGTCAATTCCTTTGAGTTTCAGCCTTGCGGCCGTACTCCCCAGGCGGATTACTTATCGCATTAACTTCGGCACGGACACTCTTCATGCCCACACCCAGTAATCATCGTTTACAGCTAGGACTACCAGGGTATCTAATCCTGTTTGCTCCCCTAGCTTTCGCACTTGAGCGTCAGTTATCGTCCAGTGAACTATCTTCATCATCGGCATTCCTGCACATATCTACGAATTTCACCTCTACTCGTGCAGTTCCGTCCACCTCTCCAATACTCTAGCAAAGCAGTTTCCAAGGCAAGCTATTGGTTGAGCCAATAGTTTTCACCTCGGACTTGCAAAGCCGCCTAGATGCCCTTTATGCCCAATAATTCCGGATAACGCTTGCGACATACGTATTACCGCGGCTGCTGGCACGTATTTAGCCGTCGCTTCTTTAGCAGGTACAGTCAGGACTTCGTCCCTGCTGAAAGCACTTTACGATCCGAAGACCTTCATCGTGCACACAGAATTGCTGGATCAGGGTTGCCCCCATTGTCCAATATTCCCCACTGCTGCCTCCCGTAGGAGTAAGGGCCGTATCTCAGTCCCCTTGTGGCCGTCCACCCTCTCAGGCCGGCTACCTATCATAGCCTTGGTAAGCCGTTACCTTACCAACAAGCTAATAGGACGCAAAGCTCTCGGATGGCATTGCTTTTCATGAGCCGGCTATGCGGCAGGCTCATAATATCTGGTATTATCAGTCGTTTCCGACTGTTATCCCGGACCATCCGGCAAGTTCTTTACGCGTTACTCACCCGTCCGCCATGGTTAACGCGGTGCAAGCACCGTTTCCCCATAGACTTGCATGTGTTAAGCATTCTGTCAGCGTTCATCCTGAGCCAGGATCAAACTCTTCATTCAACAATATATTAAATTTCACCTTACATATTTTTTTAATCTATCACACTTAAATTCTTCTTCTTTTTTCATTGTCCTTTTGCGACACTTTTTGTATCGACGAAATATATTATATCAAAGTTTCTTTTCCTTGTCAACTACTTTTTTCTTATTTTTTTTGTTTTTTTTCAATTTTTAAATTTAGTTTATAAATTTAATTTTTTTATTTTTTCTAAATTTGAAGTTGAAATACGGCATATTTTTAATCCATAACTCTTTAATTTGTAATATGCAGAATGAGAATTGTACGAAGTATCGAAAATTATTATATCGGAATTTTTCAATTTGTCGAAATTTCTAAAAACTTTCTTGGCACTTATGAATTCTATGTCAAATTCTGCTTCTAATGCATATTCTTTCGCTTTTTCTATACTTTGAGAATTCCATTTTCCTCCAACGACTTTTACATTTTTATTTTTAAAATTCAAAAATTTTTCTTCTGAAACTTCCTTTATATTTATATTTTCTAGTATCTCTGTTTTTTCATCTTGCTCCATATTTGTGATTTTCTCGTTAAGTTTTTCAATTTTATTTTTTAATTTCTCAATTTCTTTTTGCAGTTTTTCAATTGTTTTTTCAGTTTTACTATCTTTTTGTTTTTTTAAACTTTGTTTTAATTCTTTATTTTCTTTTTCAAGTTTATCGTGTTCTGAAATAAAAAATATATTTTCTTCTTCAATTTTTTCCATTTCTACCATTATTTCTTCCAACTCTTTTTCCGTTTCACTCATTTTATGTGAGTTTGTGTTAAAAACTTCAAAGCCAGTTTTAAACTTTTCAGACATCTCAAAGCATTCTTTTATTTTTTCATCAAAAAAAGTGATGTATTCTACTGGAACAAAGAAAGATTTTGACTCTTTATCCAATTCCAAACTATATTTTTTTGATATTTTTTCTAAATTTCTGTTTTTCGTATTTTTAAATTTTGTTTCTATATAATTTTGAAACTCTTTTTTGAAATTTTTGTCTTTAAACATTTCATTTACAAACGGAGCTTCTTTAAATATTTCTGCTGTACTTTCTTTAAAATTTTGAGTACAAATTAAATATTCTTTTTTGAAAAAATCTAAATAATTGGACATCTCATTTGTACTTAAAATGTAAAGTATCATTTGTTCAGGATTTATTCCGCGTCCAAAAATTCTTCTTATTTTATTTTTTTTAAATTCTTCCAAATACTCCTGTTCTTTCAAATTCAAATAATTTTTTTTTACGTATTCATTATTAAAATTTATTAATTTTTTTAAAATATTCTTGTTTCCTTTTTTTATTTCTAAAATAATTTTAACTTCTTTTTCAAAAAAATTTTTACTTGATTTAGTATTTTCAAAAAAAATTTTTTCTAACGTTTTACTGTTAAAATTATCAATTAATAACTCGGAAAATATATTTTTATTTATTGAAAGTAAATTTTCCGTCAGTTCCATTACTTTTTTATTTATCTTATCCATTTTTCCTCATTATTTTTAAATTTTTTAATTATATATTTTTTATACTATAACAGACTGTATTTCACATTAGAAAACTCTAATATGAATATTATTTTTATAATTTTTTCATAAAACTTGTTATTCTTTAAATTTCTGAGTATAATATAAAAAAGAGGTGGTATTCATGAAAAATGAAAAAGAAGAAATTATCAACTGGATCAAAAAATATTTTGAAGAGAATGGAAAAAGCTGTAAAGCTGTCGTGGGAATTTCTGGAGGAACAGATTCCTCAGTTGTAGCAGCACTTTGTGTGGAAGCACTAGGAAATGAGAATGTAATAGGAGTCCTTATGCCGAAGGGATTACAGCACGATATTGTCTTTTCAAAAAAATTAGTGGAATTTTTGAAAATAGAGCACTATGAAGTCAACATTGAAAAGACTGTAAACGATTTGAAAGAGGCAATTTCTTTACAAATGGGAGTAAATCCCGATGAATTCGACGCTTACAAAACTAATCAACCTGCTAGAATACGGATGGCTGTATTGTATGGAATTTCTGCTATTGTTGGCGGGAGAGTGGCTAACACTTGTAATTTATCTGAAGATTATGTGGGCTATTCGACAAAATTTGGAGATGCTGCAGGAGATTTTTCACCGATTTCCGATTTTACAAAAACTGAAGTGCGAAAATTGGGAGCTGAACTTGGATTACCTGAAATGTTTTTAAAAAAAGTACCTGAAGATGGAATGAGCGGAAAATCTGATGAAGAAAAATTAGGATTTAGCTATGAAATTTTGGACGAATATATTAGAACAGGAAATATTTCTGATTTAAAAGCAAAAGAAAAAATAGATTATTTACATAAAATTAATTTACACAAAATACTACCTATGCCAAAATATAAAAAGGGGGACAAATAAAATGAAATTAAAACCCATTATAACATCTTTACTGGACACGGATTTCTACAAATTCAATATGAATCAGGTAATATTTCACAAACATACGGATTTAGTGGGAGAATATCACTTTAAATGCAGAAATCTCAGGAATTATTTTTACCGAAGAAATGTTAAAGGAAATAAACGATCAGATTGATTATTTTTGCAATTTGCGTTTTAAAAGTGAAGAATTGAACTATTTACGCTCGATAAGATTTATTAAGTCAGATTACGTTGAATTTTTGAGATTGTGGCATCCAATTAAAGATTATGTGACTACAACACTTGAAAATGGAGTACTTAAAGTTATTGTGAGAGGTCCGCTTTTTAGTGCTATGCAATTTGAAATTTACTTGCTTGAAATTATTAATGAAGTGTATTTTAGAATGAAATTTGACTACGACGAACTGATAATTTCAGCAAAAGAAAAATTGGATAAAAAAATTTTGGATTTTAAAAATAAAAAATATAATTTTAAATTTGCGGAATTTGGCTGTAGAAGAAGACTTTCAAGGGAATGGCAGGAAGAAGTAGTGAAAAAATTATCCAGCGAAACTCAAAATATGGTTGGAACTTCCAATGTATTTTTGGCAATGAAATACAATTTAGTACCAATTGGAACTTATGCACACGAATATGTTCAGATGTATCAGGGAATTGACTCCATTCCACTAGCTTATACAAATCATTATGCACTAGAAGACTGGTACAACGAATATAAGGGAGATAATGGTACAGCGCTTACAGATACGATAACTACAGACTTATTTTTAAGGGATTTTGACAGGAGCATGGTAAATAACTACACAGGAGTACGACATGATTCAGGTGATCCATATACCTGGGCTGAAAAAATATTAAATCACTATAAAAAATATGGAATAGATCCAAAGACAAAAACACTTTTATTCAGCGATTCACTAAATTTTGACGATGCTGAAAAATTATATCAAAAATTTAAAGATAAAGTAAAAATTTCTTTTGGAATCGGAACATTTATAACTAATGACACCAAAGAAAAACCTCTAAATATTGTAATTAAGCTTCAGTATGTAAACGATAGACCTGTCGCCAAATTGAGTGATGTTGAAGGAAAAACTATGTGTGATGACGAAAAATACTTAAAATATTTGAAGGACTCGGTAAAATTCAGATTAGAGCGGGAACGTGAATATCAGTAAAATTTTTTTACGATGAAAATGGAGAACTTAAATGAAAAAATATAAAACAGGTTTAGTTTTGGGAAGATTTCAAACATTTCACAAAGGACACGAATATATTATAAATAAAGCTCTTGAGATTTGCAGTAAAGTTTTAGTATTTATAGGCTCCAGCAATAAATCTGGAACAAAAGAAAATCCTTTTTCCTACGAACTAAGAAAAAAAATGATAAAAAAAATTTATGAAGATGAAATAAAAAAAAATAAATTAATAATTTTTCCACTAGCTGACCTAGGTGTAGGAAATGTTACCCAATGGGGAGATTATTTGTTCAGTCAAGCGAAAAAGTTAGTAGGAAAAATCGATTGTATTGTGTACGGCGAGGAAACAAAATGCCAAAGCTGGTTTAACGAAAAAATAAAAACTGAGGTGAATTTTATTCCAATTTCCAGAAATAATATAAAAATAAATGCCTCCACCTTGAGAAAATATATGAGAGAAAACAATTTTGAAAACTGGAAGAGATTTGTAAATGAAAAAAATTGGGATGAATTTGAAAAGATGAGAAAAATTTTGAACAAAATATGAAACTAATTTAAAAGTTTGATAATTTGATGTTAGAATGACCAAAGTATTATGAAAAAAATTAAAGAGTTTTGTTAAATAAAGTAATATTTCGTAACAAAAGCCAATTAAAATCTACAAAAAAAGTTTTAACTTATCATATTTTTTACTCCAGTGGAAAAAATAGAAATTTAATGATACAATAAAAAAAGTTAAAGAGAAAGGAAAAAAATGATACAAAAATTTAAAAGGATGGCAAGATTATCAGAAATTCTTTTCAAATATGGATTTGAGGAGCTTTTTGACCGCAGCGGGATTGAAAAATTTATTCCAAATAAAATTAAGCAGAAAAGCAAAAAAATTGAAAACATAAAAGCAACTTCATTTCCCGAAAGAATCCGGATGGCAATGGAAGAATTGGGGCCGACTTATGTCAAATTGGGACAGATGTGTAGCAACAGAACAGATATTTTCCCACCAGAATTAATTGCAGAATTTCAAAAATTACAAGATAATGTAGAACCTGAAAAAATAAATATTTATGAAAAAATAAAAAATGAACTAAATATCGAGCCTTTTAAATATTTTAAAAAAATAGAAGAAATTCCAATAGCCTCGGCTTCGATGGGACAAGTATTTAGGGGGATTTTAAAAAATGGAAATGAAATTGTATTAAAAGTTAGAAGAGAAAATATAAAAGAAATTGTGGCGGCAGATTTGCTTGTGATGAAGGATTTTGCGTCAAATCTTGAAAAAGTAAACGAAGAAATAAAAAAAATAAATTTGTCATACATAATAAATACTTTTGCAAATTCTATCACAAAAGAGCTGTCATTTAGAAACGAGCTAAACAATATGGAGCGCTTTGCAAATAATTTTAAAAATGACGAAAGAATTCATACGCCAAAAACTTACAAAGAGCTGTCAAACGACAACATTCTTTGTATGGAATTTATAGACGGATTTAAAATTACAGACATAAAAAAAATTAAAAAATGTGGATTCTTGCCAGAAGAAGTAGCAAAAGTAGGTTTGGATCTGTATATTAAACAAGTTTTAAAATATGGCTTCTTTCATGCCGATCCACACCCAGGAAATATTTTAATGACAGAAAATGGAAAGATAGTCTTTATTGATTTTGGAGCAATGGGAAGCCTTTATCCACAAGATAAGGAACTTCTGGAAAGTCTTTTGATGTATTTTATTCAAAAAAATATAAAAAAAGCAATTGAAACAATCAGAGAACTTTCAGTGATGTACAATGTTCCCGATGAAAAAAATTTTGAGCGTGAATTGACAGAAATCGTGTACATGGTGGATGGGAATTCCTTAAATGAAATTAGCTTGAAAGATATTTTTGAAAAAACAAGAATTATTTTAAGTAAAAATCAAATTACTCTTCCCGAAGATATTTATCTTCTGGCAAAAGGAATAGGTCAAATTGAAGGAATTGGAAGACACCTGGATCCATCCCTTAACATAAGTAAAATTATGAAGCCTTACGCCAACGAAATTTCAAAAAAAAGATTAAATCCAAGATATATCTTTGAAAAAGGAAGTCAAAAATTTGCACAAGTGTCTGAAAGTTGGTTATCTCTTCCCGAAGACTTAAAAAGTATATCCCAAAAGCTATTAAACGGCGAATTAAAACATAAACACGAAGTTATGGGGTTTAAAGAGCTGCAAAAAACTCTCGATAGATTGGTGACTGCTATAATCATTGCGGCATTATTAATTGCTTCATCAATACTAGTGCTGTCAAATATTCCACCTAAAATAAATGGAATTCCTGCGCTAGGATTTTTAGGATATGCAATTTCAGCTATTTTGGGAATAATTGAAATAGTGAAAAAAAATAAAAAGTTTTAATCAAAAAAATAAAATATTTTTAAATTATTAGTTCTGTTGTATAATTTATAAAAATGAAAAAAAGGGGAAAATTAATGAAGATATTACATTTAGCTGATTTGCACATTGGAAAAAAAATTAATGAATTTTCGATGATAGAAGATCAAAAATTTATATTGAAACAAATTTTAAAAATTATAGATAATATAAAACCTGATGTTATTATAATCGCAGGAGACGTCTACGACAAAACGATTCCGACTGTGGAAGCTGTTGAAGTTTTAGACAATTTTATTTTTGAAATTTCTAAAAGGCGAATCAATACATTTATAATCAGTGGAAACCATGATTCAGCAGAAAGGCTCTCATTTGGAGCAAAAATTCTAAAGTTTGGAAAAATCTATATTTCACCTGTCTTTGAGGGAAAAGTTTCAAAATATACATTGACCGACGAAAAAGGGGAAATTAATTTTTATCTTTTACCATTTTTAAAACCTGTGAACGTAAAAAAATATTTTCCAAACGAAGAAATAATTTCTTACAACGATGCTGCAAAATTAATGGTAAAAAATATGAATATTGACATTTCCCAAAGAAATATTTTGATTGCACATCAATTTGTGACTGAAAGCAAAGAAAGCGAAAATATCTCAGATCAAATAAATGTTGGGGAAATTGACAATATTAGTTCTGATATTTTTGGTGATTTTGACTATGTTGCACTGGGACACATTCATAGAGCTTATAGTATTGGAAAAAATAAAAGAGTACGATACTGTGGCTCTCCACTAAAATATTCGCTTTCCGAAATAAATGTAGAAAAATCGGTTACAGTTGTGGAATTAGATTCAAAAAATGATTTTAAAATGAAAACTATACCGCTTATCCCACTACGAAATATGCAAGTTATAAAAGGATCTTTTGAAGAAATTTCAAAAAAATCATTTTATTGTGATATGAATACGAAAAATTTTACTGCCATAACTTTGACTGATGAAAATGACATTCCAAATGCACTCCAAAAATTGCGAAATATTTATGAAAACATTTTAAAATTAGACTATGATAATAAAAGAACTCAAAAGTATAACTCAATTAATTTGAAAAAAATTGAAAAAGAAAACCCATTTGACATTTTTTCAGAATTTTATGAATTGCAAAATAATCAGAAAATGACGACTGAACAAGAAGAGATAATGAAAAATTTAATTGACGAAATTTGGGAGATGGAATTATGAGACCTTTAAAACTGACTGTTTGCGCCTTTAAATCTTATGGAAAAAAAGAAGAAATTGATTTTGAAAAATTAGGAAATAATGGAATTTATTTAATTGCTGGAAAAACTGGCTCTGGAAAAACTACTATTTTTGATGCGATAAGCTTTGCACTTTTTGGAAATCCGAGTAACGATATTAATGAAGCGTCTACTTTAAGATCTAAATATGCGCTTGAAACCGAGGAAACTTTTGTCGAACTTACATTTTCTTATAAAAATGAAAAATATTTCATTAAAAGAAATCCAACTTATGAAAGAAAATCAAAAAGAGGAAAAGCTAAAACTGTAACTCAACACTCAAAAGTTGAATTTCACCTGCCAAATGGCAAAATTCTAACAAAAAAAAATGAAGTAAATGAAAAAATAAAGGACATTTTAGGAGTCAATCAAAATCAATTTAGACAAATTTGTATGATTGCACAAGGTGATTTTGCAAAATTTCTCTTTGCGAAAACTTCTGAGAAAGAAAATATTTTTAGAGATATTTTTAAAACAGCAAATTACGGAATTTTAGAAAATAAAATAAAAGAAAAATATAAAAATATTGAAAATGACAATACTTTTTTGACACGACAACTGGAAAATTTTAAAGAAAGAGTGGAATATGACGAAGATTGTAAATTAAATTTTCTTCCTAAAGATACAAAAAATATAGATTTTTCTAATTTTTTAAGAGAACTAATTTCATTACAGTCAGAAAAAAACGAAAAATTGAAAAATGAAATTAAAAATATTGAAAATGAAAAACAATCTGTTGAAAAAAAATTGGATAGAGTAAAAGAAATTGAATTAAAAAAAGAAAAATTAGAAAATTTGAAAAAAGAGGAAATAAAAGAAAAAATTAAATTTGAAAATTACGAAAAAAATTTGAAAAATCACCCAGATAAAGAACTTGAAATTGATAAATTGAATGGGGAAAAAGAAATTATAAAAAAGGATTTGGGGAAATATTCTGAATTAAAAAATTTGGAATTTGAAAAAAATGATTTACAAAAATTATTTTTTGAAAAAGAAAAGAAAAAAATAAATTTGGAACAACAACTGGAATTTGAATTAAAGAATTTAAAAATTTTGAAAGATAAAAAAGAAAGTTTAGAAGACTCTTCTAAAAATATTTTTAAATTTGAAAATGAAATGAATAAATTGAAAGATAAAATTGATAAACTGGAAGAATTAAAAAATCTTTTTAAAGATTACTGCGAAAAAAAAGAAAGTAAAAAAGATTACGAAAACAAAGTTGAAAAACTGGAAAAAATAGAAACCGAAATTATAGATAAAATTCATCAAAATAATGAGTTTTTGAACAATAAGGAAAAAGAATTGACAAGTTTTGACACGATTGAAAAAAATTTGGCAAATTTTTCTTTGGAAAAAAATAAAATTTTAAATGATTTAAAAAATTTGGATAATTTGAAAAATTTGACAGAGGAACTAGACGAAACTCGCAATGAATATAATTTAAAACTAATGGAATATGACAAAATTCAAAAAGATTTTGAAGCACAATATAAAATTTCCAAAAATTTAAGAAAAATTTACAACAATAATCAGGCTGGCTTTCTTGCTAAAACTTTAATTGACAATGAGCCTTGTCCAGTTTGTGGCTCAACAAATCATCCGAAACCCGCTTATACTTCTGAAATCGAAAATATAACTTTGGAAAAGGTGGAAATGAAAGAAAAGACATCCGAAGAATTGTTTTTAAAAATGAAAAATTTAACTACAGATTGTGGTGGAATAGCAAAAAAAATTGAAATAAAAAAATTGGACTTGCAAAAAAATTTGAAAGATTTTTTCGAGATGGAAAATATTGACGAAGAAAAAATTAAAGACTGGATTTCTAATAAATTTTCTTCTTTAAATAATGAATTGGAGCAAATAAAAAAATTAATCGAAAATGAAGAAAAAAGAAAAGTTGAAAAGAGAAAATGTCAAAATGAAATTGAGTTCTTAAAAAAAGAATTAGAAAATCTAAATTTAGCTCAAAAAACAAATCAAAATGAAAAAACAGTAGCGATTTCTCTAAAAGCGGAAACAACTGCTAATTTTAAAAATGTTGTCTTTGAAATTGAAAAGAGAACAAAAGAAAATTTTGAATTTGAAAATGAAAAAAATAAACTTTTAAAAGAAGAAAATATTTTGTTTGACGAAAAAAGTAAATTAGAAAAACTACTTGAAAATGAGAAAAAAAATTCTCTGGAATTTGAAAATCTGAAAAAAATTATTCCTTCAAAAGAAATTGAAATTGAAAATGGAAAAAAAGATGTAACTAGATTGGAAAATGAAATAACTTTGACAAAAGCTGATTTAAAAAATTACGAAAAAAATATTGAAAAAATAAAAAGCTCTCTTGAATTTGAAAATGAAAATTTAGCTACAGAAAAAATTTTAGAATTGGAAAATAAAATTTTTAAAATTAGAGAAAAGATAAAAAATGAAAAGAAGCTTTTTGACGAATCAAACAACATTTTAATTGTAATAAAAAATAAAATTTTTGAGCTGGAAAAGGAAATTCAAAAAAGTGAGAGCTTAAACATAGAGTTTCTTTTACAAAATTTTGAAAAGATAAAAAATGAAGCGGACTTGAAAAACGAAAATTTTCAAAAAAATAATTCCAAGCTTTTGATAAATCAAAAAATCTTAATAGAATACGAGGAAAAAACTGATAAATTAAAAGAAGCTCAAAGAAAAAATACTTTGATAAAAGCTCTTTTGGACACAATTCAAGGAAATTTAACTGGAAAAGATAAAATAAAATTTGAAACTTACATTCATGCAAAATATTTTGAAAAAATACTTTTTCGAGCAAACAAAAGATTTCTTACTATGTCAAATGGAAAATATGAATTAAAAAGAAGCATTAACTCTGACGGAAATTCAAAAATTGGATTAAATTTAGATATTCTTGACCATCACAATGGAACGATTAGAGAAGTTACAACTCTTTCAGGAGGGGAGTCTTTTCTTGCATCCTTATCCTTAGCTCTTGGATTTTCTGATGAAATTCAGGCAATGTCAGGAGGAATTCAACTTGACACCTTGTTTATTGATGAAGGATTTGGAACGCTTGACAATACGACACTAGAACAAGCGATGACGGCTCTTAAAAGTCTTTCAACGGATAATAAACTTATCGGTATAATTTCTCACGTGAATGAATTAAAAGAAGAAATTGAAAAACAGATCCTCATAACAAAAGATGCCAATGGAATCAGCCATGCAAAAATAAACATTTCATAAAAAAACAGGAGTTATTATAACTCCTGAAATTTTTATTTAAATTATTCTACAATAAATAACCATTTTTTAGACAATTCGTGTTCTCCATTAATTACTTTTTCGTATTCACCTTTTAACAATTCGTAGAATTTACCAGGTTTTGGTGTTGCGTTAAAATCTAATTGTCCAATTGGTCTTTTATCCAATGATTCAGCATAAGTGATTTTCATTGCTGTACCAGTTACTAGCAATTCGTCCGCTGTAAATACCATTGAACGGTCAATTTTTCCACGATTAACTTTATATCCGTTGTATTCCAACAATTCTAATGCTGATCTAACTGTAATTCCTTCAAGCGCTGCATTTCCTGTATCAGGTATTATTACTTGATCTCTGTAAATTAATACAATATTTGCAACAGAAACTTCTACTACATTTCCTGCATCATCAAGCATTAACGCATCATCATAACCGTTTCTTTGAGCATCACTTGTTGCAAGGAATGAATTAACATAAGATCCACCTGCTTTTGCTTTGGTTGGAATAGAAGAATCATTGTATTTTCTGTAAGTTGAACTCATTAATTTTAGTCCACCTTTTGTACTTACATAATCTGCAAGTGGCAACATATAAATTGCAAGTTCAAAATCAAGTCCTGCCTTTTTAGGTGATATTCTTGGTTCCTTACAGAAAATAAAAGGTCTCATATAGAAATCTTCTTTTATATCGTTTTTCTTAACCAATTCTGTTACGATATTTTTAAACTCATCCCATTCCATAAAGTATTCATACCCCAACATTTTTGAAGCTGTCATAAGTCTTATGTAATGGTCTTTTAGTCTAAAAATTGCCACTTTTCCATTTCTGTAATATCCTCTGACACCTCCAAAACAAGTTGTTCCGTATTGTAAACTGTTTGTTGCAATGCTTACTGTCGCTTTTTCAAACTCCACTATTTTTCCATCGAAATAAGCATATTTCATAAATTTAGTTTTACCTGCCATTTTTTTCCTCCAATATTTTAATTTTTTTATTGCTATTCTTGAGTACTATTTTACCACTTTTAGCTCAATATGTAAAATTTTTTTCTTAATACAAAATCTATACTCCGTAAATTTTCATCAGCTCTTCCATTTCTTTTTTTTCTTCCATTTCTTCAACTTTCTTAATTGACAGCGCGATAGATTTTCTCTTGTCATTAATATCGGTGATTACCGCAGTAACTTTATCTCCAACAGAAAAATTTTCAGAGATATTTTTCAAAAAATGTTCTGATAATTCTCTTTTTGGCACAATTCCATTAAATCTGTCAGTTAACTTCACTAGCACAAAATTTTCGCTTATTTCTTCGATTTGAGTGTTTACAATGTTTCCCTTTTTATATTTTTCTGTTACCTCAACCCACGGAGATTTTAAAAGCTGTTTTATACTTCCTGCCAACTTTTTATCGATTTTGTCCATTACAATTATTTTAAATTCAACTTCGTCACCAACTTTATAAGATTTTTTCTCCCTTTTATCCCAAGAAAACTCATTTTTATGGATAAATACTTCAATTCCTTCTTCAATTTCCACAAAAATTCCATAATCTTGAACATTTACAACTTTCCCTTTTAAAGCTCCAGATAAGTCATAATTATTTTCAATATTTTCCCATTTTTCATCAAAAATTGCTTTCATACTCAATGAGATTCTATTTTTTTCATCATTAAATTCTATAATTTTAGATTTGATTACATCACCAACTTTATATTTTGATGCCAAATTTGAAACTTTTTTATAAGCCAAATCTGAAATGTGCAGTAGTCCGTCTACATCTTTTTCAACTGCAATAAGCAGTCCAAAATCAAATATTTCTGCAATTGGTTTTTCCAAAACATCTCCAATTTTATATTTTTCTTTCACTTTTTCCCAAGGATTTTCAGACAACTGTTTTACACTCAATTTTACATTTCTTTTAGTGCTTTCAATTTCAATGATTTTTGCATCAAATTCATCGCCAATTTTATAGTTTTTCAATTCTTTTGCACCATTATTCCAAGCCAGTTCAGAGATATGTATAAATCCTGAAACTTCACTTCCCACGATATTTCCAACTATTCCAAAATCAAGAATTTCTATCACTTTAACTTTTACAATATCCCCTATTTTGTGTTTTTCTTCAAAAAGTTCCCAAGGGTTTTGTGATAATTGTTTTATACTCAATTTTAATTTATTTTTTCAGTATCTTTTTCAATAATTTTTGCACTAATTTCATCATTTATTCCGAATTTTTCGACTAAGTCGTCCACAGGATTCCAAGAAATTTCAGAAATATGAACAAACCCATTTGTCGCTCCTAAATTTACAACTAGTCCAAAATCAAGTACTTCCTTAATTTTTCCAGTTACGATATCTCCAACGTTTATTTTTTCAAAATATTTTTCTTCTTCAATTTTAATTAAATCACTTCGGGAAACTATAATTTTATTTTTAGTTTTCTCTTTTATCAAAAATTTGAACTTTTGTCCTGTGTAATCTTTGTCTTTTTCAAATCTAGCTAGTGAAAATGGCAAAAATGCTTCATTTTTTCCAATTTTTACAATATATCCACCTTTAACTTTTTTAGAAATCTCTCCTGTAACAATGTCGTTTACGTTATACGAAACAAATTCTTTAGCTTTGTCCAATAAAAATTTTGAAACAATGATGTTATTTTCATCTTCTCTTAAAATCTTAACTTCAATTTTATCTCCAACATTGAAATTTTCAATTTCACGAATTAAAATTCTTCCTTCTTTTTTTAAATTTAAATCCAAATATCCAAACTGAATTTCTTTTCTTGAAATCATACCTTCAACTACATCACCTGATTTTCTCTCTTTTGGCAAATAATCTGGCAGCATTTCTTCAAATAAATCTTTTTCGCTCATAATCTTCCTCTCTTTTTCACAATTTTTATGTACTTATTATACCACACTTATGAACTGGCGACAATTTAATATATTAAATTTAAAAAAAAGAGCGATTAAAAACCGCTCCTGTAAAATTTATACTAATTCAATAATCGCTAATTCAGCTGAATCCCCTCTTCTAACTGCTGTTTTAATAATTCTAGTGTATCCACCATTTCTATCAGCATATTTTGGAGCAATTTCATTAAAGATTTTTCCAACTGCTTCTTCATTTCTTAAAAAAGCAAAAGCTTGTCTTCTCAAATGTACTCTTCTTGCAACATCAGTTGAATTATTATATTTTTTCCCTAAAGTTATAGATTTTTCAACAAATTTTCTCAATTCTTTAGCTCTTGTTAAAGTAGTTTCAATTTGTTCTGCTTTTACTAAAGAAATTGTCATATTTTTAAGCATAGCTAATCTATGGTCAGTTCTTCTACCTAGCTTTCTATATGATTTATTATGATTCATTTTCCCTCCTCGTCAAAAGTTTTAGTTAAATTTTTTTAGTTTTCTTCATTAGTTGAAACGTGGTCGCTTAGATCATAACCAAGCTCTTTCATCTTATCAATGATTTCATTTAAAGACTTTTTACCTAAATTTTTTATTTTTAAAAGTTCGTTATAACTCATTGAAGTTAAGTCAGAAATTGTATTGACTCCAGCTTTTTTTAAGCAGTTATAAGAACGAACAGTAAAGTCTAACTCTTCAATTTTCATATCTTCGACACTGGATTCAGATTCGTTACTTGATACAACCGCTTCAACTTCTTCTTCGCGATATTTACTCATACTGTTTCCAATATTTGCAAATGGCTCCACGTGCCAAGTCAGTAATTCTACTGCATAAGATAATGCATCTTTTATTTCGATACTTCCGTCTGTCGCAACTTCCAAAATTAGTTTATCGTAGTTTGTAACCCTTCCAACCATTGTGTCTTCCACAGCATAATTTACTCTTTTGATAGGTGTGTAAATTGCATCTACTGCTAAATATCCAATTGGCCATCCATCCGTATTGATTTCATCCGAAATTACAAATCCTTCTCCTGAATCAACAAGAAACTCCATATTGATTTCTTTGTCAACTGTAACAGTCATTATAACTTGTTCAGGATTTATAATTTTTAGACCAGGCTCTACTTTTATATCGGCAGCTGTTATTACGGCAGGCCCTTTTACAGATAGGGACATTTTTTTCTCACCAGGTTCATCAGCTTCTACAACGATTTCTTTTACATTTAAAATAATATCTGTAACTGCTTCTTTTACACCTTCTATTGTAGAAAATTCATTTAAAACATCATTAATTTTAATTCCTTTTATTGCTGTTCCCGGTATTGAAGATAACAATATTCTTCTTAATGCATTTCCAATAGTATTTCCATAACCTCTATATAAAGGTTCTAATGTATATTTTGCTGTATAATCATCTGTTTTTTCTTCTGTTAATTTAACATTTTTAGCTATTTTTTCAATTTTTAACAAAGCTAATTCATCTCCTTCGAACAAAATATTATTATCTAGAGTAATACTCGATAATCATTGCTTCATCAATTTCGAAGTCAACAGCATCTCTTCCTGGATTCTCCATTACTCTTGCAGTTAATGAACCTTCTTCAAGTGATAACCATCCTGGAACTGTTTTTTGTCCAACAGATTGTTTGATAATAGCTAACTCTTTTGAATCTTCTTTTACGGTAATAACATCACCTTGTTTTACTCTGTAAGAAGCGATGTCTACTCTTTTTCCGTTAATTAAAATATGTCCATGACTTACGATTTGTCTTGCTTGTCTTCTTGTAGAACCAAATCCTAGTCTATAAATTACGTTATCTAATCTTCTTTCCAAATATTGAAGTAACAATTCCCCTGTTACTCCTTCTTTTCTTGTTGCTTCTTCATATAATTTATAAAATTGTTTTTCTTGAACTCCGTAAACAAATCTTGCTCTTTGTTTTTCTCTTAATTGTATTCCATATTCAGTTAATTTTCTATTTGCGTTTGGTCTAATATTTCTGTTTGACTTTTTATTTACTCCTAGAACGCTTGGATCTAAGCCAAGATTTCTACATTTTTTCAAAACCGGCTGTCTATTTCTTGCCATTTATCTATTTCCTCCTTAGTTTTTAAAATTACGGTCTTCTCTTTTTAGGTGGTCTTGCACCATTGTGAGGCACTGGAGTTATATCAACTATTCTTGTTACTTCTAATCCAGTTGCTTGAATTGATCTTATAGAAGCTTCTCTTCCAGATCCCGGTCCTTTTATTTTAATTTCGATTTGTTTCATTCCGTTTTCGATTGCAACTTGTGCTGCTTGTTCAGCTGCTATTTGAGCTGCGAATGGAGTTCCTTTTTTAGTTCCTTTGAACCCTGAAGTCCCTCCTGATTTCCAGATTACTACTTTTCCTTCTGCATCTGTAATTGTTACAACAGTGTTATTGAAAGTAGAGTGTATATATGCTATCCCATTAGGAATATTTTTTAATTTTTTCTTTTTTGAAACTGCTGGTTTTTTAGCCACTTATGGTTTCCTCCTTAACTCAATAATTTATTATTTTTTCTTAGCAATCGCCATTTTTACTGGCCCTTTTCTTGTTCTTGCATTTGTTTTAGTTTTTTGTCCTCTTACAGGTAAACCGTTTCTATGTCTTAATCCTCTGTAACTTTTTATGTCAAGCAATCTTTTTATATTAAGTCTGATTTCTTTTCTCAATTCACCTTCAACTTTATATTCTTCTACAAAGTTTCTGATTTTTGCTACTTGTTCTTCTGTTAAATCTTTAACTCTAGTGTCTTTATTAACACCTGCTTTTTCTAAAATTTTGTTTGAAGTGCTTTTTCCAATTCCAAAAATATAAGTTAATGAAATTTCTACTCTTTTATTTCTTGGAATATCTACTCCTGCTATTCTAGCCAAATTGTTTCCTCCTCGTTATTTGATATTTTTAATCTTCTTCAATATGCCCTCACAAATGATATAAGGAATAAGCTCTACAGCTAAACATACTTTTACAATTTTTATTTTAAATATCTTTAAAAGTCTTATAATAAAAATTTTTAATCAGTTTGTTTTTAACTTTTTTCGCCCTAAATATTTTAAAAAATATTAATTATCCTTGTATTTGTTTGTGTTTAGGGTTTTCGCATATTACTCTTACTTTTCCGTGACGCTTAATAACTTTACATTTGTCACACATAGGTTTTACTGAAGCTTTTACTTTCACTAAAAACCCTCCTTCCAGATTTTATTTTTTTCTATACACAATTCTACCTCTCGATAAATCATACGGAGAAACTTCAACCGTAACTTTATCCCCTGGTAAAATCTTTATATAGTTCATTCTCATCTTTCCTGAGATATGTCCTAAAACTTCGTGTCCATTTTCAAGCCTCACTTGAAACATCGCATTAGGCAGTGCTTCAATTATTTCACCTTCTAGCTCAAGAACATCCTGTTTTGCCATTGAAAATCACCTCGGATCCTTTTTATTGTATCAAATTTTAAAAAAATTGTCCAGTAAATTTTTTTAAATTTCAAATTTACTTATACTAATTTTTAGTTTATCATATATTGACATTTTTTTCAATAAAAAAATTTTAGAATGCAGGCAATGACATGAATATTTTAAACTACCTTTTTTTATTTTCTTTTTTTTACAATATTATCCTCATATTTTAAAAAATAATTTTAATTATCTTCTCACATCTAATGATATAGTATACCTTTTTATTCTTCTACTGTATTTTTTTCTAAATGGCAACTCTTCAAGTATAGATATTTCTAATTTTCTTAAAATATTTAAATTTCTTACTGTATTTTATTATACAATTTATCCAAAATAAAAGAAAGAATTTTATAAATAAATATAGAAAAAGGAGTAATAACTATGGAAGAAAAAAGTAATCTAAAATCTAAGAAATTTATCAGAAATCTTATCTTTATGGAATGTATAAAAATAAGTTTTATCCAATAATTAATTTTGAAAAATTGTTAAATTTTGAAGAAGAGCTGACTTTAAAAAAACAATATTTTGAATTTGAGAAGCAATTTAAATTAGAAGAAAAAAATATAAAGAAATTCAGTTCAGGAAAAGAAAATCCTGTTACTAAAATTATGGAATCTGCAACTAGACTTTCCGGTATTCAGAAAGAAGTAAAAGACTATTTTTTAAGTAAAGAATTTAATGAAAAAGTTAAAGATTTAATTTCAAAATTTTTGGAAAGATAAATAAAAAAAGGGAGTATCCATTTATAATTTTAGGAATTTATATAAAAAAATTTATGCTCTTGAGATTTTAATTATTTTGAAAACTGGTTTAAAAAATATGCCATCTAACTTATTAAAAAAATATCATTTAAAAAGTCCATATAACATCCATATAGCTTGAAAAATCGATTTTTGGTATAAACTTTTCTATGCCTTAAATAAAAATTTTAATTTGTAGGGGTTATATGGGCAAATTTGATATAGTCAAAATATTTTGTGTTAATTATTTGGAATGTATAAAGTTGAAAGAAAAAACTGGACTTTCATTGTATCTCGGGACAAGATAGTTCTCCCCGTCTGTTTTTCTGTAATATATTTTATTCCTTTGTTAAATGATATTTTTCAATGTATTCTTCCATATATTTCACACCTGTTTTTCTTCTATTTTTTCTGGCTATATCAAGTTGGAGTATTCCCATTTTTATCTTTAAATAAAATTTTTAAATTGGGTTCTGAGAATACTATATTGTATAATGATGTCATTTTTTCATCAGGATACAATGTCCCATATGCACAAAAAAGGCGATTTAATGGAGATTCTCCTGTATTCATATCTATTGACGATAAACTTTCTCCTCTTTCTAGTAATATTTTGTACAAATCCAATGTAATTTCTAAATCTGTTTTTCTATTATCCAAGGATATATTACTAAACAATGGGAAAAACAGGTTTATTCCACCCCCTTTCTTCTTTTTGACTGAAGCTCCCTTTTTTAATAAAAATTTAACTATTTTATATTTTTCTTTAGGTTCATAATTGCAAAAAGCAGTATATAGTAAATCTTCCTCATATTGTTGCCCCTCCTCAAATTTTTCTAGAAAAGTTTCATATGTACCAAAATATGCTTCTGAATACACAGTAGGATTTTCATTATCAGGCAATTCAACTATCTCTTCATAATTTAATTCTGGTTCTCTTTCTAAAAATTTAGTCCATTTTTTTAATAGTACTGACATTGATTTCCTTGAAATTTCCGCCTGCGAATATCTATCTTCTGGAGAAAAAATAAATGAAAGATACATGTTGTTCGCTACTATATATCATGCCCATCCTTCAGTTCCAGTTTTTACATCATATACATCACTTCTCAACATTTTTATATTATATTTATAATCAATTTTTCCATTTAATATATCTTCTTCAATATCTGCTAAATAACTTGTTACATTTTTTTCCTGTATTGAATTATTTAAACTAATACAATCAGCTCTCGTTTTAATAAGATTATTATTTCCTACAGACACAAATTTAAATTTAAACTTCATTTTAATATCCTTTCTTATTGATTTTTTTTAGGAAATACTGTTGTTCTCGGATATTCGAATCCTTCTACTTTAATTCCTGATGGCGTAATTCCTTCTCATTTTGATTGATTTGTAGGATGCTGAGTTCTTAATTTATACGCCGTATCATTTTCAACTTTTATTCTATTCCCTGTCCACCATTCTGGAAACATAGTATTTATATATCTCTTCGGAAGCCATTGATTAGTTCTTGAATTAAATATCTCAATATTATTTTTACGAACTCCATTTGATGTAACTCCCAAATCATTGCTAATTCTAACGGTTGGAGTTAGAGTGCTGTGACCTCCTACCGGATCTCCACGTCTGTTTATTTCTCCGCCTATAATATGATTATCAAAATCTATTGGTACTGTCACATTTCCAACATTTCTATTTGAAAATTCTATATTATATTTAGGATTTAATTTAATATATCAAAAAACAGTTTTCCTCTCTAAGTTTTTTTATTTTTTGCAACAACATTTATCATTTTTATCAACAGTATTATTATACTTTAATATTATTCTTCAAATAAAAGATTGCCGAACAAAACTATTTTGTTTTAAGAATATCTTTACACGTATTTTCTCCATATTTTGCTACATAATAACCAGGGTTTTTAAATTCTATCTTATTTATTTTTCTGTTTTTTAATTCTTCTTCAGATAAATTGAAGACAGCTTCTTTTTCATTTATTATAAAATATCCATGTACTTCCCTAACTTTTTTTTCTGATGCTCTATAAAACCCTTCATCTTCTTTTGAAAAATTAACCATATAATATTTTATTTTTTCTTTGTCTTCATCTCGAATAAAACCTATCCAATCATTTCCATTTTTGACAAGTTTTGTTACTACCCCATAATCATAGCTAAGATAATCTTTTTTTTTGAAAGAATACAAATATTCTGGTCCATGTAAGACTAAATAATTTCCAAAATCACAATCTATTATATTATAACTTTTTGAAAGTTTTAAATTTTTACCATTTGTATCATATTCAGTTTTTAAAGTTAATAAATTAAATAATAAAGGAAAAATTCCAAACAGAAAAAAGCCTACATACTTTATAAAAACTAATAGAAAGATTGATATAGAAAATTGTAATAATTTTTTTCTCATTTTTAATATTTTCCTTCCAAAAATTTTAAATATTCTTTTTTCGATTTAAATTGTTCTGAAAGAATTTTCTCAGTTTTAGAAGGTCCTAACATTCCATAAGGAGCTCCATATTCTGATGGAATTAATTGAGGCATATTTTTTAATCCTAATATTTTCCAGAATTTTTTTTGAGCTTCTTTTATACCATAAACATCTCCAAATTCATCTGATAGATTATATCTGACACTAATTTTTAAATCTATCCTACCATTAGATTTCACATTTTTCTGTATTAGTGCTGTTCCAGTAATAACAGGACTCCCTAAAGCAAATTCTAAAGTATTAGAAACTTTTTTATCTATTATTTTTTCAGATCCTTCTAATTTAAATCCAGAAACAATATCTCCCTTACTACGTCGTTCTAAATATTTAGTGTCAGGTTTTTCTCTTAAAATGTTAAGTGCAATATTTTTTGCCTTAATTTTTACACTTTCTACTGCTTTTTTATATTCATTTCTTCCTTCAACTCTCTTCCATCCCTCTGGATCAAAACTTTTTATATCTAAATTATTATTATTTAAAACATTTTTCCTACCTTTTTTTGATATTAAATACAATGCCTCATATGGGCTTCCAACTCTATGTCCTGCATATTTTCCTACTTCTTTCAACACGGAGAAATATTTATGTTTATCACTATAATTTTGAGATAATACTTTTTCTGCATTAATTAAAGCTCCTACTAATCTATAGAGATTAACTGAACTTGCAGTATCTCCCACATTCTCCCCAAAATCAACATTGGAATAATCCTTACCATCCGAATGAATACTAATAGGTGTATTGTCATCCTTGTATTTTTCAGCAAAGTATTCATTTGAAGCTCTTCCTGTGCTTTCTAATCCTTTCTCATCAGTTCCAGTTTTTCTTTGTCTACCTTCGACTTTTCCTATTACGTGGCTTCCCTCTTCAACTATTGTTCCGATAAGTCCAGCCTTTGTTGCATTCTTAGGATCTTCTCCATTGATTATTATTGTCTTGATTTTCTTTCCATTCTCATCACGTACATAAGCCGTTCCTGTTTTTGGTTTTCCTTTTTCATCTAATAATTGCGGAGAATTTTTAGGATCTGAAAATATGATGTTTATATCGTATCCTAAATCTTTATAGGCATCCTTAAAAACATCTGCTATTTCAGTATCTACTGTCTTACCTATCAGTCTTTCGCTCGTTATATTTTCAAGACTCTTGTCCAGTCTAACTTCTGAAAGCTGTCCAAAGAAGTTCCTGTTGTCATCTCCTCTATCGTGAATTGACTCTTTTATTGCCCATTTTATGTCATTTATTTCCCCTTTGGCTTTTCCAATATCCTCTTTCAGTTTACCAGGATTAGTAGCATACTCAATAGTCTGGCTCTCAACATTGATTTTAGTCGAATGTTGTTTATCTTTCGTAACTTCATTTGCTCTTGTAACATCTCTATTTATTGGACTTCCAGAAGCTTCTCCTATTTCTACATTTCCAACTACCGTATTTCTAGTTACTCCCTGTTTATCCCTATCCTCTTGATTAAATCCAATGTTTGTAACTCTAGGAGACTTTCCTAATGAAGTCCCTACTGAAACTCCTGTTGTTGTCATTGTATCATAGTTTTGAATATCGTGGCCAATATACTTATCAGCTTTAAATGTAGTACCATTTTCACTCTGTTTTCCAATAATTGCTCCAGTATTTTCAACTGTACCGACATGAAGATTACTTCCTTCACCAACAATAAAGCTGCTTTGATTATCTACAAATGCTCTACTTCCGCTTGTTCTGCTTCCATTTACATTTAAAGAACTAGGAACTCCATTTGCACTTATTCCTACACTTGCTCCGCTTGATCTTCCAGTTGTTGTGCTTGTGTTCTGTCTGCTTTCTACAACCAGCTTGCCGATATTACCTGTGACTTTTCCGCCTTCCTGATTAAATCCTGAAAGTGTCATTGTACCAGTATTATTGTGAACTTCATTTACATTTTGAAAATTACCATTTTGATAAACAGTTTCAGTTGTATTCAAATTACTTCTATTTGCAGAAACACTTCCACCATTTCCAGTAATCTGTGTTCCGTAGCCATATCCAATTGTCGCTCCCGTACTTATTCCAAAGTTTGAACTTCTTGAACTGCTGCTGTTATGAAGCTCTACTGCTTCCTTCTGAATATTTTTTACATTGTTGTAGATAAATGTTCCACCTTGTGCCTGTGTCCCCTGATAAGTTATGTTGTTTACATTGTTGTAAGTTATGCTTGAATTTTCATCCATTGGTTTCATTGTCGTAACTACAGCACTTTCATTGTGGGAGTTGTTACTATTTTTAGAAGTAGAATATCCTGCATTTACTCCAATATTTGCATAAAAGTTATTGTTTGCACTCGCATTTCTTACTTCACTTTGACTTAAATTTCCTGTGTGATAAGCCTGTCTTGTCCCTTGATTTCCTGCAAGTCCTGAAACCATTCCAGTTCCTGCATTTACTCCAGCTACAAGTCCACCTATTGTATCTCCCCTTCTAACTTGCTTTACAGCTCCAGCTGCTTGTTCAATTCTATCTTTAATCGGACTGCTTATTCCAATTGACACACCAAAATTACTGCTTCTTGAAGTAGTTTTTACATCTCTTGTATCAATTCTTGCACCATATTTTACATCACCATTATTAATCTGAATATTTCCGTATTCAAAGTTTGTGGCTGTAATTTCCGCTCCGTTATTTAGCACACTTCCATCGCCAATTCTTAAATTTGATTTGGCATTTATCGTATCTTTTTCATCATAGGCGCTGCTTGATTTTCCATAATTTAATGAAGCCGTTCCGTGACTAATTCCTGCACTAAATCCTCTGGACGTATTTTTTTCATAAAAACTATTATGTAATTCTCTCGAATCTGTTGTCAATTTTCCGCCAACAAAGGTATTTTCACCTAAATCAATGTTACTTCCGATTCCTGTCAAGTTTCCTTCAATTCTTGCTCCGCTAAGTTGTAAATTTCCTGCAACATTTTCTTCCTGATGAGATTTTATGTATGTACTGCTTTTAGAAACCGTATTCTTATTTATTTGGAATATATTTTAACAAGCCGAAAAATAATCTTCTATTTGATTATGCAAAATTTACGGTACATGTAATTTTTCTTTATATTTCTATCCTTTTTATTAGATTACCTTTTAGATAAATTTCTTTTGCTAATAATTTTCCGTTTAAGTCATATTCTTTACATAATCCACAAAGTCTCTCTTTCTCATCAAAAGAAGCTTTATAAATAATCTTTCCATTTTCATATTCATACCATAATCCTATTTTTTTCCCATTTAAATAACTTCCTCTTAGTAATAATTTACCATTATTATCTCTAATTTCTCTAAAACCATATAATTTATTACTTTTAAATAATTTAAAATCTATACATTTTTCATTATAAAAGATTTTTTTTAATATGATTTTTTTATCTAATATCAAGGATTTTTCTACTGAATTTTTATCTTTATTAATTACCGTAAAATCTTTTTCATAATACCATTTATTGTTAATTGAAATTATATTATGATATATTTTTCCTGTTTTTATATCATAAACTAAACTTCTTCCTATTTCTTCCTCATTTTCATCTATTGTACATATCGAAAAGGTTTTATCATCTATATCTATCTCTATCTTCATTCCAATTTGAATATAATTATTTAAGCAAGAATACTCAGACACATTATTTTCTTTTTTAAAATAAAAAGTACCTAATATATTTTTTTATATACAATATAATCCGAAATAAAAATATTGTTTTCGTAATAATTATACAAATAAATATCTTGAAAAATTTTTATTTTTCTATACATTAATATTCTCCTTTCATTTCATATTTATAGTTCTTCCTTTTTTGGCTTCACTTGTATTAACAGATTTTATATCAAAATTTCCTTTATTTTTTTGTAGAGTCTTCGCATCTATTATACCTACATGCTTCCCATTTTTAAAAACTTCATAATGAACTGGATAATGAAAATCATCTGCATAAAAGACAAAACCTTTTGAATTTTTAAAAACTTTTTGTCCCTTTATGTTAGTTTTTAATGCGTTAAACTTTATATTTTTATTTGTTTGAAGTATATCTGATTTTATTTTACTCGAATTAATTGTTCGCGTAGATTTTATCTTAATATTTTCTTTTTTCGTAGATATTTTAAATTTAAATTTATTTTCTAATTTAGTAACTTCATTTGACTTTAATGTTATTTTTGAACCATCTGATAACACTACTTTTATTTTTTTGGAATTTTTTATTATTTTACCTGATGCTTTTATTCCTTTAACTGTTGCTTTTGTTCCTTTACCTACTGCTTTTGCACCTGGAATTATTCCCATCACTCTTGAAAATAGGTCAATTTTTTCACCAGTTACTAAATCTCTCCCCGTTATTCCTTCAATTATACCTTTTGCTGTTCCAACATAAGGTACGAAATCTAGAAAAGTACTTGTAATTTCTTTTCCTTTTCTATCTCCTACATTTTCTCCAAAATCAATTCCAGAATAGTCAATCCCATCAGATTTATGAATTATTAACTTGTCAGCATCATCTTTATATTTTTCTTGGAAATATTCATTAGTTGCTCTTCCTGTACTTTCAAGTCCTTTTTCTTCAGTTCCTGTTTCTATTTGTCTTCCTTCAACTCCATTTATAATATGGCTTCCTTCTTCAGCAATTACTCCAATAAGTCCTGTTTTTGTTTGATTTTCCTCAGCATTTTCATTGATAAATATTGTTTTTTCACCTGTTTTTTTATTTATATAAGCCGTTCCAGCCTTTGGTTTTCCATTTTCATCAATCAATTGACTAGCATGTTCAGGTGTTGTAAAAATTACTTTTACATTTTTATATCCCAAATCAGAGTAAGCCTCTTCAAAGGCACTTGCTATTTCTTTTCTTGTTTGTGCAACTTTCAATCTCTCTCCAGCAATATTATTGACTGTCTCAGAAAGTCTAGTTTCTCTCAACTGTCCAAAGAAATTTCTGTTGTCATCTCCCGGGTCATGAATTGAATTATCAAGTGCCTTTGTAACATCCTTTATTTCATCTTTAGCCTTATTCAAATCTTCTTTCAACTTACCAGGATTAGTAGCATACTCAATAGTCTGACTCTCAACATTAATATTAGTCGAATGCTGTACATCTTTTGTAACTTCATTAGCTTTTGTAACATCCTTATTTATTGGACTTCCAGAAGCTTCTCCTATTTCTACATTTCCAACTACTGTATTTCTAGTTACTCCTTGTTTATCTCCTGTTTCTTGATTAAATCCGATATTTGTAACTCTAGGAGATTTTCCTAATGAAGTCCCTACTGAAATTCCAGTTGTTGTCATTGTATCGTAGTTTTGAATATCGTGGCCAACATACTTATCAACTTTAAATGTAGTACCGTTTTCACTCTGTTTTCCAATAATTGCTCCAGTATTTTCAACTGTACCAACATGAAGATTACTTCCCTCTCCAACAATAAAGCTGCTTTGATTATCTACAAATGCTCTACTTCCATTTGTTCTGCTTCCATTTACATTTAAAGAACTAGGAACTCCATTTGCATTTATTCCTACACTTGCACCGCTTGATCTTCCAGTTGTCGTGCTTGTGTTCTGTCTACTTTCTACAACCAACTTGCCGATATTACCTGTAACTTTTCCGCCTTCCTGGTTAAATCCTGAAAGTGTCATTGTACCAGTATTATTGTGAACTTCATTTACATTTTGAAAATTACCATTTTGATAAATAGTTTCATTCGTATTTTGATTACTTCTATTTGCAGAAACACTTCCACCATTTCCAGTAATCTGTGTTCCGTAGCCATATCCAATTGTCGCTCCCGTACTTATTCCAAAATTTGAACTTCTTGAACTGCTGCTGTTATGAAGTTCTACTGCTTCCTTCCGAATATTTTTAACATTGTTGTAAATGAATGTTCCACCTTGAGCCTGTGTTCCTTGATAAGTTATGTTGTTTACATTGTTGTAAGTTATGCTTGAATTTTCATGCATTGGTTTCATTGTCGTAACTACGGCACTTTCATTGTGGGAGTTGTTACTGTTTTTAGAAGTAGAATATCCTGCATTTACTCCAATATTTGCATAAAAGTTATTGTTTGCACTCGCATTTCTTACTTCACTTTGACTTAAATTTCCTGTGTGATAAGCCTGTCTTGTCCCTTGATTTCCTGCAAGTCCTGAAACCATTCCAGTTCCTGCATTTACTCCCGCTACAAGACCACCTATCGTATCTCCCCTTCTAGCTTGCTTTACAGCTCCAGCTGCTTGTTCAATTCTATCTTTAATTGGACTGTTTATTCCAATTGACACACCAAAATTACTACTTCTTGAAGTAGTTTTTACATCTCTTGTATCAATTCTTGCACCATATTTTACGTCACCATTATTAATTTGAATATTTCCATACTCAAAATTTGTGGCAGTAATTTCCGCTCCGTTATTTAGCACACTTCCATCGCCAATTCTTAAATTTGATTTGGCATTTATCGTATCTTTTTCATCATAGGTGCTGCCTGATTTTCCATAATTTAATGAAGCCGTTCCGTGACTAATTCCTGCACTAAATCCTCTGGACGTATTTTTTTCATAAAAACTATTATGTAATTCTCTCGAATCTGTTGTCAATTTCCCGCCAACAAAGGTATTTTCACCTAAATCAATGTTACTTCCGATTCCTGTCAAGTTTCCTTCAATTCTTGCTCCGCTAAGCTGTAAATTTCCTGCAACATTTTCTTCCTGATGAGATTTTATGTATGTACTGCTTTTAGAAACCGTATTCTTACTTGTCTGTTTTGACTCCAAGTCGTAACTGTTTACAGCGGATTCTACATTCACTTTCCCAATTTTCAGACCTTGTGTATCTCCGCCAATAAATGCTGAGCCTGTAAGGTTTAAATCTCCTATTCTTCCTGAAGTAGAATTTGCAGTTACTTCTCCGCCTAAATGTTCTGTTGCACCATATTTTGTGTAATTATTGCTGCCCTTGCCGAATTTATCTTCACCGCTTAAAGACAATGCCGATACATTGAATTTATTTACATCAAGTTCAAGATGATTTGTGTTTAGAATTCCTCCTGTTGACTCATAGCTGTTACCCTTAATAAAAGTTAATCCATTTGAAGAAATTTGCCCAATTGAGCCTATTTCTTCATGCCAGCTTCTGTCAAACTCGCCATTATTGAATCCTACTTTTCTTTTGGTTGTATTGTTGATTACATTTCCATTTTCAGAAATTAAACCTACAACTTCATTTCCCTTTATTTTTCCGCCGATATTTTCAATATTTCCAACTGAACTTATGAATGTTCTATCTCCTGAAATTTCAGAAAGAAGATTTGTTGTAGTCTCATTTCTCACAGTATTCGCTTCAACATAGGTAACTCCGCCGTTACCCCATTTTGTCCCGTCATTTACAAAATCTTTAGTCTTGACATAAGTTCCATTTATTCCACCAATTCTATTTCTAGTGTCATCGCTTATGCTTTCCCTAGTTCTGCTTGACAAGTAAATTTGTGGTGTCAAAACACTGACTCCATTCACTTCCTTTGAGACATACCAGATAATATCTTCATTTAAGGCATTTATCTGATCCTGAGTCAATGCCTGACCGACAACAAGACCAAGCCTTGCTTTTTCATCAGCCGCATTATCCATCATTGACTGAATCAATTCCTGATTAGATTTTCCGTTCAAAAAGCTTGTTCCAAGCTTTTCATTTAAAGCTCTTGTAAGCAATTGATTTTCATAAAAGGCATCTCCTAATCTTTTACTTCTGTCCCAAATTTCCGAATACCCAACTCTTGAAGTGAAGTAGTCGCTTCCATAGTATTGACCTAGACTTATGTATTTTGAACGAGTTTCTAGAAGATATTTTGAAGATGGACTCATATTCATCGTAAACATTGCGCTGCTTAATAGTGGGTTTACATCAATTGTTCCAGTTTTTTTAATATTTTGAATAACTGAATTATTTCCTGAAATTTGTATTGCCCTGTCAAAACTATTATTGCTGCTGCCATTAACCTGTAAATTTCCATTAAAGCCGCTATTTACTTTGGATAGTAAAGCATTTCCAGCAACCTGAACCGCTCCATTTGCTGAACCTGTACCCTTGTTAATTCCTATTGAATTTGAAGAAATCAAGGCTCTACCAGTTGCCCCACCATTATTCAGTACTTTTCCGTTTCCTGCTTCAATAGAATTTTTTATGATATTTGGAGCATTCACGTTTACAAGTGAACCTTCAATGATAGAAGGCTGTCCTGTTGCATAGCCTATATCCTCGTCAACCATATCTCTTGTGTGAACAGCAACTAGAGTAGTTCTTAGAATATGATGATGAGTTCCCTCCTTGATATTTAAATCCAATATCTCTCTACCATTTTTTAGTTTTATAGGATTTTTATCATCAATGCTTACTGAATTTTCAAAATTTGTTGCAGTAATATTGACTAAGCCTCCACCTGAAATTAAACTGTCCTTATTTTTAAAATTACCTGAATTTATTGTAATGTTTCCATTTGCCAGGACTTTTCCATATTCAGTTGATGCTTTACTTTTTAATTTTCCAACAAGAGGTATTGTCGGATCTTTGGTACTGCTTGCTACTTTTTTTGAATCATCTACGTTTGTATGTCCTAAAATCGATCTAAAAAATTGCTCATATTTTGTAAGCAGATATGATTTAGATTCAGATTTATTATTATTCTGGATTTGTTTTTCAAACCACTCTTTTTGTTCTTTTCTTGCTTTTTTTCTAGTATGTCCGCTAGTTTTTTTCTTCCATCCTCCATTATCATTAAGCAGCCATTTACTTGCAATTTCTGATTCAGATAATCTTTGTCCATCCCAAGTTTCATAATACTTCTCATAATTTCCTAAACCAGTAACTCTTCCAATATTCTGAAAATCATTTGAAGTAACGAAAATATCCCCAGTTGACTGAACAGTTCCAACATTATTAGTGATTTTAGAAGCATTCAGATCCATATTTCCACCAAGAATTTCACCTTCATCATTCATCAGTTCCTGACCGTGAATAATTAAAGTTTGACCACCATAAATACTTTTATCTTTATTATTCAAGACCTTACTTTTAGCATTCATCTCAAGATAATTATCAAAAGCGATCAAATCATTGTTAGTAATGCTGTTTCCATTAATTTTACCATCATTTCCAGTAATCATATTGTTGTTTACAACATTCCCACGACCATCAATAATCACAGCATTTGAAGCCAGTTCCTTATTATTTGTAAAGTCATTAGAACTTATTTTAATAAGCCCCGCCCCTGTCGTATTTCCATTGTTTGTAATGTTGTTTCCTGAAATTTCAAGCAAGCTTTCTCCATGCAAATTTCCAACCAGATTTAGATCCTGGTCAGTTGTAAGAACCGTCTTATTCCCTTTTACAGTTCCAGTATTATCAAATTTTTTCGCATTTTGCATAGAAATTTCTCCAGACAAAATCTGTCCAATATTTGTAATGCTTGAATTATTTAGCAGTATTTTACCGTTTGAAGCCATTTTTCCTGAATTTAAAACTGTCGCATTATTTGAATTTATGTCGTTTACTGCCAGCATTTCTTTTGTATTCGTTAAAGTATTTGTCGTTAAATCAATGTCATTTGCTGAAGAAATACTTCCATTATTTTTAGTGTCATTAACCCTTGCCCTAATGTTGTCAGCTGATATTTTACCGCTATTTGTGAATTCCAAACCAGTTATATCAAGATTTTTACCCTCAATATTTCCGCTGTTAGTCATCGAATCCGAAGTCGTAATGTTCCCATTTGTCGCCAGAACTCCTGAATTTTCAAGCCTTTGCGATGTAACATCACTTCCTGCTGCAATTTTTCCAATATTTTTAACATTCTTAACATCCAGTGTTCCATTAGTCAAAATTTTTCCAGAATTATTGACATTTTTCCCTGAGATTTTCCCAACAGCTGTAATATCTTTAGTATTTTCAATATCCGCCGTTTTCAAATCGTTTCCAACTTCAACTTTTCCATCGTTTTTCAAATTATCAGTTTTAAGATTTTTAGAATACATGGTTCCTGAATTTTGAGTATCTTTCCCTGAAATATCCTCATTTACAGCAATCTTTCCAGTATTCTTAATATTTTTTGAAACAGTCAGACTTTTTCCTGATTCTAAATCCCCACCATTTTCAAGTTCTCCTGAAACTGTAATTTTTTTATTTGCCCTAACTTTTCCTGAAGTTTTTAAATTATTTCCTGATATTGATCCTACAGCCTGAATCTCTCCAGTATTTTTAATATTTCTAGCTTTTACATTCTCATTTGAAGAAATTTTCCCATCATTATCCAAATCATCAGATTCAAAATTTTTGGAAATAATTTTCCCTTTTGAAACCACATTCTTACCAGAAAAATTACCATTTGTCGCTATCTCTTTAGTGTTTCTTACATTTCCCGAAACCTTTATATCTTCTACAGCTTCCAAATCCCCATCATTTTCAAGCTTTCCTGAAACTGTAACTTTTCTATTAGATTTTATGCTTCCTGAAGTTTTCAAATCTTTTGTGGAAATATTTCCAGCAGATGCTATTTTACCAGTATTCGTAACATTTTTAGCCTGAAGATCTTCATTTGTAAAAATTTCTCCATCATTTTTAAGGTCATTCACTCTTAAATTTTTAGAAACTATTTTCCCGCTTGAAACAGCATCCTTTCCTGATAAATTTCCGCCAGCATAAATTTTACCGCTATTTTTAATGTTACTTGAAACCGTAATATCTTTAGCACTCTGTAAAGTCCCGTCATTATTCAAGTCACCTGAAATATCAAGAGCTTCATTTGTTCTAATGCTTCCACTTGAAACCATACTGTCGCTTGATATTTTCCCAACGGCTGAAATTTCTCCAGTATTTTTGAAATATTTTGTTTTCAAATCCGCATTTGTAAAGATTTTTCCATCATTCTGCAAATTACTTGTTGTAAAATTATTTGCAACAATCATACCTGATGAAACTGCATTTTTACTTGACAAATCTCCATTAGTTGAAATATTTCCGGAATTTAAAATATCATTTTTTACAGTTATTTTGTCTATAGAAGTCAAGTTACCTGAATTATTTAACTTTCCGTCAATCCCTGTACTTCTAGAAACTTGAATGCTACCACTGTTTTCCAAGTTTTTAACATTCAAATTCCCACCTGTATTAACAGCTGCCAAAACATTTTTAAAATCATCAGCCTTAAAATTCCCAGCAACATTAATATCGCCTGTATTTAAAAGACTTCTTGTGTTAAAATTTCCTTCAGAATATATTTTAGAGTTATTTTGAGTATTCCCATTTAAATTAATATCCCCAGCTGCCTGTGTTTCTCCATTTAGCTTAATATTTTTAGCATTGATATTAATTCCTTTATCAGAACTGGCAAGTTCAGCCTGATTGTACTCTGTACCATTAATTTCAATACCGTTCCCTTTAATTTTTGCAACATTTATTTTTCCATCTGCTGTAATTTCAAGTTTTTTGTCTCTTGAATAAACAATTCCTCTTGAGTTTACTCCTGCACCCTTATCAGTACTGATTATGCTGATCTGTCCTGCATACATCGAACCCAGTTTGCTTGCGTCAATTGCAACAGAATTTATTCCATGTTTTGAAGTAACTGCACCATTTTTATCAACTGTATTTTCTCCAAGAGTTACATCAACCTTGTTTCCAACAAGACTTCCCTGCAATTCAAGAGCTTTTGCAATTACATTGACATAATCCGTAGTCGATGCATCAAACCCGTTTGAGCCTATCACAACTCTTCCCTTTTCAACATCAATTCCTACGAAGTCTCCATTCTGAAGCTTTACTCTTCCTGTAGTCGGAACAAAATTTCTAATATTAATAGTTCCTGCACCATTTAAGTAAATACCATTTTCATTACTCAAAATGACATTTACCTTCTGACGGCTCAAAGCTTCCAGATACCCTTCAATATCCGAACGGTTAGACCCGTTTACCTGAAGGATTATCAAGTTTGCAGCCTGGTTGGCAGCCAAATTCGGATTAGCATTAATAATCCCGGCAAGATGGCTACGCCCAATGTTATCAGCATTATTAAGCACTTGCCCTTCATGACCGACATTGTAGTTAAGAAACTCATTAATACTTATTCCACGACCATTCGGAGTAGAAATATTAACGATTGGAGTTCCATTTCGTGACATATCAAGTTTTGTATTGTATCTTGAGTTAGGATCTAGTTCAAGATTTGCTGCAAAACTATTCATATTCATTGATAACATCAATTAAGAATGCAATTGATTTCCTTAAAACTTTATTTTTCACATTTTATTTCCTTATCTTAGGCATTCATTTAGTTTATAAAAAATTTTTCATCAAAGTTGCTATTTTTATCTATTTGTGAAACATTAGTCTACTTTTTTCTTACTTTAATAATTTTTCTATTTTTTACTAAAAAAAAAATATTATTATTAAAAGTATACCCCTATATTAAGTCATTGTCAAAATTTTTTAATGTTTGGATGGAGTAAAGTATTTAGGAGTAAATAAAAACTTCTGTTTCTAAGTTTTTTATTCAACTTACGAAGTTACTAAAATAATTTCTTCTTTTTTAAGCAGAAGTGCTCATCGCCGCACCTCCGCACCCCGGCAAGGCTCAAGACATTTTTATGCACTGCCAAAAAACTCGCTTAAGCTCAGACAGTTTTGTCAGCACATAAAAATGCTCCGACGGTTTAAATTTTACTATTATACAAAAGGTGTCGTGATTTTTTTGGAGTAAAGACGACTGTCTGAACGAAGTGAGTTTCGGCTTTGCTTCAAAAAAATGCTTAGACGAGCGTGGGGATTATAAGGGGAAATGGCGGTCCTTTCCCCTTATGTAAAAAAATATACTAACTAAAATAACATCTTGTAATCAAGAATAAATTAGAAAATGTTGAGTCTGACATCTTCAATCTTCCCTGCGATAACTTTTAAATTTAAAGTACCTGTAGTCAAATCATTTTTATCTGAAACTGTTGCAATACTTGTAATATACCCTTTAGAAACTAATTTATTAGTAATTTCAACCAGAATATTTTGAATATCGCTGCTTCCCATTTTCAAATATTCATATTTTTTAAGTATGTTTTTCTTTTCTTTCTTAGAAAGTAGTTTGTCTTTATCCTCAATATCAATTTCATTTATCAAAAATTTTTTAGAATTTTTATCATCAAAGTTGCTATTTTTATCAATTTTTGGAACATCATTAAATCTAGTATTTTCAAATTCTTCTTGACTTTTTTGCTGCTCCATCCTGCTTCTTTCCTGCTCAAGCTGTCTTTGTTGAATATCTAAAATTTTAGTAGCATCATCAACAGGTGCTGAAAAATTAATAGTAGCTAGAGAAAAAATTAGTATTGTTATATATTTTTTTATATTTTTCACCTCTTACTAATATAAATTAAATAATTTTAACATAAATCAGAAGGAATGTCAATTAAAAATTTTAGACGGGACAGAGTAAAATAGTTAGGGGTAAATAAAAAATCTTATTTTAAGTTTTTCATTCAATCCAGAAAGTTACTAAAATTTTTTTTCTTTTTTAAGCAGAAGTGCTCATCGCCGCACCCCTGCACCCCGGCAAGGCTCAAGACATTTTTATGCACTGCCAAAAAACTCGCTTAAGCTCAGACAGTTTTGTCAGCACATAAAAATGCTCCGGCGGTTTAAATTTTACTATTATACAAAAGGTGTCGTGATTTTTTTGGAGTAAAGACGACTGTTTGAGCACGTTTAGTGCGAGTTTCGGCTTTGCTTCAAAAAAATGCTTAGACTGACGTGGGGATTATAAGGGGAAATGGCGGTCCTTTCCCCTTATGTAAAAAAATAAAAAAATAATATAAACAAAATAACATCTTGTAATCAAAAATAATCTAAAAAATTTGAAATTAAAAAATCTGCCCCTAAAATTTTTAAACCATCGCATACTCAACTGCCCGTTGACGAACACGGTATATTTCTGATATACTACTCATATGAAAGGTTTCTCCTTAATGTGGTTTTGGTAAGTTACATTATATCAGAAACCTTTCTTTTTTTATACACTCTTGTCACATATGTATTATCTCACAACAAAAATTTTAGAATGCAGGCAATGACATGAATATTTTAAACTACCTTTTTTTATTTTCTTTTTTTTACAATATTATCCTCATATTTTAAAAAATAATTTTAATTATCTTCTCACATCTAACGATATAATATATTTATTCTTCTAACAAACTTTGTTTCTAAATAGTAATTCTTCAAATATTGATACTACCAATTTTCTTAAAATGTTTAAAGTTCTTGTTGTACTTTATCATTCAATCTATCTAATTTTTAAAAAATATGAAAAATATTACATAAAAATTTAACAAAAAATACCTACCTTAAATCCCTAAAAAAAGGGCTAAGGTAGGTTTTTATTATCTTAACTATCAAAGATAAGAATTATATCCTTCTTTAATCTAATTTTTAAGTTATTTATCACACAAATTTATTCTCTAAAACGTTTTTTATTTGTTTAAAAAAAGCAGTTTTATTTTTTCTTTGTCGATTTGTGATATTTTTTTTAATTTTTCTGGATTTTTTTTGTACTCTGAAATTGCTTTATGAAACCAAGTTACACCTATCCACTTTCCAAATTTGTATCCCGCATTTTCAAAAATTCCAACTCTTTTAAATCCGAAACTTTCGTGTAACCTGTCACTTTTTTCATTTGGATAAGTTACACAGCCGTACACATTTACGACATTTTGCAATTTTAAAATTTCAATTAATATTTTATATAATTTTTTTCCTAATCCGTTGCCCATATACCTTTTATCTATATAAACAGAAAGCTCCGCATCCCACTGATATGCAGCTCTCATCCAAACTTTATGAGCATAAGCATAACCTAGTATTTTATTTTCATATTCACAGACAATGTATGGATAGTCAGTTAAGATGTTTTTTATTCTATTTTTAAATTCCTCTAATGCTGGTACATCATACTCAAAAGTTATCGTCGTATTTTCCACGTAAGGCTTGTAAATTTCTAAAATTTTACCCGCATCTTCAACTGTCGCAAATCTAAAATTTATAATCTTTTCATCTAATTTTTTCATCTATGCCCTTTCTTTAAAATTTTCCCTTCTTTTGGTTTTAACTTTAATTTTATTTTTCCGCTACTAGTCGAACGAATCGCGTTTCCATTTATTAAATTTAAAAATTTTTCATCTAAGTAATCAGTCGAAAATTCTATTTCCTGTTCATTAAAAGAATTATTAATTATGACAATTATCGAATGACTATCATTTATTCTTTCGTAAACAATAACATCCTTTTCATTGTCCGCCATTATTTCCTTAAATTTTCCATAAACAAGTACTCTATTTTCTTTTCTTATTTTTATTAATTTTTTATACCATTGAAATAAATCATTGTCGACTTCTTGAGAATAAACTTCATTTTGATTGACATACGATGGGTTTCTTTCTTCATCATAAATAAATTCTTCCCATAACATAGGTTTTCTGCAATATGGGTCAGTTGCTCCCCACATTCCCACTTCATCGCCGTAAAATAGCATAGGAGCTCCGATATAAGTCATTTGAAAAACTGAAATTAATTTTAAAATGTCTTTTGGTTTAATTTCGCTATTTCTCCAGTCAATTGTTGTATTTGGATGATAGTTTCCTGCAAGACACGGTTTTATGCTGTTATAACCTTTTTCCAGTTGCTTTCCTTCTTCCAAATTTCTTCCAATTCCATCATTGACTATTCTTGAATAAAGTCTATCTGTATCGTGTGAACCGTTTAAATTTTGGCTGGCTTGAAGCGCTTGATACGGATACCAGGATCTTTTTTCCCGAAGTTCGTTAAAAAAATCCTGTGCTTTTAATTTATATTGATTTCCACCTTTAGTACTCTGGTTTATAAAAAATCCAATTACAGTTTTTAGCCATTCGTAGTTCATAACTGTGTCAAACTTATTTCCATTGTTTATATCAGATGAAGCATTTCCCCACAATTCTGCTGTTATGTAAGAATCCTTTTTACTTTCTTTAACAACTTTTCTCCATTCATTCCAAAATCCTTGATTTTCCAAGCAATTTGGTACATCTAATCGCCAACCGTCAATTCCGTCATCTTCCATCCAATTTTCATTTTCAATTCCATCTGGACCATACATCCATTTTCTCGTGATATTAAAGATATAATCTTTATATTCCTGATTAAATGTGTTAAACTCCGGAAGTGAATTAAATCCTGCCCAAGCGTTATATTTTACTCTTTTCTTGTTATTTATTAAAGTTTCATAAGCCTGTTCGTCAGTCATATCATCAGTTATAGGAATATGTTCGCTAAAATCGGTAAATTTATACCAATCTTTGTATTTCGAGCTCTCTCCTTGTGCCATTACCACATTAAATGACCAGTGTCTGTCACTACTATGATTAAAAACTCCATCAAATATGACTCTTATACCGTTTTTGTGCAATTCTTTTATCAAATCGACCATTATTAAATCTGACTCTGTCCAAACCCAAGTTGCTGGATCTTCTGTTTCGCCATAGCCGTTTTTACCTTTATCTTCCCCTTTCAATTTTACTTGCAATAGCTCTAATTCACTGTTATTTTTTACTGTGGAACCTAACACATCCACGTAAGATTTATTTCCAAATCTATTTTCTCTATTAATTTTTACGCCATACTCTTTTCCACTTGTCTTAATAGTCCCAAAATCTGGTGAAATATGTCTAAAGTCATTTGCTCCATATTTATGGTTTTGATATGAAAAAAATACTGGATTTAGCCATATTGCTGTTATTCCTAATTCTTTTAAATATGGTATTTTTTCTTTTATTCCCTGCAAATCGCCACCGTACATTCTGGCATATTTTAGGCTATAATCTATATTTTGTTCCCCAATTCTTTCCCAGCCAACTTTATCCTTAAAATCTGCTGTCCAACGATTTCTGTCAAATTTTCCGTATAGATTATTAACTCTTTTCCATTTATATTTTTCTATAAAATTTTGTTCATGAAGATCATTTTTCACGAACTTTTCCGGCCCAAATTCATTGAAAACGGGATCGTTATAATGATTTTTATTGTAAAACCTATCAGGGAAAATATTGTACCAGATAACTTCTTTAGACCAGTCGGGAACGCTAAAAATCTGAATGTCATCTGATTTTGTATCGACTACAATTTTTTTTGGAACTTTGTAATCCAATGTTTTTCCATTAAAGTAAGCTTTTACCCCACCATCTTCTAAAATGAAGTAATAACGAATTTTATCAACTTTTTTCCCAAAATCTATAATTCTTTCAAAGTAATCAAATCCATTTGTCCTATCGCAAAATCTCTCGAGTTCATAAATCATTTCATAATTATCTTCTTCGTGTAAAACTATACTTATATAAACTCTTTCAACATCGTTCATCTGCGTTCTAAGCTTAAATTCATATTCCCTGTCAGAAATTTTATTAAAATACTGTAAACTTTTATAATTATGTGCAATTGCTTTTAAACTCACATTTTTATCAATTGCTTCAAATACAAATTTTCCAGTGCCCAAATCCCCTTTGGCAAATAAATCTCCATTTTCTCCAATTATCAGTTTTTTATTTGCACCTTCAGGATACCACTTTCCATCGATGGAATATTTATATTCGTAACTTCCTTCTGGAATTGCCAGAACTATTTCATAATTTGTCTTATCGAGCTGCCTTACTGGTTCATCTTCCAATCTCCATCCGCCGTAATTTGTAGCAATTTTTACACTTTCTGCCTCACTTAAACCGAATTCAGTTATATCCAAATTCATCTTAAAAAATTTCATCTTTTTTAAAATAAATTTTTTTTCTTCAGGTATAAATAATACTAAAATATCAACACCTTTTTGAAAACCTGTTATCGGTTTAGACACCACGTCTTTTTCGACAACAGCGTCAAAAGTTTCAGCAAATGGAGCTGTATGGCTATAAGTTACTCCGTAAGTTTCATCATTTTCATTTTTTATTGTAAAGAAATAACTTCCCTTATCGACATTTTCCCATTTGTAAGTCAAAAGTTTTTCTCCTTTTTCCCTAAAATCGACTTTTTCATAAAACTTATTATCTTTGTATATCTCTAGTTTATAACTCATCTATATTCTCCTTTATATCCCGAAAAACACTTTATACGCCTTATACGTTTCATATAAATCAGCTTTCGATGAAATTTCAAATAGTGAATGCATAGATATAAGTGCAGGTCCCGCATCTATTGTTCTTATTCCGTAATATGCTAAAAATTTTGCGACAGTTCCTCCACCGCCTTCATCCACTTTACCAAAGCCTCCAATCTGATATTTTACAGAATTTTTATCGAAAGCTTTTCTAACTTCTTGGATAAATTCTGCATCAGCATCATTTGATCCAACTTTTCCACCGCCACCGGTATATTTTGCAAAAGCTATTCCATAAGATAATCTCGCCGCATTATCTAAATCATGAACCGAAGAAAAAACGGGATTTATAGCTGCTGTCACATCTGACGACAACGCTTTTGAGTTCCACAATGTTTCTCTTAACATCTGGTCATTATAATTTTTTTCAGTCATTGATAAAATTTTTCCTACAATATATTCAGGTAATGTCGTTTTTAGCCCTGTTGACTCTTCGCTTCCAATTTCTTCCTTGTCAGTCAAATAAACCATAACAGTTTTTTTAGGATTTTTAACCTCGTATAACGCCTTTAACGAAGTATATGCACAGATTCTGTCATCTTGTCCATAGCCACCTACCATAGTTTTGTCAAGTCCCACATCTTTTAATTTACCAGCTGGAACAATTTCTAATTCCGCCGTAAAAAAGTCATCTTCTTCTATTCCATATTTTTCTTTTAATTTATTCAAAACCCACTGTTTTACTTTTTTATCAACATCTTTATCCTTTACAGGCGTATTCCCGAAAAGCAGTTTTAATTCCTCGCCTTTTATTACGTCTGACGCTTTTCTTTCCCCTTGTACTTTACGAGCTAAATGTGGTAAAATATCAGGTACGCAAAATACTGCTTCTCCTTCTTTTTCACCAATTGACAAAGTTATTTTTGTACCATCTTTTAGATAAATTACTCCGTGCAGTGCAAGTGGAGTTGAAGCCCATTGATATTTCTTTATTCCTCCATAATAATGTGTATTTAATAGCGCAAATTCTTCTACTTCCTTAATCGGATTTGGCTTCAAATCAAGTCTGGGTGAGTCCAGATGCGAAACAACCATATTAATTCCATTTTTTATATCTTCTTTTCCAATAATTATCGCAATAAGATTTTTATCTCTATTATTAAAATAAACTTTATCTCCCGCTTTCAAAATCTCTTTTTCATTTATATCAATAAAACCATTTTCTTTAAGTCCTTTTTCTGTTACTACTACAAATTCTCTTTCCGTTTTTGCCAAATCCAAATATTTTTTATATTCTTCGGCAAATTCAAATACTTTTGATTTTTTTCCTTCGGAATAGTTTTTCCATAAATTTTCTTTTGTCACCATTAACTCCTTTTATTTATTTCTCATAAATATATTTTATTATTTATCTTTAAATTACTTTCAATTAAATTTTCCAATGAATAATTTAACAATTAAACCAATTTTAAAATTAATATTACACCTATCCTAAATATATTTTACATCTTTTTTATAAAAAATCAAGCTATTTTTAAAATCCACAAAAAAAAAGTTATTTTTTATTTTTTTTACTAAAAAATAACTCTTTTTTACCACATTTATTTTTTAAAAAAATTTTTTATTTATTTCATTTCTTTTAACTTTGCTTCCAATTCTTTTCCAGCTTCTTCATATCCAGGTTTTCCAAGTAATGCAAACATATTTTTCTTGTAAGCTTCCACTCCTGGTTGATCAAATGGATTAACACCCAACACATATCCACTTACTCCACACGCTTTTTCAAAGAAATAAAAAGCATATCCTAAATGATAAGGAGTTGATTCAGGAATATTTACCGCTAGATTAGGTACTCCACCATCAACGTGAGCTAAAACAACTCCGTCTCTCGCTTTTTTATTTACATAATCCAGAGTTTTTCCTGCCACAAAATTTAATCCATCCAAATTTTCTGCATCTTTTTCAATTTCAAATTCAACCGATGGTTTGTCGATTGAAACAACAGTTTCGATGAATACTCTTTGTCCTTGTTGAATATATTGTCCTAAAGAATGTAAATCAGTTGAAAAATCAGCTGATGATGGATAAAGTCCTTTTCCGTCTTTTCCTTCAGATTCTCCAAATAATTGTTTCCACCATTCAGCGAAATAATGTAATCTTGGTTCATAATTGACCATCAATTCCACACTTTTACCTTTTCTAAGTAAAATATTTCTAACAGCTGCATATTGTAGAGCTTGGTTTTCTTCCAATTTTTTACTAGAAAAATCTTTTACAGCATCAGCTGCTCCTCGCATCAACTCATCAATGTCTATTCCAGCTGCAGCGATCGGCAATAATCCAACTGCTGTTAAAACAGAAAATCTTCCTCCAACATTATCCGGTACAACAAAAGTTTCATATCCTTCACTTGTAGCTAATGTTTTTAATGCTCCTTTTACTTTATCAGTAGTGGCAAAAATTCTTTCTTTTGCACCTTCTTTTCCATATTTTTCTTCCAACAATTTTTTGAACACTCTAAAAGCGATTGCTGGTTCAGTTGTTGTTCCAGATTTTGAAATAATGTTTACTGAAAAATCTCTGTCTCCAATTGCTTCAATTAAATGTTTTAAATAAACTCCGCTCATATTTGTTCCAGCGAAATAAATTTCTGGGGTATTTCTTTTTTCTTTTGGTAAATTATTATAAAAACTGTGTGATAAAAATTCAATTGCAGCTTTTGCTCCTAAATAAGAGCCACCAATTCCAATTACAACCAATACTTCTGAATTATTTTTAATTTTTTCGGCAGCCTTTTTTATTCTAGCAAATTCTTCTTTGTCATAGTCGCAAGGTAAAGTTGTCCAACCTAAAAAATCGTTCCCCGCTCCTTTTTTGTTTACTAAAACTTCATTTGCCAATTCTACAAATGGTTTTAGTTGAGTAATTTCTTTTTCATCAAAAAAATTTTTTGCAAATTTATAACTAAATTCCAATTTCATCTTTTTTTCTCCTCAAATCTATAAAATATTTTTTTACATTTTAAGTATATCAAAAAAATATATTTTTTTCAAATAAAAATACTGATAAGATGGTTTAAAAATTTTAGGATCAGATTTTTTAATTTCAAATTTTTTAGGTTATTCTTGATTACAAGATGTTATTTTGTTTAATATTATTTTTTTACATAAGGGGAAAGGACCGCCATTTCCCCTTATAATCCCCACGCTCGTCTAAGCATTTTTTTGAAGCAAAGCCGAAACTCGCACTAAACGTGCTCAAACAGTCGTCTTTACTCCAAAAAAATCACGACACCTTTTGTATAATAGTAAAATTTAAACCGTCGGAGCATTTTTATGTGCTGACAAAACTGTTTGAGCACGATTAGTGCGAGTTTTTTGGCAGTGCATAAAAATGTCGAAGACTAGCCGGGGTGCAGGGGTGCGGCGATGAGCACTTCTGCTTAAAAAAGAAAAAAATATTTTAGTAACTTTCTGGATTGAATGAAAAACTTAAAATAAGATTTTTTATTTACCCCTAACTATTTTACTCTGTCATACTGATAAAATATCTACTTACAAAAAAGTATGTTATTCATATCAAATAAAATAAATGTTAAAATATCAATTAACAGGCAGATAAAGAAAAAAAGGAGAAAAAATAAAGATGAAAGACTTAACAAAAGGAAACGAATTAAAAACAATAATTTATTTTTCTTTGCCAATTTTAATAGGAAATTTATTTCAGCAGATTTACAATATTTCAGACACAATCATTGTGGGAAATTTTTTAGGAAAGGAAAGCCTTGCGGCTGTAGGCTCAAGTTATCAAATTAATGTACTTATAATAGCTGTTTCGATAGGTATTTCATTAGGGACAAGCATTCTAATTTCCCAATATTTTGGGGCAAAAGATATGGAAAATTTGAAAATTACTGCAAATACAGGATTTATTTTTTCCATAGTTTTATCTCTTATTGTTACAACATTAGGTTTTTTACTATCAAATAATATTTTAATTTTAATTAATGTTCCGAAAAAATTGTTACTGGAGGCAAATATCTATTTAAAAATTATTTTTATTGGAGTTGTTCCAACTTTTGGTTATAATTCCCTCACAAATACGTTAAAAGGCGTAGGTGATTCAAAAACGCCGACTTACATCTTAATTACCGCAGTGATTTTAAATATTATCCTAGATATATTTTTTGTAGCAGTACTAAACTCTGGAGTTGCAGGAGCAGCAATTGCAACTGTTATTTCACAGTTTGTTTCTTTTTTTCTTTGCTTACTTTACATAAAATTTAAATATCCAAATTTAATTTTTCAAAAACATTATTTCAACTTAAATTTTAATATTTTAAAAGAAATACTGATTATTGGAATGCCAGCAATGTTACAGCAAGTTTTAATCAGCCTAGGATTTATTGTCATTCAAATTCTTGTAAATGGATTTGGAACAGACTGTATTGCAGCTTTTATTTCTGCTTCCCGAATTGATTCCTTCGCAGAATTGCCATCCATAAATTTAGGACAGGCGTTGATGACTTTTACAGCCCAAAACTATGGAGCCAAAAAAATGAATAGAATAATTAAAGGTGGAAAAGATAGCCTAATTTTAGGAATCACATTTTCCATCATAATCTCAATTATTATTTTTATTTTTCCAGCATTCTTTATTTCAATATTTAACCGAAATCCCGAAGTGATTTTTATAGGAAATCAATATTTACGTATAATTTCAGCATTTTACGTAATTTTCTGCACAATGCAAATACTAAATGGGTTGCTACTAGGCTACGGAAAATCCTTAGTTCCACTAATAGCATCTATTACTTCATTTTGTATGTTTCAAGTGCCTCTAGCCATTTTACTTTCCAAAACATCGTTAGGCTATAACGGAATTTGGATTGCCGCACCGATAGGCTGGACAGGAGGACTGCTAATTCGAGTATGGTATTTTATAAAAATTTCTAAAAAAATATAGAAAAATTAAAAGAATTATAGTAAAAACAAGATTATTTAGTATTTTTTAAAATTTCAAATAATTTCATTGAAAGGAAAATTTATATGGAAGAAAAAATTTACACTTGTCCGCTGGAACTAACTCAAAAAATATTATCAAAAAAATGGACAGTCATCATATTATGGCTTTTAAGACACGGAAAAGTCAGAACAAAAGATTTCAAAAATCAAATAAAAGGCAGCAACGAAAAAATGATTATTGAGCATTTAAACTATTTAATCAAAGAAAAACTTATAGAAAAACGGGAATACAATGTTTACCCAAAAAAGACAGAATATATCCTCTCAGAAAAAGGAAAAGATTTATTGCCTATTTTGGAACTTATGCAAAGTTATGGGAAGAAATATTATGTTAAATGATGGTTTAAAAATTTTAGGGGCAGATTTTTTAATTTCAAATTTTTTAGGTTATTCTTGATTACAAGATGTTATTTTGTTTAATATTATTTTTTTATTTTTTACATAAGGGGAAAGGACCGCCATTTCCCCTTATAATCCCCACGCTCGTCTAAGCATTTTTTTGAAGCAAAGCCGAAACTCACTTCGTTCAGACAGTCGTCTTTACTCCAAAAAAATCACGACACTTTTGTATGGTAGTAAAATTTAAACCGTCGGAGCATTTTTATGTGCTGACAAAACTGTTTGAGCACGATTAGTGCGAGTTTTTTGGCAGTGCATAAAAATGTCGAAGACTAGCCGGGGTGCAGGGGTGCGGCGATGAGCACTTCTGCTTAAAAAATAAAAAAATATTTTAGTAACTTTCTGGATTGAATGAAAAACTTAAAATAAGATTTTTTATTTACCCCTAACTATTTTACTCTGTCTATGTTAAATAAAAATTTTACATTTTCTAAAAAAATATGTTAAAATGACACTAGAAAATAAAATTTAAAGGAGTGATTATTTATGAAAAAGCTACTAACTTTTCTCTTACTAACTTTGTCAATCCAGCTATTTTCAGGCAATTATAAAGTTATTCAAAAAAAAGGTGTCACTTTATCACAGCAAGAACTGGATAAGAATAATAAAGAAATCGAAATTGCTGCTAAAAGAGACTATAATTTAATTTTACAAGGAGCATCAATTGGGACGAAATCAATGCTTTCCCGAATGATGAACCAAGAATTACAAACATCTAAAACTAATAAACAAATGTTTAAAAATTATCAAAAAAAGATGGAAAAATTTTCTAGCGATATGTTCGACTATATGTTAAATAACAATAAAATTGAAGTTGAAAAAATAAGATATGTTACAAATGATGTCGCAGAAGTTACATTAAATATAAAAATGCCAGATGTGGCAGGAAGCTACAAAAAAATATTTGAATTAATGACAAACGAAGATTTTATAAGCAAAAAAGAATTGAAAAATCTGTCAGAAGATGAAATTTTTGATAAAATAACAACAAAAATGTTTGAAACTGTGAAAAAAACTTTGGAACAAACACAAGAATATTCATCTTCAAAAGCTACAATTTATTTGGAAAAAGACAATGGAAAATGGGGAGTTGCTGAACTTGAAGAAAAATTAGAAAATTATAGACAAATGTATAAAATTTCAAAATAATTATATAAATTAAGTTCATAAAAGGGCTATCTTATAAAAAGATAACCCTTAATTTTTTATTACTCTTGTTCTTCTATGTAAATCTTATAAAATTACTATTTTTTAAATACACCAGTAACTTTGTTTGCTAAGCCCTTAGCTCCTTCTACTGTCTTGTCTACTGCTTCCTCAGTGCCTTTTTTCACATCTTGAACAATTTTATTATTTGAAGCTTTTTCTGCTAAATCTTTTGCACCTTCCACAGTTTTTTCAAAAACTTCTTCTGTTCCTTTTTTAATATTCTGAGCAACTTCGCTTCCTGCAACTTCCTTTGCTTTTTCAGCAGCCTTATCAGCTAAATTTTTTGCTCCATCTTCAGTTTTCTTTAAAGCGTCTTCCGCTCCTTTTTTCAAATCATCAAATTTCATAATTTTTTCCTCCATTTTCATTATTATTTATAATTATTAGATAATTATCTTATTCTACAGTTACTGATTTTGCCAAGTTTCTTGGTTTGTCCACATCATTTCCTTTTAACTTTGATAAATAGTATGCTAATAGCTGATGAATCACGATTGTTGGAAATCCTGCGTAATCGTCTGCCACATCTGGAATATAGAACACTTCATCCGCCACCTCTTCCACAACTGTGTTTCCTTCTTTTGCAATTGCGATAACGTAGGCTCCTCTTGAAGTAACTTCCTTTATATTTGATACTGATTTTTCAAACAAGTCAGACTGTGTAACGTTTACAACAACTGGCACTCCATCTGTAATAAGTGCAATTGTACCATGTTTCAATTCTCCTGAAGCAAAAGCCTCTGAATGAATATACGAAATTTCCTTGGATTTTAATGCCCCTTCCACAGCGATTACATAGTCAAGCCCACGTCCAAGATAGAACATGCTTTCACTATCTTTAATCTTGTCTGCGACATTTTTTATTTTTTCGTCATATTCCAGCATTTTCTGAATACTTTGCTCCACATCATACAATTTCTTAATATCTTCAACTGCTTCATCTTTTGTAATTTTCCCAAATTTATATGCAAAATCAATTGCCATCAAGTTTAAAATTACCATTTGAGTAGTGTATGCCTTTGTAGAAGCAACAGCGATTTCAGGCCCTGCCCAAGTATAAATAACGTGATCCGCTTCCCTTGCTATTGAAGAGCCAACTACATTTGTAATTGCAACAACTCTTGCCCCATGTCTTTTCGCTTCTTTCATAGCCTCAAGCGTATCCAAAGTTTCTCCAGACTGGCTTAACACAATAACCAATGCTTTGTCATCAATCACAGGATTTCTATATCTAAATTCTGACGCAATGTCAACATCTACACGGATTCTTGTTTTTTTCTCAATAATATGCTTTCCGGCAAGCCCAGCGTGATAAGCAGTTCCGCAAGCCACGATATAAATATCATTGATTCCGCTCAAATATTCCTTTGTAAGCCCCGCATTATCAAAATTAATGTTATAATTTTCATCAACTCTGCTGTTTAAAGTTTTTACAAGCACTTCTGGCTGCTCATGAATTTCTTTTTCCATAAAATATTCATAGCCACCTTTTGAAGCCGCTTCCAAATCCCACTCAACGTGTGTTACATCTCTTTTTATTTCATTTCCTTCAGTATCCATAATTTTTACAGAATCTTTTTTTATTTCTACGATTTCATTATTTTCAATCAAATATACATCTCTTGTATATTTCAAAATTGCTGGAATGTCAGAAGCAATAAAATTTTCACCTTTCCCTAAACCTACTATTAACGGACTTTCTTTTCTTGCAGCAATAATTCTTTCAGGTTCTGAAATTGACATCATTCCTAGCGCATACGCACCTTTAATAATTTTTAACAATTTTTTTACAGCTTCTAATAAATCACCTTCATAAAGGCTATCTAGCAAATGTACTACAACTTCCGTATCAGTTTCAGAAACAAATTCATATCCTTTGGCAATTAAATCTTTTTTTAGTTCCAGATAATTTTCAATAATTCCATTGTGAACTACAACTAAAGTTTTGTCTTTATTAAAATGCGGATGAGAATTTATATCAGATGGTTTCCCATGAGTTGCCCATCTCGTATGCCCTATTCCAATATTTCCGTCTAAAGGATTTTCCTTTAGAGCATTTTCCAAATTTTTTAGTCTTCCAACTTTTTTTACAATGTCAAATTTTGACTTCCCTGTATTTACAGCAATTCCAGCTGAATCATATCCCCTGTATTCCAATTTTTCTAATCCATCAATTACAAAATCTTGAGCGTTTTGTGAACCGATGTAACCTACTATTCCACACATAGCGTTCTCCTTTACAAATATAAAATTCAAAAAGAATAATCACTATAATATTTTTGTTTTATAATTTCTTATAATTTTTGTATATTATTCAGGTTGTGATAACCTAAAGAGCATCCGCCGAAATTTCGATAACTCTTTTTCCTCGTCTCCTTTTAAAAAGGTCTGGCGCTATTTAAGATTTTTATTCTTTTTGTCTAACAATTATATCAAATTTATTATCTTTTTTCAATATTTTAATTTTTTTAAGACAGAGTAAAATATTTAAGAGTAAATTTAATTTCAATATTTTTTAATATATTTTTGTAACAAATGTTTGACATCTGTACACAAAAACTTTTTTCAAATTCAAAAAAATGTTGACAAAAGTTTTTTTTTTTGATATACTTACATAGTCGTTAAAATTATTATTTATTGGGCTGTCGCCAAGCGGTAAGGCACTAGACTTTGACTCTAGCATGCAATGGTTCGAATCCATTCAGCCCAGCCATTTTAAAAATTTAAAATAGTTGTTTATGTATACTGTCTCTTTGTTAAGACAGTTTTTTTTATTTTTATTTACAATCATTTGTTAATAAGCTTAATCTATCAGAGTATTTTTACGTATTGACGATTTCGTACAAAATTGACTTTTTTGACAATGCAAAAAAATGTCGTAAATTTGTGTGAAATGAAGAGAAAAAATTATAGAGAATATAAAGTTTAACTTTTAACATTCTCTATTTTTGAAATTTACTATTAAAATTAAATATGCCACATAAAAAAATCCTCTTCGGCTTTTTGAATAATTCTAGCTGGGATCCCAACAGCGACGGCGTTATCGGGAACATCTTTTAAAACGACGGAATTTGCACCTATTTTTACATTATTTCCAACCGTTATATTCCCCAAAATCTTTGCTCCTGCGCCGACTGTCACATTATTTTTTAATGTGGGATGTCTTTTTCCTTTTTCAGTCGTTACCCCTCCTAGCGTAACACCGTGATAAATTACACAATCATCGCCAATTTCAGCAGTTTCTCCAACTACAATTCCCATTCCGTGGTCAAAGAAAATTCGTTTTCCAAGTGTCGCTCCTGGGTGAATTTCTATCCCAGTAAAAAATCTCGAAATTTGAGAAAAAAGTCTGGCCAAAAAATAAAGTTTTCTCTTTTGGAAGAAATGCGCTATTTTGTGATTTATTACCGCATGCAGCGACGGATATAATAAAATTTCCAATTTATGTCTTGCTGCTGGATCTTTTTGAGCGATATTGTCAAATTCTTCTTTTAATTGTTTAAAAATGGCAAACTCCTCCTTTTTTTTAGTTTTCTATATATTTAATTTTATAAAATTTATAAAAAAATTTCAAGTAAATAATTTTATTACTACTTGAATTATTCTCATATTTTATATGTTTTATTTAAAATCAAGGGAGCAAAAATATACTCCCTTTTTTCTTTTTTTATTATAGACTATTTCTAAATGCTTCCACTGACAAATATTTTTCTCCACCGTCTGGAAGTATAGCTAATACTTTTTTACCTTTTCCTAATTTTTTAGCAACTTTGTAAGCTGCAGCTATTGCACTTCCTGAAGAAATTCCAACGAATAATCCGTTTTCCTTGGCAGCTCTTGTTGAAAATTCCACAGCTTCTTCATTTGTTGTTTTTATAATTTCGTCAACTACACTGCTGTCGTAGTTGGCAGGTACAAATCCAGCTCCAAGTCCTTGTTGCAAATGTTTTCCAGGTTGTTCTCCTGATAACACTGCTGATGATGCTGGTTCTACTGCATATACTTTTGCTTCTGGTCTTTCTTCTTTTAATCTTCTTCCCACTCCGACAAGAGTTCCAGCTGTTCCAACTCCTGAAATATAAGCATCTAGCACAGGAAAATCATCTAAAATTTCTTTTGCTGTTGTTTCATAATGTTTTGCAGGGTTTGCAGGATTTTTAAATTGTTGTGGCAAGAAATATCCATTTTCTTTTGCAAGTTCTTCAGCTTTTGCAATTGCACCCTTCATTCCTTTAGCACCTTCAGTTAAAATTAATTCAGCTCCGTAAGCGGATAAAATACTTCTTCTTTCAATACTCATTGAATCTGGCATAATAATTATAACTTTGTAACCTTTTGCTTTCCCTATCATTGCTAATGCAATTCCTGTATTTCCTGATGTTGGTTCTACGATTGTTCCACCTGGTTTTAATTCTCCAGATTTTTCCGCAGCTTCAATCATTCCAAGAGCTGCTCTATCTTTTACACTTCCTCCAATATTATATTTTTCCAATTTTACATAAATATCAGCAACATCGTCACCTTTTAAAAAATTTAATTTTACAACTGGTGTATTTCCGATTAAATCAATAATATTTTCGTATATCATACGTTTTCCTCCATAATTTATTATATTTTTTAACTCTCATATTTGTATCTACAATTAGTATACCACTAAACATTTGTAAATGCAAGTAAAAAATAATTATTTAATTATATATTTTTTTTATACTATAATATATTTTATTTATAATTTCATATCGTCAACACTGTCCAAATATTCTTTTATCTTTGGCACAACTTCAGCTAATACGCCTTTTTCAAAAGGATTTTTCAAGTTTGCCGACTTCATCAACTCAAAAAATGGTTTACTTCCGCCTAATTTACATAAATTTAAATATTCGCTCCAAGCTTTTTCTCTATTTTCATTGGCTTTTATCCAAAACTGGAATGCACAAACTTGCGCTAAAGTGTAATCTATGTAGTAAAATGGCGATGAAAAGATGTGTCCTTGTCTAAACCAAAAAATTCCGTCTTTTAATTCTTCGACTTCTCCGTAATCTCTTGTAGGAAGATATTTTTTTTCAATTTCAAGCCATTTTTCTCTTCTTTCTTGCGGCGAAACTTCTGGATTTTCATAAACCCAGTGCTGAAATTCGTCCACAGTTACTCCGTATGGAATAAATAAAAGCGCTTCTGATAAATGAATAAATTTGTATTTTTCGGTATCTTCTTCAAAAAATAAATTCATCCACGGCCAAGTCAAAAATTCCATGCTCATCGAGTGAATTTCACAAGCTTCGTAAGTTGGCCACAAATATTCCGGAACTTCATAACCACGGCTTTGATAAACTTGAAAAGCGTGTCCAGCTTCGTGCGTTAAAACATCGACATCGTGCGAAGTCGCATTAAAGTTCGCAAAAATAAATGGCGATTTGTAATCTGGAATGTAGGTGCAGTATCCACCGCTCATCTTTCCTTTTTTTGAAAGCAAGTCAAGTAAATTATTTTCAGTCATAAATGTAAAAAATTCGTCGGTTTCTTTGGACAATTCTTTATACATTGTTTTTCCATTATTTAAAATCCATTCAGGTGATCCGTGCGGATCGGCATTTCCAGAATTAAATTTTATCGCTTCGTCGTAAAATCTCAATTTTTTTACACCCAATCTTTTTTCCTGTCTTTTTCTAAGTTCTGTATAAATTGGCACAATATTTTCTAACACTTGTTTTCTGTATCCAGCGACCATTTTGTCGTCATACTCAAGTCGAGATAATCTTTTGTAGCCAAATTCCACATAATTTTTGTAACCCAATTTTTTTGCCATCTTATCTCTAACTTTTACAAGCGAGTCGTAAATGTTGTCAAATTCTTCTTTATTTTCGGAGAAAAAATTAGCAACTTTTTTAGCCGCTTCAATTCTCACATTTCTGTCTTTTGACTGAGTGTAAGGCACCATTTGTGATAAATTTAGCTCTTTTCCGTCAAACTCAATTTTTGCACTTGCGATAAGTTTTTCATATTTACTTGTAAGTCTATTTTCTTCCTGAAAATCTGGGATAACTTCGCTAGAAAATGTTTTTAGCGTATTTTCGGCTTTTTCAAACAAAAATTTTCCGTATTTTTGGGTTAACTCTTTTTTAAATTTAGAATTTACAAGCGCTTTATAAAAATCATTTGTAAAACTAAATAAAATTGGACTAATTTCGTCCATATATTCGTTTTCCTTATCGTAAAATTCGTCAGTTGTATCAATGCTATGTCTAATTGACACAAGTGTCTGCATCGTATCCACATAATTTCTAAGTTTTATAATTTTGTCAAAATATTCACATTGTTCTTCCACGTTTTTAGAATTTTTAAAATTTTTAATATTTTCAGAAAATTCATCTTTTATTTTTTCTACTTCTATATGTTCGTATTTGTAATCATTAAAGTTCATTTCTTTACTTCCTTTCACTTAATTTTTATACCAAAAGATTACCACAGTTAAGGAAAAAAAGCAATTTTTTTATATAAATAAATAGAGTAAAATATTTAGGGATAAATTTTAATTTCAATCTTTTTTAATTTATTTTTATTTACAGGATGTTATTTTGTTTAGTATGGTTTTCTATTTTTTCACATAAGGGGAAAGGGCCGCCATTTCCCCTTATAATCCCCACGCTCGTCTAAGCATTTTTTTGAAGCAAAGCCGAAACTCACTTCGTTCAGACAGTCGTCTTTACTTCAAAAAAATCACGACACTTTTTCTATAGTAGTAAAATTTAAACCGTCGGAGCATTTTTATGTGCTGACAAAACTGTCTGAGCACGACTAGTGCGAGTTTTTTGTCAGCACATAAAAATGTCTTGAGCCTTGCCGGGGTGCAGGGGTGCGGCGATGAGCACTTCTGCTTAAAAAAAGAAAAAATTGTTTTAATATTTTATTAATGTTATATAAGTAAAATAAGTTGCTTATAATCAAAAAAAAAAAAAATGGTATACAATAACAGAAGTATATCCAAAAATTTGATATTAATTAAGAAAAGGATAGAATAAAAAATTTAGGAACAGATTTTTAGTTATTTTAAAATGATGAAAACTCGGAGAAATCTCAGTTTTCTTACTTAGAAATTATTGGATATAAAAAAATTATAAAAAAGAAAGAAGGCTAAAAAATATGAAAAAATTTATTTTAATGTTAGTACTTATTTTTGAAACATTTGCTTTTTCAGAAATTACAACTAAAGAAGCAGAGAGCTTTTTCTCATCAGATACTAAAATTTATATTTCAAATCAAAAAGACTGGTTTTATGGTGAAGTACCAGGAACAGATGAGTCGTATTGGAAAAAATTCAACTATTTTATCAATGTAGTACCTGTTGGAAACAAATATAGAGTTTCATATACTCCGTTCGACAATGTAAAATCTTATGATAGAGAAAAATATCCAATATTAAATTATAGAATCGAGAAAAAATATTATGTAAACAGCCGAAAAAATCAAAATACACCAGTTACAGATTCTTACGAAATTACAATTGACTATGTGATTAGCGCAGGAACAGAAATTAGAAAGGGTAAAAAATATGAAAGAAACGACTTTCAAATACTTTCGGAAAATGAATTAAACGCTTTATTAAAATCAAAAAATGCAAAAAGACTTAATTCTGAAACTGAAAAAAATACAAGAATGTATTTAGATTGCCTACTTCACAATAATAATTAATTATTTTTAAAAAGGAACCTTTTGTTACAAATAATAACAAAAAAAATTTTTAAACTAAGAAAAGAAAATTAAAATTTATAAAAATAAAAAAAGGAAGTGAAAAATATGAAAAAAATTATAACTTTATTTATCATTTTAGCTATGTTTACTGTATCATGCGGGAAAAAGGTAAAAGTGGATAAATCAAAATGTCTTACGCCAGAAGGATTAAATGAAATGTTAAAAGAATATTACAGCCATGCAGGTGGTCCTCATGGAAATACTGATTCCTTTGATGAAAATTATGAAAGATTTCTTCAAATACACGCTACTATCGGTTGTGAAATTAATAAAGGAAATGTAAAAGAAAAATTTGAAGGTTTTGAAGAATCTAGAAGAGCATCAGGAAAAGAAAATTTGATATTAACTGATAAAGCAACGTATCCACTTGATATTTTAAAAACTTACAAACTTAATCTTACATATAAAACATTTGAAGAACAAAGGAAACATATAGATGAATATGCACAAATGCAAAAAGAATTAGAAAACTTAGATCCAAATAAATTGGAACAAGAAACAGTTAAAACATATAATGAAATTTCAAAACTTATTTCTAAAGAAAATCTAAAAAATTCTGATGTTTCATTAGTGGGTCCAAATGTAAATGTAGCACATATTTTACAAGGGGATTATGAATGGAATTACTAAAAAAAATAAAAAAGAAAGGAAAGAAGAAATATGAACCATTTTATAGCAGTTATTAATGACTCTTCATTAATAATGAAATCTATATTTTTAGCAGCAATATTGCTACATATGTTTATTATATTTAAAGCAGCAAGACGAAAAGCTAATGAAGGAATAACAAAAGGAAGAATATGGATTACATATGCTGTAATTTACTGGGTAGCAGGACTTATCGGAGGTATGGTTATAAGTCTTTTGGTAATACTTATTTTACAAGGTATTTTTGCCATTTTAAATTTTTTGAATTATGCACATATAGATGAATCAACTATTTTTATGATTGGATACTCTTTACATGCAGTAGCTAATGCAATTATTTTTGCTGTATTAAATAAACGATATCTAACTTCAGAAAAAAATATAGGCAGAGAAGAAGCTACAGATACAAAACAATACATACTTTTACTTCTAAAACTAATTGGCATAGGAATTTTAGCATTTTTTGGATTATTGTTTGCTATACCAATAATTTTATTTGTTGCAGCGGCTTACGTAGTATTCAAATTCCTAAGTATTACAGGCTTTGTAGCGGGGATAGCATCAAATAGAATTCAAGAAGTTCAAGATGATATTGACATGGCTGCTTATAAAAGACAACAATACGGAGTTCACAATGAAAACGAAAGAATTATTTCTGATTCAGAAGCACAACAAATTAAAGAAAGAATGGACAATAGAAATAAAAAATTTTGATTATAAAATATAATCATGAGTAGTCCAAAAACAGAGAGAAATGAAATATTTAAATAGTAAATTTTTTAAATCAGAAGATATATTTTATTAAATTAAAAGAAAATAATTTACAAAAACATAACTAAAAAAAGGAAGTGAAAATAATGAAAAAATTATTATTAGTCGGATTATTATTAGGAAGTTTTGCGTTTGGACAAACAATCGTAACAAAAAAAGGAAGCTATTGCACAGGAATTACATCTATTGGTGGAGATCATGGTTCTGGAGCGGGAGAATTTTTTAGATTTTATAAAGTTTGTAATATTAACGGAAAAGAATACAATGATGTAGCTCTTGGATACACTTGGGGAAGAAGCGATAATGTAGCTCCATATAAATTTTTTAATAAAAAGTTAAAGGCTAATCATAAAACATACTTTAATGCGGGTACAAAATTAAATTTTGAAAAAAACTATACTGTAGAAATGCGTGGAACAGGTTACTCAAAATCATCTGAGCTTGGCTTTGAAAATGTCGGATTTTTTGAGAAAACTGTAAAAAACTATTTTGGTTTTGAAGCGGCAGACTACAAAAAATTGCCATTTACTGATGAAATTAAATAATTTTGATAGAATTTTGAAAAGAAAATTTGGGATTGTCAAATAAAAATTATAAATATGAGCAGTCCACAAACTGCTAGAGAAAGGAAATATTTAAATATGAAAAAACTATCAATAGTAGTTCTTATTTTGGCACTTATGGCATCTTGTTCAAACCAAAATAAGGATAATAATGCAAAAGATACTAGATATCAATCTGCTACTTATACAAAGCCGCAAAATCCACAAGGAGCTACGGTTGCATTAAATTCAACTGATTTTAGGGTCGACAACGATTTTATCTATTATAAAGGAGCAATTTTTACAGGAAAAATTACATTTGATCTTCCACAAAAAAGCGGATATTTCTTTGTAAGTAATGGAAAATTGCAAGGGGAAACTGAAATAAATTATAAATTGACTGGAACGAAGAAAGTGCAAGTTTATGAGCAAGGAAAACTTATGCAGCTTACTCAAACTGAAAATAGTGTAACAACTGTTGTAGATTATTCTGATGATCCTGCTTCTATCGATAATCGAAAAATTGTAAAGGTTGCTACAAAATATGATAAAAACTTGTATTCAATGGATTTTGTAACTTTGGATGGAGAAATTCAAAAAAATGGAAAAACTTTGAAAAATTTGGAAGTAAAAGAAGAAGATTATCAAAAATATGTAAGTGGAGTAGTTGAAGAAAATGGCGGAATTTATAAAATTTACTATAACTTTGACAACTCAACTGGAGAAGTTTCTGAAACACAATATAAACTTGATTCCAAAAAACAAAAAAGCGAAATATTGTCTGGAGTTAGAAAATTAAGTGAAATTAATATGGTGCTTGAAAATGGAATGACTTTATTTAGAAGAATAATGTCAGCTACTGGAGAAAACACAAATCCTTCTACTCCAGCTCCAGAACAGCCAGTACAGCAAAATACAGGAACTGCTGCTCCAAATACAACAGATGCAGCAAATTCAACTAATCCTAATCCAATTACTTCACCAGCACAGTCTAATCAAAATGACGATGATTTGGCGACATTGGACAGAGTTTACGACGAGGTTATGCACAAAAATAACAAAGACATACTAAAGACTTTTTCAAAACAAAAATTGGGATATATAAGAAATACGCTATTTGCAAAAAAGGGATATATATTCACAAAAAGTCGTGAATATGCTGATTATTTTTCTAAAAAAAGTTGGTACAACGGAAGATATAATACAGATGAAATTTTAAATCCAGAAGAGAAAAAATTTGTTCTTATAATAAAAGAATATGAAAAATAATCCATATAAATTATTTTAAATTTATACTAAAAAATGTAAAGTTATTTTGTTTAAATTAAAAACAGGAGGAAAAATGGATAATAATAAAAATATAGAAAACAAAACAAATAACCAAAACACCAATAATTTGATAGAATTTGGAGAAATAAAATTATTATTTTGGTTAAGTGCCGTAATATTTGTAACATTAGCAATTGTTCTTATAAAAATAATTGGAATATTGGGACAACTTACAAGCGGATTTGGCGGAATGATTGGAGGAGCAGTTGATGGATTTAACTCAATGAAATTATTAATAACTCTTTTAGCTATTTTTGGAATTGCAAGTATAATAAATATAGTTGTAATCTTTAATATTCGTTCTAAAGCATTAAATTCTAATAATTTTCAAAAAATGAATATTCCAAATTATGCAAATCCTTTTAGACTAGCAATATCAGGTATTGTAATTCTTGTTATATTACTCCTATCTATGATAGGCTTGATGCCAGAATTTCTTTCAAAATTTGCTGTAATTGTAGGTTTAGTTGCTTTAATCGCCTGCATTGTATTTTCTGCTCTTACATTATTAAAAAACTATCCTATTGTTTTTCAAAAAGATAATGGCGTTAATGTTAATAATAACATAGCTCAAAATTTGGAAAATACAGATAATAAACAAAGTCAAATAATTAATAGCTCAAATGCAAATAATAATTCTGAAAATGTTTCACAACCAGGATTTTTAGATAATATTTTACAAAAAGATAATGAAAATAGTAAACTTTTTTTAAAAATAATATTTTGGTTGTCAACAATAGCTTCCGTAATACTTCTTTATGCTGGAATAAAAGGTTTGAGTTTGTATTTTAATGCAAAAAAACTTGCCTCAGAAGCTGCTAGTTCGAGTTCTTTAGACAATTTGTTTAACAGTGGGATGAATACACTGGGAGAAGGAATGGGATTTATCTCAACAGCAAAAACATTGCAAGGCATTTTGAATTTAATAGTAATCGCTGTAATTGCAGTTACTGTTTTAATTTATCTAAAAGCAAAAAAAGAAAATAAAATAGAAAAATTAAAGAATCTAAATTATTACTTTATCTTCGGATTTGGAATATTAGGACTTTTAGAAATATATGCGGTAAATAAAGTTATAAAAGCGTTCACTTCCTTGTCAGGTATGTTTGGAGCAGCGACAGGTTCAGCACCAAATTTAGGTTTTACACAATTTGTTTTAATATTAACTTTGATAACTTCACTAGGTTCAGTAGTAACTAATTATTTTGTTATTTTTAAAGGAAAAAATGTAGAAATTGAAGATATAAAATCAGAATGGAATAACGGAGCTAAAAAAATAAATGCAATGGATCCTGAGAAAAAGAAAAAATATACAACTATTGGAATTGCTGTAATAGGAATTATTGCACTATACTACATCTGTGCAAATTTTATATTTTTGCAAAATTTTGACTTTAATAAATATTATACGGTTAGAATTGACGGAGCTTCTGGAAGCGGGAAAATAACAAATTATCAAAATCCTGAATTTCCTCTAGAAACTGCAAATAGCAATACAGAAAAACCTAAAAAAGAGGAAGAGTTTGCAAAAGAAGGAGGAATTACATTTAATTTTTCAAAAACTGAAGGAATACAAAATGGGGATACAATAGATGTTGACATTTCTTACAATAAAGACGTAGCAAAAAAATTAAAAATTCGTCCTCAAAACAGCAAATTTAAAATAAAAGTCAGTGGACTTCTTGAATATGCTAAAAATGCCAATCAAGTAAAAGATTTGAAAAATTATATTACAAAACTTGCACAAAGAAAAATTGAATTGCAAAAAGATGATAATTCTTCCGACAATCCTAATTTAGCAGGAATTTATTACAAACAAGATGAAAATGGAAATTTATCAGTTAAATATTTCATTCAAAACACATTTGCTGGATTTTTTGGCAACACTGAATCTTTTGAACCAGTTGAAATTGGGAAAATAGTTTTAGATAAAAACAATAATATTACTTCTTATAAAGAAATAAAATCTAACTCTTTTTCCACAGAAAAATATAATAATGCAGGAGAAGTTCAGGCTGCGATGAGTTCACAAGGGTATGCCTTGTTAAATTAAAATAAAAAAATTATAAAAAAAGAAAGAAGGAAAAATATATGAAAAAAATTATACTATTATTAACACTCGTAATATCTTTATTTGCCTCTTCAGCAAGTAAAGGGTCTAAAAAAACAAAAAGAAAAACAACATCAACTAGAACAAAATCTACAAAAAAAGATGCTATGAATATGAGAAGATTTAGTTTTCTTGATTTGGCAAAATATCCTGACCCCAATCGAAAACCACCTACTAATTACAAAAAAGTGAGGGAAGAATATTTTAAGAAACATCCTAACCTAAAACCATAAATAGTTTAAATGAGCAATTTTATTACAAAATAGAATTGCTCTTTATTTAACTGAACATCTCACGACTAAAATTGGGAGTGTTCTGTCATAACTCATAAAAACTTCTATTTTAAGTTTCCCATTCAACTTACAAAATTACTAAAATATTTATTTTTTTAAGTAGAAGTACTCTTCAACATCCTATAATCAAAATGTTTCCCTAAAATTTTACACTATCTCCAAAATAGGACAGAGTAAAATATTTAGGGGAAATAAAAACTTCTATTTTAAGTTTCTTATTCAATCCAGAAAGTTACTAAAATAATTTTTTCTTTTTTAAGCAGAAGTGCTCATCGCCGCACCCCTGCACCCCGGCTAGTCTTCGGCATTTTTATGCACTGCCAAAAAACTCGCTTTCGCTCAGACAGTTTTGTCAGCACATAAAAATGCTCCGACGGTTTAAATTTTACTATTATACAAAAGGTGTCGTGATTTTTTTGGAGTAAAGACGACTGTCTGAACGAAGTGAGTTTCGGCTTTGCTTCAAAAAAATGCTTAGACGAGCGTGGGGATTATAAGGGGAAATGGCGGTCCTTTCCCCTTATGTAAAAAATAAAAAACTATATTAAACAAAATAACATCCTATAATCAAAATATGCCCCTAAAATTTTTACACTATCTCCAAAATAGAAAAAAATAGCGTATCAACCCAAAATGTGATATAATTTTTTTATCTAAAAAAAGGAGGAAAATATATGTTTTTACAAAGAGCGGACAGACTTGCTTTAGTCGATTTTAAAAATAGACATATAAATTATACTGAGCTTATAAATAATATTAAATATTTTTCAGAATATGTAGTAAATTTAGAAAAAGACAGATTTGGACTTATAATTATGGAAAATCGTCCTGAGTGGATTTATGGATTTATGGCCATTTGGGATAAAAATTCGGCGGGAATTGCGCTTGATGCGAATAGCAACCCTCAAGAAATTTTGTATGTGTTAAATGACGCAAATCCTGATATTATTTTGTGTTCTGATGAAACTCAAAAAAATATAATTGATGCTGTCAATCAATATGAATTTAAGGATAAAATAAAAATAATTAATGTTGATAAAGTTAAAATCTCAGAAGAAAAGTTAAATTCTATAAAAAATTCAGATTTTGAGTTAAATAATCCGACTGGAAATGAAACTGCTGCTATGCTCTACACCTCTGGAACGACTGGAAATCCCAAAGGAGTTATGCTTTCATTTGACAACCTAAATTCTGAAATGGAAGGAATTTATGAAAAAGGAATTTTTGACTACCGTGACCAAATTTTGGCGCTGCTTCCATTTCACCACATTTTGCCACTTACAGCGACTGTGCTTTTGATGTTAAAATATCAGACTTCCATCGTTTTTGTGGAAAAAATTGCAAGTAAAGAGATTTTCGAAGCTCTTGAAAAAAATAGAGTTACGGCGTTAATTGGTGTCCCTAGAGTGTTTAAGCTGTTTTATGATGGAATTATGGAACAAATTAATTCAAAATTCATAACGAGAATTATTTACCAAATTATGAAAAAATCAAATTCCATAAAGCTAAAAAGAAAAGTGTTTGCAAAAGTTCACAAAAAATTTGGAGGACATTTGGATTTTATCGTCGTCGGTGGAGCCAAAATGGATCCTGAAATTTCAAGATTTTACGAAACTTTGGGAATTTATTCTTTGGAGGGTTACGGACTTACTGAAACTTCGCCAGTTATAGCAGTAAATTCTAAAAAAGAAAGAAAAATTGGAACTGTTGGGAAAAAACTTTTTAATGTCGAAGTAAAGATTGAAAATGAAGAACTTATGGTAAAAGGACCGATTGTGATGAAAGGGTATTACAAAAAACCTGAAAAGACAAAAGAGGTGATTACCGAAGACGGCTGGTTTAAAACTGGAGATTTGGTGACAATTGATGACGAAGGATTTGTTACAATTCGTGGAAGAAGAAATACGATGATTGTTTTATCAAATGGTAAAAACATCGACCCTGAAACACTAGAAGACAGAGTTCTTGCCAAAAGCAACGGTCTTATAAAAGAAATTGGGATTTTTAATCATAAAAATAAACTTACGGCAATAATCGTTCCAGATTTATTGGAATTTAGAAAAAGAAATATTACAAACACAAAAACTTACATAAAAAATATTGTGGAAGACTACAACTTAAAAGCTCATAACTATGAAAAAATACTGGATTACAAATTGTTTGAAAATGAATTGCCGAAAACAAGAGTTGGAAAAACAAGAAGATTTATGCTGCCAGACTTATACGAAAAAGGTGAGACGGATAAAAAAGAAAAAGTGATTGAGCCAGATAACGAAATTTACAAAATTTTAAAAGAATATGTCAAAAAGAATAAGGGAATTGCTCCACAGCCACAAGAAAATCTAGAACTTGAAATTGGAATGGACTCACTTGACATCGTCGAATTTTTTGCATATATTGAAAGTAATTTTGGAATTAGACTGGATGAAGATGAGTTTTCTAAAATGCCTAATTTGCTTTTACTTTCTGAATACATCAACCAAAAAGCTACAAAAATTGAAGATAATGAAGTTGACTGGAAAAAGATAATTGATGAAACTAAACCGATTGTTGACAATAAAAATCGTTGGGTTACAAAAATATTAAAACCACTTCAACCAATAGTTGATTTGTATTTTAGAACAAAAAAAATAAATAAAAAAAATCTTACGACAGAACCGCAAATTTTTGTTTCAAACCATCAAAGTTTTGCTGATCCAGTTGTATTAGGAACTCTGCTTCCTCGAAAAATATTAAATAACACTTTATTTTTAGCGATTGACTGGTATTTTAAAAAAGGTTTTATGAAACTTCTTGTGAGTCACGGAAACGTTATACTAGTCGATATAAATAAAAATATAAGAAAAAGCGTGGAAGAGATTGTTGGACATTTAAAAAGCGGAAAGAGCGTATTAATCTTTCCTGAAGGTGCAAGGACAAAAGATGGCAAAGTTGCCGAGTTTAAAAAGGTTTTTGCAATCATAGCCAAAGAAATGGGAATCGATATTCAGTGTCTCGGTATAAAAGGTGCATTTAAAGCGTACTCCAGATATATGAAATTTCCAAGACCAAAAAAAATTGAAGTTGCAGTGCTAGAAAAATTTAAGCCAGATGGCAGTTATGACGAAATTTGCAAGAAAGCACAAAATATTATAAAAAAATATGTGGAAAATGAGTAAAGTTTTTATAAAAAACAAAAATTAAAAGAATATCTATAATTTTTGTATGCTTTTATATAAACTTGGTGTAGTTATGATAAACAAAACTTATACTCTAACAAGTTAGCTTACTTTAATTTAAAAAATTTGAAAATAAAAAAGGTAAATTTTAGATATTTTCTAATTTTTACCTATTTTTTGATTCAAAATTTAAATTACCAATAAATTTCTCTTCCATATTTTCCAAATGCTGATAAGATACGACCTTCATCGTTTACTTTAATCTGATAAAATTCCACTCTTTTTTTAAAAGTTCTGTTCACTTCTTTTACCAATTCCCTAAAATCCAGCCTTTTTTCCGCCGTAAAATAAAAAATTAATTTATTTTCATCAAAAGTATATTCGCCTATTACAAGATTCATTTCAGGAAGAAGTCTTTTCACAATCTTTTTACATCTAAAATAAGCTTCATCCGCTCTTTTGTCCAATTCAGCAAGTTTATTTACCTCATTTTGGCTCAATTTTCTCTTAACTTCCCGCATTTTGAGCTCTTCTTTTTCCGCTAGAATCTTTTCTTGATTCAACACAGTATCCAAAACAATTCCAATTTGCTCCCCACGAATAGTGTCAACCAACACATAATCTCCTTTTTTATAATTCTCCAATTCATTAATTATAAACGGATAAACCTTTTTTGTTTTTCTAAATTTTATATTAATTATTTTCACAGTATTCCACCTTCTAAAAAGCTAAAATATCCCCGTTCACTAATTATCAAATGGTCTAGAAGCTGTATTTCTATTTTGTCAAAAAGTTCTTTTATCTTTTTCGTCAAAAAAATATCTGCATTTGATGGTTTAAGTGATCCTGCTGGATGATTATGGACAATAATTATTGATTTTGCATTGTAATTCAATATCTTTTTTATCAATTCCCTTATATAAATCGTACTTCTGTCCAAAGTCCCAAAAAATAACTCTTCTTCTTTTAATAGTTCGTTTTGACTGTTTAAAAATAATACTTTAAAAACTTCAACATCCCTTTTCAAAAGGGAACAGCTTAGATAATCTAATAATTTAGTATTACTGGATAGTTCAATTTTTTTATTATAAATTTTTTATACAACCCATTTTCAATTATTTCAAATATCAACTTTAAAAAAACAACAGTCCTCTCTGTTATATTTTTATTTTTTTGCAATTCTTTACTAGGTTGCTTTAAAATAGTATACAAATCCCCATATTTCAAAAGTAGCCCTCTCGCAAGCCCCCTACAATTTTTTCGCACGATCGTATAAGTTAAAAGCAATTCTAAAATTTCATAATCAAACATCCCCTTAGTTCCACTAATTAAAAATTTTTCTCTTAATCGCTTACGATGCCCTTTTTCTTTTTCCTCATCTTTTTGTATAATTTCTTCCATTATAATTATAATCCCCTCAATTTTTTTAACCCTTTTTTATTATATCCTATTTTCTTTTTTTTTTCAATATTTCAATTTCTTTGAGATGGTGTAAAATATAGCAATTTATTTGACTATATTTCCAAAAAATTGTATAATTTTTTTAACATGATAGAAAAAAATAGGAGAAAAACTATGATGACTTTAAAAGAAGTTCAATATCTGATTAAACATATTGAAATGGGGACTTTGGACGAAAAAGAAGATTTATGTGATGAAAGAGAAAAAAAGGACAATATTCAGAGAATTGTCTTAAAATTAATTGAAGAATTTGGTGAACTTGCTGAAGATATTAGAAAAAATACGCGGTTTGATGGGAAAAATATCAAAGGAACTATTGAAGAAGAAGTTTTTGATGTATTTTATTACACGATTGCCATCGCCAATGAATATGGAATTGATTTAGAAAAAATTTTTGAGATTAAAGATAAGATCAATGAAAAAAAATATAAGAGAAAATTTACTTTAAAAGAAGGAAGAGAACATTATAAAAAATTGAATAAATAAAAAAAATATTGTTTGTTATGTGAGGGTGTCCATAATTTTATGTAATTATAGATATAAATTCAATAATATAGCAGTTATTGTATTCACAAAAAATTTACACTCTCGTTTATGTCGTTTCAATGAAACTAGTGAGAAAAGGAGAAATAATTGTGAGAAGAAAAGTGAGTGCCTTTTTACTGGCGTTATCTGCAATAGGATTTACGAGAGAAGTAAACATCAAAATACTGGGGACAAGCGATGTTCATGGGAAAGTTGTACCTTGGGACTACGCTGCTGACAAAGAAGATAAATCAGGTTCTTATGCACAAATTTCCACTTATGTAAACAAAGTGAGAAAAAACAACAAAAATGTGCTTCTTATGGAAGTTGGAGATGCTATTCAGGATAACTGGATTGAATACTTTGCAAATGATAAAAAGCACCCAGTTCCACAAGTGTTAAATTATATGAAATACGATGTCTTTGTGCCGGGAAATCATGAGTTTAACTTTGGAATGCCAACTTTGACAAATATTTTAAAAGATATGGAAGCAAAAAAATTACTTGCAAATTTATTTTACAACGACAAAAACAAAAACAACTTCAATTTATCCAAAGAAAAAAAAAGATACTTAGACGCTGCAACAATTATTGAAAAAGATGGAGTAAAAATTGGAGTTATTGGACTTTCAACTCCTATGTCAAAAAAATTTGAAGAAGACACAGGTTTTTTAAAAGATTTTCACTTTGCACCCATAATTTCCGAAACAAAAGAACAGATTAAAATTTTAAAAAAGCAAGGTGCAAATGCAATAGTTGTTGTCGCTCATATGGGCATTGACAATGAAAACGGCATAAGCGAAACAGGCGTAAAAGATCTAGCAAATGCCGTGCCTGAGATAGATGTTATCCTAGCGGGACATATGCATCAAAATGTATCTAAAAATATTATAAATGGTGTTCTTATCACAGAACCTTTCAAATATGGAATGGTTGTTTCTGAAATTAATTTAAAATTTAATGTAAATGGGAAAAAAGTGGAATTACTGAACAAAGACTCAAAAACAGTTTCCGTCGCAAAAGAAGAAGCTGACAAAGAAGTAGAAAAAATTTACAAACCCTACCACGATAGACTTCGTAAAATTGCCAATGAAAAAATTGGAGTTACGCTAAACGATATGGTACCGCAAGGAAAAACTTGTGGAGTATCAATTTCATTTGCAAAAGATACAGGGATGTCATCATTTATTACCGATGTGGAAAAGTATTACAGTAAAGCTGATGTTGTTTCATTTTCTTACGACTATGAAAATATAAAATTGAATAGAGGGGATATAAAAAGAAAAGATATTATTTACAATTACAGATACGCTGGAGGAGATGTAACAGTTTTTGAAATGACGGGAGCTCAGTTAAAAAAATATATGGAATGGTCAGCAGATTATTTTGACACGATTCAGAGAGACGACAAAAACTATCGTTACAACAAGGAAAGATTGAAGTCAAAATATGTTAATTTTGATATTTTTGGCGGTGTAAAATATAAAATTGACTTAAGAAATCAAAAAGGTCAAAAAGTTATAAATTTGGCACTTGAAAATGGAGAGAAAATCACTCCCGAGATGAAATTGAAAGTTGGAATGAACTCATACAGATTTCAACAGTTAATAAAAAAAGGCGGAATATTTGAAGGAGAAAATATAAAAATACTGTGGTCATCAAAAGACGAACTGGGAGGCGATGCTGGAACTATTCAGAATATGATGATAGCTTACATTCAAAATGTAAAAAATGGAGTGATTAATGGAAAAAGTCATGATAACTGGGAAATAATAGGACTTTAAAAATTTAAAAATTTTAATTTTATTAGTAATAAGAAGTAGTCGAATAAATTATTTGACTATTTTTTTATAAAAAAATATAAACCTAATTTTCTTATAAATAAAAAATGTACCTCCAAACTTTTTGTATTACTTAGTTTTTCGGTACAAATTTTAATTTTTAAATTTTTTTATAAAAGTCCTCCGAAATAGGCTACCATAAAGAAAATTGCAAAAGCCGAAAGATAAATTAGTCCTACAACTGAAAGCCAATATAAAGCTCCTGACACTTTATGTTTCCCTGTTTTAACAAGTTGCAAATTTAACCACGCAAAAACTGGTGTTGAGATAAATGAAGCAATCATTGCAAAACGCATCATTTTAGCAACATTTCCCGAGAATAAAAGCACGATCAAAATACCGATTATTGAAGTTACTGTAAACCAGATATTAAGAGATTTTTGTGAAGGTTTTTCTTTTCCTAAAAGAAGTCTTAATGTCTCATTATTTGCACGAGAATATCCATCAATAACAGTAATTGTTGTTCCAAACAGACACATAAATGCTATAAACGCAATAAGTAGTCTCGACCATGAACCAATTTCAGTCATGTACATTTTTATAAGTTGCGCAATGTAAGCGGCACTTGCTGGTTTTACTTTTTCAGGTGAACCGTATTGGATTAATGCTCCAAGTGCTAAAAATATAACTGCAAGAATAGCTGTTCCTATGTATCCAACATTAAAATCAAATAATCCATCTTCATACGAAACATTTGATGAACGTTTTTTTTCTTTTAACCACATTGAATTTATTGCTGAAATTTCTATTGGCGCAGGCATCCAACCCATCAGTGATATGATAAATGGAAGCGATGCAAGATGCCATGGAGATGGTGCCACAAAATTTGCTGGAATATGACGTCCTCCTTTAATAACAGCTATAATTACTGCAATTGTAGTTGCTAACGTCAAAGAAATCATAACAAATTTTGAAATTCCATCAAGAACTCCATATCCTCCAAGAATTATCATAGCCCACATTAAAACGATTAATATTATTGTGATTTGCCCGACTGAAAGTCCAAAACCATTTGGGATAATATTCATCATAATTGCACCGGTAAGCATACCTACTGCTGCTGTATTTACCATTGCAGAAAATACATTCAATATAAAAAATACCCAAAGATAACCTTTTCCTCTTTTTTCGTAACCCTCAACCAAAGTTTTTTCTGTATTTAGTGTATATTGAACACCAAATCTAAAAAATGGATACTTAAATAAATTTACTAAAATAACAACAAGTAGTAATTGCCATCCGTAAATTGCTCCTGCTTGTGCTGACGATACAATGTGCGAACCTCCTACAGCTGCTGACGCCATAACAATACCGGGTCCCATTGCTTTTAATTTTGTTTTCCAAGTTGATTTTGTTTCATTTGTAATTGAATTTTCCATTTTTTTCTCCTAACTTAGTATTTAATTATAGTACATATAATATACCAAATCTGAGAAAATGTCAAATTGATAACATAACACTTTTAAAAAAATTTTAAATTACATTAATTTACTTTGTTTGATTCTAAATTTTAATTCTTCAAAATCTATAATTCTAGACTGTCTATGAATTTCTTTTGTTTCATAGAAAAGAAGAACGGCAGGAACAGAAAAGAGTAGCAACTGTCCTGCAGCTTTTTTAACTTTTGTTATATCAATTTTATAACTTTTAATATTTTCTTTTTCTGCAATTTTTTTAATTTTTGGAAAATCTGCTTTACAAACTCCACAAGTAGGACTTGAAATATAAAGCAAAAATAATTTTTCGTTATTAATAACTTCTATTAATTTTTCATAATTTAATATTTCTTTCATTTTAACTCCTTAAATTATAAACTATTTTCCACTAAATATTCTTCTGCATCAAGTGCCGCTATTGCTCCACTTCCTGAAGCGACTATGGCTTGCTGGTATCTAGCATCACATACATCTCCAGCAGCAAAGATTCCCTGTATATTTGTTTTTGAGGATTTACCTTTTGTCAAAATATATCCATTTTTATCCAATTCAACAGCATTTCCTAAAAATTTTGTATTCGGATTTCTTCCAATTGCCACAAAAATTCCATCTGTCTTCAAAATTTCTGTTTCTCCAGTTTTATTATTTATCAATTCAATTCCTGTAACTTTTCCATCAGACAAAACTTTTTTAGGAGTGTAATTCAATTTCCAAGCAATTTTTTCATTATCTTTAGCCCTTTTTTGCATAATTGCTGATGCTCTTAGCTCATCTCTCCTGTGAACAATTGTAACTTTTGTTGCGAATCTTGTAAGAAAAGTTGCTTCTTCCATCGCGGTATCTCCTCCGCCAATTACAACGACCTCTTTTCCACGATAAAAAAACCCATCGCAAGTTGCACAAACGCTGACACCTCTTCCAATATTTTCTCTTTCATTTTCAATTCCCAAATACCTTGCACTCGCACCTGTCGACACAATTATTGTTTTAGCTTCAATAATATTTTTATTGTCCAAGTGAATTTTAAAGGGTCTTTCATTATATTCAATCTCTTTTACTTCCGCCTGTAAAAATTCTGTCCCAAAATTTTTTGCTTGCAACTTTATATCTTCTATTAATTGTGACCCGTCAACTCCTTTAGGAAATCCTGGAAAGTTTTCCACTTCAGTCGTAGTTGTAAGCTGTCCTCCCGGTTCCATTCCGTTTATTATAATATTTTTTAGTCCTGCCCGTCCCAAATAAATTGCAGCTGTAAGTCCAGCAGGTCCAGAACCTATAATTACTGAATCATATAACATTTTTTCTCCCTTTCTAAAAAAAGAAAAATTACAAATAAAGACAATTTCTAAAATTCATAATTTTTCTTTAAAATCTTTTACCCAAAATTAAATTTTAATTTTTTATAATGCACCGTTTATCTTTTCGTACAAAGTTTCCTTCGATTGAAGTCCAACCATTTTTTCTAAAGGTTTTCCATCTTTGAACAAAATCAATGTAGGGATACTTTGGATTCCAAATTGTTGTGCTAATTCTAATTGCTCATCAACATTCACTTTCCCAACTTTTGCTTTTTCTCCCAATTCATTCGATAGTTCTTCAACTATAGGAAGCTGCATTTTACAAGGTCCACACCAACTTGCCCAAAAATCTACCAAAACCACTCCGCTTGAAATTGTTGTTTCAAAATTATCTTTACTTAAATTTATTGCCATAAAACATCGCCTCTTTCTGTATTAATTTCATTTATTTAAAATTTTATAGTTTATTTTTTCTAAAAATTATGATATACTAATTTTAGAAATTCAACTATTCAATTAAGTAATTGAATAATAACATATTTAAAAAATTTTGTCAACAATTTTATTTAAAAATATAATTACAAAAGAAAAAATGAGGTAAAAAATGGATGAATTGTGTATTAAATATAAAAACAGTCTTTACAATGGACTTTCAAAAATTGGAAAATGTCTGTCAAGTGATAAACGAATTGAAATTTTAGATTTACTTGCACAAGGGAAAAAAACTGTGGAAAAAATTTCACTTGAAACAGGAATGACAGTTGCGAACACTTCTAGACACTTGCAAATATTAAAAGATGGAAATTTGGTTTCGTGTGAAAAAAAGAAAAATTTTGTTGTCTATAAAATTTCCAATGAAAAAATTATTGATTTGGTGTATCTTTTGATAAATGTTGGAGAAACACAGCTTTCTGATGTTCAAAAAATTCACGACGAGTTTTATGAAAAATGTTGCAAGGCAAAAATTTTAACTGTTAAAGAAGCACAAGAGATGGTAAAAAAAGAAAATGTTTTAATAATCGACTTGCGACCAGAAGATGAATTTAATTCTAATCATATTGAAAATGCCATAAATATTCCAATGAAAATGTTGGAAGGAAGATTGGAAGATTTGCCAAAAGATAAAAAAATCATTGTCTATTGTCGTGGAAGAAACTGCGCCTATGCTAATATTGCTTCTAGGATACTAACAAATCATGGATTTTGTGCATATAGCTTAAATCAGAGTTACTATGAATGGAACAAATCTAAAATTTAAAAAAATTTTATCTAAATATAAAATTTTTCGTGATTTTTTTGTAAAATTATACTATAATTTAAATATAAAAAGATATTTAGGAGGAGTTTTTTATGAAAAAATTATTTTTATTAGCGCTGACAATTACAGCATTTTCTGCTACACAAAATATTACAGTAGCAAAAACAGCTAAAAGTAAAAAAAATGTTAACTCTACTTTTGAGTTAAACGTCGCTCACATCAACGACCATCACTCGCATCTGGAAGAAGAAAAAATGCCATTAAAGCTTGGGGATAAGACAGTTACAGTAAATATTGGCGGAATGGCCAGAATGGCTCAAGCGATTGACGAATTTAGAGCTAAAAACAAAAACACCCTTGTCTTACACGCTGGAGATGCACAAACAGGAACTCTTTATTTCACATTATTTGAAGGAAAAGCGGACGCAAATATAATGAACGAAATCAAATTTGACGCATTCACATTGGGAAATCACGAATTCGATGCTGGAAATAAAGGATTAAAAGGATTTTTAGATGTTCTAAAAGTTCCAGTTGTTTCAGCAAATGTCGTACCTGATAAAGGAAGCATCTTAGAAAATAAATGGAAACCTTACATCATTAAAAATATAAATGGCGAAAAAGTTGCAATTATCGGAATCGAAGTTGTGAAAAAAACTAAAGAATCTTCAAGCCCTGGAGACGATATAAAATTTTACGACGAAGTGGAAACAGCGAAAAAATATGTAAAAGAAGTTCAAGATAAAGGAATTAACAAAATAATCCTGCTTTCCCATGCAGGATACGAAAGAAATCTCGAAATTGCAAAAAAAGTTGAAGGAATTGACTTAATCGTATCAGGAGACACACACTATTTATTGGGTTCTCAATTTGAACAATTTGGACTAAAAGTGGCAGATCCTGATTATCCAAAAAAAATTGACCATGCTAACGGTGAGCCAACTTATGTAGTAGAAGCTTGGTGTTATGCTTATTTACTTGGTCAATTAAAATTAGACTTTAACCCAAAAGGAGTTGTTACAAATGTCGTAGCAAATCCACAATTATTAATTGGAGATAATTTTTTTGAAGTGAAGGATAAAGACGATAAAAAAATTCAATTGACTGGAGCAGAAAAAGATAAAGTTATTAAATTTGTAAATGAAAACAAAAATATTAAATTTGTAAAAAATGAACCTCAAGCTGAAAAATTATTAGAAGGTTACAAAAAAGAAAAAAATGAAATGGGTAAAAAATCAGTTGGAAAAATTTTAGATAAAATTCCAGGTGGTTCTGAAAACCGTATTCCAGACGCAAAAAATCCAGAAGGTTCTCTTGCAACAACTCTTGTCATGGAATCAGTTTTAGATAAATTAAAAACTATTGGAACTAGAAATATCGACTTTGTCATTGGAAATGCCGGAAATATAAGAATTACTCTGGAACCAGGAGAATTTAACTATGACCTTGCGTATACTTTGCTTCCTTTTGCCACAAATACAATTTATACGCTTGAAATCAAAGGTTCAGAAGTAAAACAGGTGCTTGAAGATGCGATAGATTATTCACTTACAGGTGGTTCAACTGGATCATTCCCTTATGGTGCAGGAATCAGATATGAAGCTACAAAAGCGGGAAAACTTGGAACAAGAGTCAAAAAAATCGAAGTGCTTGACAGAAAATCAAACGAATGGGTTCCAATTGACTCAAACAAAACTTATGTAATGGGAACAAATTCATACATTGCAAGTGGAAAAGACGGTTACAAAACTCTTGGTGAAATCATAAAAACTCGTGGTGGAACAAATACATATTTAAGCGACGTCCCTATTTTTATTGACTATGTAAAAGCTAAAAAAGAAATTTCAAGACCGAAGAGCTCAAATGTGGTTTTCAAATATTAAAGAACAGGGAAACAAAGGAAACTAACTCAAGAAAAATTAAATACTAAATACTCTATCAAGGATTGATTTTCTGTGTAAAGCAGAAATTAATCCTTTTTTGATTTGAATCTGAAATAAATCCATTAAATAGATCCATTTATATTTATATGATCTTTGAGCTTTAAATCTTCTCATTCGTCTTTATACAAAAAGCATTTTTTTCAGATATTTAATTTTCTATTTTTCTGTAAAATTAAAAAATGCACCACATATCTTATAGTTCAAGATTCTGGGTACAATTCAAATTTTTAAATTTTTTATATTTATTTGGCTCAGGAAAATGGATTCGAACCACTACCTGCCGGGTCAGAGCCGGACGTCCTACCATTAGACTATTCCTGAATAAGTTTTTTAACAGACATATAATACCATTTTTTTCTAAATTTTTCAAGATTTTTTTATTTTACTTCATCGTATCTATATAAATATCTTGACAAAAATGTAATTCTATACTAGAATAAAAGCACGTAAAATTAAGTAAAAAAATTTATTAATGCAATTAAAATTTGGAGGATAGTTTAATGAAAAATAAAATGAAATTAGTTATAGTAATAGCAGCATTGTGTGCATTTGCTGTATCATGTGGAAATGGTGGAAAAGGAGGAAAAGTTTTATTTCAATCAGATGATAAAAAAATAAAAGTATACGAAAATGAAGTAAATCTTGAACTAGAAAAATCTTTATTTTCTAGCGGTGTTTCTGAAAAAGATTTGACGGCGGATCAAATAGCTCAAATGAAAAAAAATATTATTCAAAATATAGCTTTAAATAGAGCATTAGTTTTAAAAGCAAAAGAGCAAAAATTGGACAAAGATAAAAAATATACACAAAGTGAAGATATCATAAAGGAACAGGCTTTAGCGACACTTGCTGTAGTCAATGACTTAAATGAAAAAGTAAAAGTGTCTGATTCTGACGCAAAAGCGGCTTATGATGCAAATATTGCAAAATTCCAAAGACCAGAAGACACTGTAAAATTACAACTTATCGTATTTCGTGCAAGTGATAAAGCAAAAGCGGATACAGCTTTAAGAGAAGTTATGGCAAACCCATCAAACTTTACTTCTTACGTACAAAAATATAATGGAAATTCAAGCAGCGGAACAGGAGAAACTCAAGAAATACCTATATCTCAATTAACAAAAAGTTTTGAACCAATCAGTAAAGCTGTACAAACTGTGTCAAGTGGTCAAGTTGTAAATAGCGTAATTCCTGTTGGTGCAAATGAATTATACATCGTAAAAGTATTGCAAAAAAATCCTAAAGGACAAATTCCTTTTGAAACAGTTAAAGAAGATATAAAAGCACAAATAAGAGCACAAAAAAGACAGATGGAACAGCAAGTTTTTATGAAAGCAGTAGCGGATGAATTTAAAATAACTAATATAGCTGATAAAATAAAAGATGTAAAATAATTAAATATTAATAAAATAAAAATAGGAGCTGTTTGAAATAGAAAGATTTTCTATTTTTGACAGCTTATTTAATAAGGAGAAGATTATGAAATTTTTAAAATTTATACTTGTTTTAGTTTTATTGGTTCTATTTTTGTTGCTTGGTGGAGTAATTTTTTCAAATAATATTATCTCATTTATGACTAAAACAAAAAATTCAGAATTTCAAAATGTAAAATTTTCTTTAAAAAATAGAGAAATGACTTTTGATAATTTTGTCATAAACGGAAACAATTTGGGTAGAGGAAGAGCTACGGTTATTCCAACACGAAGTGGACTTTTTAAAATGATCCCTTCTGTGAAATTATCAAATCTTAAATTAGAACAAGTAAATTTGGACAAAATTTATAAAGAAAAAGATGAAAAAATTGATAATTTTATTGAAAAATTAGAAATCCCAGAAAGTTCACAAAAAGAAAACAAGACAACCGACGAATTCGTGAGAGAAACTACACTAAATACCAAAGTTTTGGCAAATGACATCGATAATTTTATAAATAATAAAATAAAAGAAGACATAATAAAAACAAATACACTAAAAAATGATTACAGCACTTCCAAAGATTTAAAAAATAAAGCACAAAAAATTGTAGATTTGAATAGTGAACTTAACCCACTTGTAAAGTCGATAAACGAGGAAAAAGAAAATGCAGAAAAATCGCTTTCAAAAATTGAAGACGAAAGAAATCTGATGCTACAAAACGTTTCAACCGAATTGACAAAGCTGGAAAAGGAAATATCAATGAACGACGTCAATAAAATGAATAATAACAACATTCAAAATATGAATTTATATATCTTTATGGACAAAGGAAAAGTAATAGGAAATACATTAAGTAAATCTTTAAAAGTTGTAAAATTAATAAAAGAAATAGAAAATTTAAAAATTTCTATTAGTAATGTAAATATAAATAACGGAGAGGTTGTTGTAAATGATTTGAAAAATCCTCAAAACTTAAATGGATATATTTCTCAAAATAATTTAAAAGCTTTGATAAATAAAAAAAATGAAGATTATCAAATTGCCTATAGAGAAAATGATTTGTCGATGAGAATATTATATTCAGATAAAAAAATAAATACTGTAATTGAATACCTAAAAAATAACTTAATTTCTGGAAAAATTATAAAATTAGTTTCTGAAGTCGTATTAGAAAATAATAACTTTAAAAACTTAAATAACACAATTTTAACCGATGAAGAAAAGCAATTATTACTACAAAAGATGGAAAGTCTAAAAGTTAATGATTACAATCAATTGATGGCAAAATATGCAGAGCAGACAAGAGTAATTGAAAATCTTATTGAAAATGTAAATATTAAAGTAAATAAACTTGATACACTAAAAAAAGATTTGTTATCGCTTGATAAAATTGTTGTATTAGAACAACCGCAAACTAATGAGCAAAATAAAAATAGCACTTTACCAAATTCGTTAAATGAAAATAGTCAAACGAATGGACAAAATGAAAAAAGCAATTAAAGTTCACAAATTCAAAACTAGATTACAAAAACAGCAAATAGGAAGAATTTTTTACTTCCTATTTTTTTATATAAAACTAAAAATCTGTACCCAAAATATTTTTTACTTAACAAAAAAAATTATTTTAGTAATTTCGTGAGTTGAATAAAAAACTTAAAATAGAAGTTTTTATTATTGACTTTAGTCAGTTGAGTACGCAAAGCGTGCGAAACATAAAACCACCTGCTATGCGGGTGCGGAAACGTAAGTTTGCAACAAAATACACCTTCCGTTATAATAGAGTTGTTCAAGCTACTATTAATGAAAGGAAGGTGTTTATATGGCTAATAAAACTAATAGCCTGTCTCATACTAAATGGATGTGTAAGTATCATATAGTATTTACACCTAAGTATAGACGAAAAATTGTATATAGTCAATACAGAAAAAGTGTGGGAGAAATTTTAAGAAGATTATGTGAATATAAAGGAGTTGAAATAATAGAAGGACATCTGATGAAAGATCACGTGCATATGCTGGTAAGCATACCACCAAAAATAAGTGTATCAAGTTTTATGGGATATCTGAAAGGGAAAAGTGCATTGATGATGTTTGATAAGCATGCAAACTTAAAATATAAATTTGGAAACAGACATTTCTGGTCAGAAGGATATTATGTAAGCACAGTAGGCTTAAATGAAGCAACAATAAAAAAATATATAGCCGAACAGGAGAAACATGATATAGCGATGGACAAATTAAGTGTAAAGGAATATGAAGACCCTTTTAAGGGTAGCAAGTAGTACGGATACCTCTTTAAGAGGTAGCAACGAGTCAAATACAACAGTAGCTTGAACGAAGGTCAAGTATCGTCTTTAGGCGAAGTAGGAGACCCGACGGCTTATAGCCGTAGAGCAAGCCACCCTTTTGAAGGGTGGTCTTGACTTACTCCTAAATATTTTACTCTGTTATTAGATATTTACTATCTTGATAATTACTAAAAAAAATGATATACTGGCATTAACTTAGCTCTTTTAAAAATGTATTTTTATTATATTTTTGGAAAGGAAAATTATGTTACTCAGTCTAAAAAATGTTTCAAAAAAATATAAAAATGGGATAGTTGCTTTGAATAACGTTTCTTTGGATGTGGAAAAAGGAGAATTTATTTCGATAATTGGACCATCTGGCGCAGGAAAGTCAACTTTGCTTAGAAGTATTAATAAAATGATTGATATAACTTCTGGTTCGATTTATTTTGAAAACAATGACATTACAAAGATGAAAAAAAAAGAAATAAAAAACATTCACAGAGAAATGGGAATGATTTTTCAAAATTATAATTTAGTGGAACGGCTTACTGGGATTGAAAACGTACTGCATGGTCAACTTGGATATAAATCTACTTTTTCTTCCATCTTTGGACTTTATACACAAGAGGAAAAGAAAAATGCTTTTAACTTACTGGAAAAAGTCAACATGACAAAATATGCCTATCAAAAATGCAGTGAACTTTCCGGTGGACAAAAACAGCGGATAGGGATTGCAAGAGCTATTATGCAAAACCCAAAACTACTTTTATGCGACGAGCCAATCGCTTCACTTGATCCTAAATCTTCAAAAAATATAATGGATTATTTGAAAAAAATTGTCAAAGAAATGAAAATTACTTGTATAATAAATCTTCACCAAGTCGAAATAGCAAAAAAATATTCGACTAGAATTGTCGCACTTAATAAAGGAAAAAAAGTTTTTGATGGAAAAGTCGAAAATTTGACAAACGAAATAATTGAAGATGTTTATAAAAATGAGGAGAATGAGTAGGAGGAATTTATGGAACTAAATCAAAAAGATATTTTCAAAAAACGACTTTATTCCAAAATAATATTTTTTTTAATACTAATAGGCCTTTATCTAATTTCCTCAATCACAGCTGGATTTAAAAATGGAACTGCCTTTTTTTCAATTCCTTCTGGAATCTTTTGGCTATTTCAAAAATTTATTCCAACTCAAAATTCTATCCAATACTTTCCAATAATTTTGGATTCTGCCATAAAAACTATTTTACTTTCCATAAGTTCTACGATGATTTCCGCAGTATTTGCACTATTTTTAGCAATTATTGGCTCAAATACTACTGGAATTAATATTTTAACAAAAATTCTATCCAAAGTTATCGCTTCTTTTTTTAGAAATATGCCAGTTGTAGCCTGGTCTTTAATCTTGCTTTTCTCTTTTAAGCAAAGTGAATTTACTGGTTTTTTATCCCTATTTTTCATAACTTTTGGATACTTAACCAGAGCTTTTTCAGAAACAATTGACGAAGTTGCAAATGACAATATAGAAGCGCTAAAATCTGTAGGAGCATCATATCTACAAATTATTTTCTGCGGAGTTTTTCCAACCGTCTTTCCACAATTTATTTCGTGGCTACTTTACTTCATCGAGAATAACATAAGAGAAGCGACATTAATTGGGATTTTAACAGGAACCGGAATTGGATTTACATTTAACTTATATTACAGAAGTTTTAGATATGACGCCGCAGGATTGGTTATTCTAGTTATAACAGTAATTGTAGTAAGCATTGAACTTCTTTCTAACAAATTGCGAAACGAAATGATGTAAAGGAAGTGATTTTTATTTTGAAAAATAATTACAACAAGAATATAAAAATAAAAAAAATTACAAAGCAAAAAATATATTTATATTTAACTTTTGCAGTTTTATTTCTTTTGACGATTTACACATTTGCCACTATGGACTTTGGCGGAGTAAATATAAAAATTTCGACGAGAAGTCTTTTTAAAGATTTAAAACTTATGTTTTTCTCACCGCAGTTATCTGACAGATACACTTTTTTAGAAGTCCTAAATGATTTATTAATCACAATTTCACTGGCGATATTATCGACAATAATCGGCTCAGTGATTGCACTATTTTTAGCATTTCTATCAGCAAAAAATTTATCAGGTGCAAAGACTTCAAAAATCATAAAAGTGATAATGTCATTTATCCGTGCAATTCCAACTATCTTATGGGTAATGGTTTTTTCAGTGGTTGCAAATATTGGGGTCGAAGCAGCTGTAATAGGAATGACTTTTCACAGTGTAGCTTACCTCGTAAAAGCTTATTCAGAAAGTTTTGAAGAGATTGATAGTGGCATCATTGAAGCATTAAAATCAACTGGAGCTTCTTTTTGGCAAATTGTCTTTTGCGCAATTTTTCCCAGCACAATTACATCCATTTTATCTTGGACTTTTATCCGTTTTGAAATAAATTTTACAAATGCAGTTTTGGTAGGAGCTGCCGCCGGAGCTGGTGGAACAGGATACGATATGTTTATGGCTGGAACGATGTATTTTGATATTCAAGAAATTGGAGTTTTCGTCTATTTAATTTTTTCAGTTGCAGTTATACTAGAACTTATTTCTTATTTTTTGAAGAAAAATTATTTGAAAAAATAAAAATTTATAAAAAAATCCCTAAAAAAGAAATTATTCTAAATTAGAGATTTTTTTATCTTATTAAAATTCGAAACTATATCCAAAACTTAATGTAACAAATCTATTATTAACTTTATAATCATCTTTATCAAATTCATATTCTGTACTTCTCGTAGTTGTTCCTGAAGCAGTTACCGAAGAATATCTTGCACTACTCATATAGTTATTTTCAACTTTAGCTCTGATTACATTATATGATAAATCAGCAAAGAAATTTTTATATTTTAATCCTGTTCCAAGCCCATAGTAAAGTCCATTTTTAAATTCAAATTTTTCATTTAATTTTCCTGCTATATCATAATACTTAGATGTACCTACTCCAGTATAATTTGATTCAGCTTTCCCTGAATTTATAGAATATCCCAAATTAGCTTTTATATAAGGAACAAAGTCTGAATTTGTATTAAAGTTATATCTTGCTGTTGCATAAATCGGAACTGCATTAAAACTTTTATATTTTGTATCATATGAAGCCTCATCTACAAGAGCATCATCCAAAACTTCTTTTTTAAAATTATTTCTCTTATAAAAAATACCTGCTCCTGCTTCAAATCCAGCACCTAAATTTCTTCTATATTCTGTACCAATTTCAAATCCCTTTTTTAATAAATCAAAACTAAAATCTTCATTTTTGACTTTAGACTTTGAACCTAAATCTAGTCCTGCTCTGACATCTACGCTATTTCCTTCTGCAAAAGAAACTAATGTTGTAAGTATAAAAACTGATAAAATTAATTTTTTCATAACAAACCTCCTAATTCTTTTTGTTACGTTTATTATATCACAGAAACATTAAATTTTAAATAAAAAAGTGCTAAAAATGTTAAACATTCAAAAGCACTTTATTTTTTATCTATGTTTTTTTGTTACAAAACCTTTCATTTTTTTAACCGCCAGATAAGAATCAATTTGTAGTAATAATTCTACCGCTGTCCCCACCAAGATTAGTAAACTTGTTCCACCAAGCATAACAGGAAGATTTAGAACATATCCAAACCATATATTAGGCATAATTCCCAATACTGATAAAAATAGGGCACTTCCAAATGTTACTCTCGTTGCAACTTTTTCTAAATAATCTGCCGTTTCGGCTCCAGCTCTTATACTTGGAATTGTTCCTCCACTTTGTTTCAAATCTTCGGCCACTTTTTCCGGATCAAAAGCTATTGTAAGTGTGTAAAAAAATGAAAAAACTGTAATTAATACTGCGAATAATAATAAATATAGCGGACCCTTTGGCTCAAACTGAGCTGCCAATATATTTTTTATTCTTCCACTTTTCAACATTCCTACCAAAAATGGTGGTGCTGCCATTAATACTGAGGCAAAAATGATTGGCATTACTCCAGACATATTTATTTTTAATGGCAAGTAAGTTCTTTTTCCGACTGAACTTGTTCCTCCACCAAAACCAAGACTTCCTTTTCCTGCGTATTGAATAGGAATTCTTCTTTCAGCTAACTGCACGTATACCATAAGAGTTATGAACACAACAAAAGCCACAAATGACAATGTCTGTAAAACTGCTCCCATACCTGATTTTAACTGAATCATCATCTGATTTACAACATTCGGCAATCCTGCAACAATATTTAAGAAAATTAACATTGAAGTCCCGTTTCCAATTCCTCTTATGGAAATTCTTTCAGAAATCCACATAAGAAACGAAGTTCCACCTGTAATTAAAACTACTGCACTAATTACAAACTTAGCTCCTGGCTCCAATACTAAACCTTGATTCTGTAGCATAATTGCTATCCCAAATGATTGAATAAATGTCAATACAATGGTTACATATCTAGTCCACTGAGTTATTTTATCTCTTTCTTTTCCACCTTCTTTTTGCATTTCATCAATTTTAGGGAAAATTACTCCCAATAATTGAAACACAATTGAAGCGTTGATGTACGGAACTATTCCTAGCGCAAAAATAGATGCTCTTTCCACCGCTCCACCGGAAAATAAATTTAAAAATTGAGCAATTGCATTGTTACTTTGAAAATTTTTAAAAGCTTCCTGATTTATTCCTGGTACTGCAATATGAATTCCAACTCTTGCGACAAGTATCATAAGCAATGTAAATGTAACTCTTTTTTCTAGCTCAGGAATATTAAATATAGCTTTTAATCTACTAGTTACTGCTTCAGCTAGAGTCAATTTTACCACTCCTTTAATATATGAAGAAAAAGCAAGATATTAAAATCTTACTTAACTTCATCTTCTTTTTTATTATTTCCTGCTTTAGCTGAATATGTTCTTATTTCTAACAACTCTACGTTTCCACCAGCTTTTTCAATTAATTCCTTAGCTGTTTTTGAGATTCTATGAGCTTTTACTGTTAATTTTTTGTTAACTTCTGTATTCCCAATAATTTTTAATAAACTTGTATATTCTCTTTCTTTCACATATGATTCAATATTTTCTTTTAAGTAAGCTTTTACAGCTTTTCTTCCTTTAATATTTCTCAATGCTTCATCAGAATATTTAGTTATAAATCGTGGGTTTTTAACTACTCCATTTTCAACTAATGTTTCTAAACTAATTACATCTCCGTCATTAAATTTTTTAACAACATCGTCTAATGTAATTACAATAAAATCTTTTTTAAATGCATGATTAGAAAATCCTCTTTTAGGAATTCTTCTAACTATTGGCATTTGTCCACCTTCAAATATAGGTGATACATATGAACCTGATCTTTGTTTTTGTCCGTTATGTCCTTTACCAGCTGTTTTTCCCCAACCAGTACCGTGTCCTCTTCCGATTCTTCTTCTTTCTCTTTTAGAACCTTCGGCAGGTCTTAATTCATTAAGATTCATTTATTTTTAAACCTCCTCTACTTTAAGTAAATAAGAAACTAATTTTATTTTTCCTTCTATATCAGCAGTTTTATTGTGAACTGCGCTTTGACTGATTTTTCTTAATCCTAGTGATTTAACAGTCGCAACATGATTAGGCTTTCTTCCATTAATTCCTTTAACAAGTGTTACTTTTATTTTAGACATTAATTTTACCTCCTAACCTATATTATCCTAAAATTTCTTCAACTGATTTTCCTCTAAGTCTTGCTACTTCTTCAATAGAACGTAGTTGTTTAAGACCTTCTAATGTTGCTCTTGCAACGTTATCTTTGTTTTTTGAACCTCTAATTTTTGTAAGTACGTCTGTCACTCCTGCTAATTCTAATAATTCTCTTGCGGCAGAACCTGCGATAACTCCAGTTCCTTTAGAAGCTGGTTTTAATAATACAGATGTCGCATTAAATTTACCGATTTGTTCATGTGGTAAAGTTCCACCTTTTAATGATACATTTACTAAATTTTTCTTAGCACTTGCAATCGCTTTCTTTATTGCATCAGGTACACCATTTGCTTTTCCAAGTCCAATACCTACTCTACCTTTTTTATCACCAACTGCTGCCAATACTGAAAATGATATTCTTCTTCCACCTTTAACAGTTTTTGATACTCTGCTTATTCTTAACAATTTTTCATTGAATTCATTGTCTTTATTATCTCTTGAATCTCTATTCTCTCTCTCTCTTGCCAAAGTTATTTTCCTCCTTTTCTCTTAGAATTGTAATCCTGCTTCTCTTGCAGCATCTGCCAATGCTTTAACTCTTCCTGTGTAAATGTATCCCGATCTATCAAATACAACAGTTGTTATTCCTTTATCCAACGCTTTTTTAGCAATTGATTCTCCGACTTTTTTTGCTGCTTCAATGTTAGAACCATTTTCAATTTTGGCACCTTTTTCAATTGTTGATGCAGAAACTAAAGTATTTCCAGTCACATCGTCAATTATTTGAACAAAAATATTTTTTGAACTTCTATACACAGAAAGTCTAGGTCTTTGTGCAGTTCCTGCGATTTTTTTTCTAATACTTTTATGTTTTTTCTGTCTTAATTTATTTCTATCAAGCTTTTTAATCACTAAAATCTACCTCCTATCTTTCTATCCTTTTTTACCTTCTTTTCTTCTAATTACTTCATCAGCATATTTAACCCCTTTTCCTTTGTAAGGTTCAGGTGGTCTTTTTGCCCTTATATTTGCAGCAACTTGTCCGACAAGTTGTTTATCAATTCCCTCTACCAAAATTTTTGTATTTCCTTCCACTTTGAAAGTAATACCTTTTACAGCTTCAATTTCAACTGGATGAGAATATCCTAATGCTAAAGTTAATCCTTTTCCACTAGTTTGTACTCTGTATCCAACCCCTACCAATTCCAATCCTTTAGAAAATCCTTCACTTACACCAACAATCATATTGTTTAAATTAGCTCTTGTAGTTCCGTGAAGTGCTCTAATATTTGGTAAATTACTTGATCTTTCAAATTTAATTTCATTACCGTCTATTTTTACTTTTATTTCACTGGAAAATTCTCTTTCAAGTTGTCCTTTAGGTCCTTTTACAGTAAATTTATTACCATCTTGTTTAACTTCTACACCAGCTGGTATAGTTATAGGTTTGTTACCTATTCTTGACATTGTTTATCCTCCTATATTTATAAAATGCGTAAATTACCACACGTAGCAAAGAACTTCTCCACCAACATTATGCTTTCTGCATTCTTTGTCTATAATAACACCTTTTGGCGTTGAGACAATGGCAATTCCTAACCCACCTAATACTTTAGGTAAATTTTCAACAGATGTGTATACTCTTCTTCCAGGTTTAGATATTCTTTTTAAACCTTTTATTACAGCTTCTCCATCTACATATTTTAAAGATACAACTATATTTTTTATAGCTCCTTCTTCTTTTATTTCATAACCTGCTATGTATCCTTCATTTTTTAATATACTAGCCATACTCTCCTTAATTTTAGAAAATGGAACTGCTACTTGTGAATGTTTAGCCATTTGACCATTTCTAACTCTAGTAAGCATATCAGCAATAGGATCTGTTAAATACATTAATTTTCCTCCTCTCAATCTTTCGAAAAATTTTAATTTTAATTATTTCAAGTAATTTAAAAAAATTACTCTTACTGGATTACCAACTTGATTTTTTAACTCCTGGAATAACTCCTTCTCCTGCTAATTGTCTAAACATAACTCTTGATATTCCAAACTCTCTCATGTAACCTCTTGGTCTACCATTAATTTGACATCTGTTTCTAACTCTTGTAGGCGAAGCGTTTCTAGGCAATTTAGATAATTCCAAAACTGCTTCTCTATCACCTTTTTTAGCTCTTGCTTTTAATTCAGCTCTTTTAGCTGCATATTTTTCAACTGTTCTTGCTCTTTTTAAGTTTCTTTCAACCATCGCTTTTTTAGCCATTGATTAAACTACACCTCCTTCTAAAATACAAAATTATCTTGCAAATGGCATTCCAAATGCTTTTAATAATGCTCTTCCTTCTTCGTCTGTCTTAGCAGTGGATACGATTGTAACTCCCAATCCGAAAATTTTGTCCACTTTATCAATTTCAATTTCAGGGAATACGATTTGTTCTCTTAATCCCAATGTATAGTTTCCTCTTCCATCAAATCCTTTTGGAGAAACACCTTCAAAATCTCTCACTCTTGGTAAAGTAACACTGATTAATCTATCTAAAAATTCGTACATTTTTTCTTTTCTCAATGTTACTTTTACTCCAATTTTTTGTCCTTCTCTCAATTTAAATCCAGCTTCTGATTTTTTAGCAGTTCTTGGAACAGGCTGTTGTCCTGTAATCAGTTTTAATTCATTTAATGCTGCATCTATTAACTTAGGATTGCTTACTGCTTCACCAATCCCCATATTTACGATAATTTTGTCAAGTTTTGGAACTTGCATAATATTTTTCAAATTTAATTCTTTCATCAAAGAAGAGATAATTTCTTCTTTATATAATTTTTGCAATCTTGGTATATATTTTTCAGACATTTATTCATCCTCCTCTCTAAAATATTATATTTCGTTACCAGATACCACTGATACTCTCACTTTTTTTCCGTCTCTAAATTCTTTTCTAGTTCTAGTTGGTTTTTTTGCACTTTCGTCCCAAAGCATAACTTTAGAAGCAAAAATTGGCATTTCTCTTTCGACAACTTCGCCTTGTGGGTTCGTTGCATTAGGTTTAACGTGTCTTTTTTGAATATTTACACCTTCAACAATAATTTTTCCAGTTTTAGGGAATACTTTTAATATTTTTCCTATTTTTCCTTTATCTCCAGTTTGAGCGCTTTTTTCACTTCTAGGTAAATCTTTAGATCTTCCGCTAATTACAACAACTGTATCTCCAGTTTTAACATGTAATTTTTTAGGTACTGATTTTACTTTTGGTTTTGCCACTTTCAAACTCTCCTTCCTATTAATTATCTTTTATCTAAAACTTTATTTTAAATATTTATAGTACTTCTGGTGCTAACGAAACAATTTTCATAAAGTTTTTAGCTCTTAATTCTCTTGCAACAGGTCCGAAAATTCTCGTCCCTCTCAACTCTAAGGCAGTATTTAAAATAACAGCAGCATTATCATCAAATTTTATATAAGAACCATCTGCTCTTTTTAATTCTTTTTTTGTTCTAACGATTACAGCTTTTACGACTTCCCCTTTTTTAACATTTCCATTAGGGATAGCTTCTTTAACTGTTGCTACTACGATATCACCAATTTTACCGAATCTTCTTCTTGAACCACCTAATACTCTGATAATCATAATCTTTTTAGCTCCAGTATTATCAGCAACATTAAGTATTGTTTGTTGTTGAACCATTTAAAATTTCCTCCTCTCAAAAATTAAAAATACATTTAAATTTGAATTTTACTATTAAAAATTATTTAGCTTTTTCTAAAATAGTAACAACTCTCCATCTTTTATCTTTACTTAATGGTCTAGTTTCCATAATCTGAACTCTATCCCCTACACCACATTCATTTTTTTCATCATGTGCTTTATATTTTTTAGAAGTTTTCACTCTTTTTTTATAAATTTTGTGTAATCTCATTGTTTCTTCTAAAACAACTACTGTTTTATCCATTTTATCAGAAACAACAATTCCTTCTCTTACTTTTCTTTCGTTTCTCTTACCTTCCACTTAGGACCCTCCTATTTAACAGTTTTTTCAGTCACAACAGTTTTTAATCTTGCTATTGTTCTTTTAACATCTTTTATTTTAGCAGTGTTTTGTAATTGTCCAAGAGTTTTTTGAAATTTTAAATTAAATAATTCTTGTTTCAATTCATTTACTTTAGTTTCCAATTCTTCTAATGATAATTCTCTAATTTCTTTGATTGTCATTACTTATCACCACCTACTTCTTCTTTTCTCACAAATTTAACTTTTATAGGTAGTTTATGTCCAGCTTTTCTTAATGCTTCCTTGGCTGTTTCTTCCGATACTCCGCCAACTTCAAACATTACTTTATCTTTTTTTACTACTGCTACCCAACCTTCTGCATTACCTTTACCTTTACCCATTCTTGTTCCTTCAGGTCTTTTTGTATAAGGTTTGTCAGGAAATATTCTGATCCAAATTTTACCTTCTCTTTTAAATGTTCTGTTGATTGTAATTCTACAAGCTTCTATCTGTCTTGAAGTAACCCAACCAAATTCTTTTGCTGCAAGTCCAAATTCTCCAAAGCTAACTTTGTTTCCTTTAGTCGCAACTCCACCCATTTTCCCTCTGAACTGTTTTCTATATTTTGTTCTTTTAGGTATTAACATATTATTTTTCTCCTCCTTCCTTTGTAGTAGAAAGAACTTCTCCATTGAAAATCCATACTTTCAATCCTAATGCACCGTATGTAGTATGTGCTGTCGCTGTTGCATAGTCAACATCTGCTCTTAAAGTATGTAGTGGTACTCTTCCTGAAAGTGTCCATTCACTTCTTGCAATTTCAGCACCATTTAATCTTCCGGATACCATAACTTTAATTCCTTTAATTCCAGCTTTTTCAGCTCTTTGAATAGCTTGTTGAACCGCTCTTTTATAAGCAACCCTTTTTTCAATTGCTGTCGCAATACTTTCAGCCACTAATTGTGCATCTTTATTTGGGTTTTTAATTTCTTGAACCTTGATTTGTACTTTTTTACCAGTTAACTTTTCTAATTTTATTTTTAAAGTTTCAATTTCTTGACCTTTTCTACCAATTAAAATTCCCGCTTTTCCAGTTTCAACAATAACTCCTACTTCAGTAGGTGATGTTCTTTCTATTTGAATAGAAGAAATTCCTGCATGATAATAATTTTTTTTGATATATTCTTTTATTTTTAAATCTTCATGAAAGTTATTTAAATATTCTTTTCCTTCAGCGAACCATTTTGAATCCCAAGTTCTTGTGATTCCCAATCTCATCCCCCTAGGATCTACTTTTTGTCCCACAGACTTACCTCCTTTATTTGTCTAAAATTATCCTTCTTGTCTTTCATCAACTTCAACTGTTATATGAGCAGTTGGTTTTCTTATAACATCTGCTCTTCCCATTGCTCTTGGGCTAATTCTTTTTAACACAGGTCCTTTATCAATTAAGATTTTTGAAACAAACAATTTGTCAGGATCCATATTATTATTGTGTTCAGCATTTGCAATTGCTGATCTTAAAGTTTTTTCAATATATTTTGCCGCTTTTTTATTTGTAAATTTTAATACATTTAATGCTTGCAGTGCATTTTTCCCTCTTACTATATCAGCAACTAATCTTGCTTTTTGAGGACTCAATCTTTGATATTTTAATTTAGCTACTACTGCCATCTAAAGGCCTCCTTTCGTTAATTTTTAGCTTTTTTCGCTTCTTTTCCGTGTCCATAGAAAGTTCTAGTTGGTGCAAATTCACCTAACTTATGTCCTACCATTTCCTCAGTTATATATACAGGTATATGTTTTTTACCGTTGTACACAGCAAATGTGTGTCCAATAAATTGAGGGAATATAGTTGATCTTCTTGACCATGTCTTAATAACTTGTTTTTTACCTCCCAATGCTTCTATTTTTTTTAATAAATACGCATCAACAAAAGGTCCTTTTTTTAATGAACGAGCCATCCTTTCCTCCTTTATCAAATTTTCTAAACTCATAAAAATGACGCTCACACATCGTAAAATAATATTTTAGATGCGTCAAGCAGCATTTTCATCTAATATCATTAAAATACTATTTTTTTCTTCTTCTAACAATAAATTTATCACTAAGTTTTTTACCTCTAGTTTTCTTACCAAGAGTTGGTTTACCCCAAGGTGTGACTGGTGATTTTCTACCTATTGGAGATCTACCTTCTCCTCCTCCATGTGGGTGATCCACAGGATTCATTACCGATCCTCTAACATGAGGCTTTCTACCTAAGTGTCTATTTCTTCCAGCTTTACCTAATGATACTAATGAATGTTCAGAATTTCCCACTGTTCCAATTGTAGCCATACATTCTTTGTGAATTAATCTCAACTCTCCTGATGGCAATTCTACGTGGCAGTAAGTTCCTTCTTTTGCAATAAGTCTTGCAGCTGTTCCTGCAGATCTTGCTAACTGTCCACCTTTTCCAGGCATTAGTTCAACATTGTGAATTACAGTCCCAACTGGTAAATTTTTCAATTTTAAAGCATTTCCTGGCTTTATGTCAACATCTTCTCCAGCTATTACTGTATCACCTTTTTTTAATCCATTTGGAGCTAAGATATATCTTTTTTCTCCATCTGCATAGTGCAATAATGCAATATTTGCAGTTCTGTTTGGATCATATTCAAGAGTTGCAACTTTTGCAGGCACTCCAATTTTATTTCTTTTCCAGTCGATTACTCTGTATAATCTTTTATGTCCTTTATGTCTGTTTCTACCCGTTCTATGTCCATAGTTGTCAATTCCGTATGAAGAATTTAAAGGTTCAACTAAAGATTTTTCAGGTCTAACTTTATCTAATTCATTGTTAACTAATATCGACATATGCCGTGTCCCACTAGTTATCGGCTTTAATTTTTTGATTGGCATAACTTTTTTTACCTCTTTTCCTTTTAATATTTCTCTTTAAAATTATTATTTTTTTGCATAATTGCGTATATTATATCATTTTTTACAAATAATTTCCACAAAAAAATTATAAAATTTCTATCTATCTAAAATTTTACTTCAAAAAACTATTTTATTCTTCGTAAGCTGAAATAGTTTCTCCGTCTTTTAATTTAACAATTGCTTTTTTAATAGCTGGTGTTTTGTACATAGACATTCTGAATCTTTCAGATTTTGGTTTAATGTTTAATGTATTTACACCTTTAACTTTTACATTAAATAATTTTTCTACAGCATCTTTTATTTGAATTTTGTTTGCTCTTCTATCCACGATAAAAACATATTCGTTGTTTTCTAATAAAGTTCTCGCTTTTTCTGTATTAATTACAGGTTTTTTAATTATATCAGTAATATGCATTACGCTAACACCTCCTCGATAGTTGCTAGTGCTTCTTTTGTAAGAACTACTTTATCTTGTTTAATCAACCAGTAGATATTTAATTCTCTCGTACTGATTGTAATAACTTTTTCAATATTTCTAGTAGACAATTCTACAAAATAATCTCTATCAAAGTTTTCAGAATCAAAACTTACTACATATAATTGTTTTGCGTTATCAAAATTTAAAGCTTTTGCAAAATTTATAAATGTTTTAGTTTTTGGAGTTTCTAAACTAAAGTCATCTAATACAATTACATTTCCTTCATTAATTTTTGTAGCTAATGCTGATTTTAGAGCTAATTTTCTAACCTTTTTGTTAATTTTTTTAGCGTAATTTCTTGGTTTTGGTCCGTGAGCAACTCCTCCACCTACCATATGTGGAGCTCTTGTTGATCCTTGTCTAGCTCTTCCTGTTCCTTTTTGTCTGAAGGGTTTTCTTCCTCCACCTCTTACTTCTGCTCTAGTTTTTGTTGATGCAGATCCTTGTCTAACTTCCGCTAATTCTGCAACTAAAACTTCGTGCATTACATTTTTGTTTGGTTCAATTCCAAATATTTCGTTGTTTACTTCCACAGTTCCTGCTTGTGAACCGTCTAATTTGTATACGTTTAAAACTGGCATTTTATCCTCCTCTCTTTCCTACTTGATTAATATTTTTTTACTGCTTTTTTTATTATTAAAAGTCCATTTTTAGGTCCTGGAACCGCACCTTTTACTAATAAAAGACTATTTTCTACATCAAATTTAACAACTTTTAAGTTTTGAACTGTAACTTTTTCAGCTCCTAATCTTCCAGCCATTTTTTTACCTTTAGGCACATTACTGTTTGAAGCAGCACCTCCGGCATTTGAACCTCCAAGTCTGTGATTTCTTGAAACCCCGTGAGACGCTCTGTTTCCTCCAAAGTTATGTCTTTTCATAACACCAGCAGTCCCTTTACCTTTTGAAGTTCCTGTAATGTCTATAAAGTCAATTCCATCTAAAACATCCAATTTAATTTCTTGTCCCAATGAAAATTCTTGTGGATTTTCAACTTTAAATTCTCTTAAGAATCTTTTTGGAGTAATTCCAGCTTTTTTAAAAATTCCTAATTCTGGTTTAGTTGTATTTTTTTCTTTTTTATCTCCATATGCTAAAGTTATAGCGTTATATCCTTCTTTTTCAACTGTCTTGATTTGTGTTACAAAGTTTGTTCCAGCTTCAATTACTGTAACTGGAATTAATTGTTCGTTTTCAAAAATTTGAGTCATTCCAACTTTTTTTCCTAATATCATTTTTTACTTTTCCTCCTTAATATATTGGTTGAGTTCACCCCAACTTGTACTAAGCTTACGATTGCTTAATTTCAACTCCCACACCTGATGGTAAGTTTAATGATGCCAATGCATTGACGATTTGTTGATTAGAATTTTTAATTTCTACAAATCTTCTATGTATTCTCATTTCAAATTGTTCTCTTGAATCTTTGTTCACATGAACAGATCTTAAAACTGTATATTTTTTGATTTTTGTAGGTAATGGAAGTGGTCCTGCTAGCTGTGAACCATTCTTTTTAGCTACTTCTGCAATTTTTTTAGCAGATTGGTCTAACAATTTATGATCGTAAGATTGAAGATATATTCTTAATTTATCCAATTTTTTTCCTCCTATTATTTTATAAAGTACTTTTCTTTCAAAGTTACAAAATCTTTTTGTTATCAAATTTCAGAGGAATGAGAAAATATTTTCCTCAGACCTTTGAAATTTTATCTTAGTAAATCAGTTATTTAGTAATAGTTGCAACTACTCCTGAAGCTACTGTTCTTCCACCTTCTCTTATCGCAAATCTCAATCCTTCTTCCATCGCAATTGGGTGAATTAATTCCACTGTCATTTCAATGTTATCTCCTGGCATTACCATTTCTACTCCTTCTGGTAGTTTTACTTCTCCTGTAATGTCAGTCGTTCTGAAATAAAATTGTGGTTTGTATCCTGTAAAGAATGGTGTATGTCTTCCACCTTCATCTTTTGTAAGTACGTATACTTCTGATTTGAATCCTGTATGTGGTGTGATTGTTCCTGGTTTTGCTAACACTTGTCCTCTTTCAACTTCTTCTTTCTTAGTCCCTCTTAGCAATGCTCCTATATTATCTCCAGCTTGTCCTGAATCCAATAACTTTCTGAACATTTCCACTCCTGTTACTGTAGTTTTTGAAGTCGGTTTGATTCCTACTATTTCCACTTCTTCCCCAACTTTTACTACTCCTCTTTCTACTCTTCCTGTTACTACTGTTCCTCTTCCTGTAATTGTGAACACATCTTCAATCGGCATAAGGAATGGTTGGTCAATTGGTCTTTCTGGTGTCGGAATATATGTATCTACCGCATCCATTAATTCCATTATTTTTTCTACCCATTTTGCTTCCCCATTTAATGCTCCTAATGCTGATCCAGCTATTATTGGTACATCATCTCCTGGGAATCCGTATTCATTTAATAATTCTCTTACTTCCATTTCTACCAATTCTAGTAATTCTTCGTCGTCTACCATATCAACTTTGTTTAAGAATACTACAATATAAGGTACTCCAACCTGTCTTGCTAGTAGGATATGTTCTCTTGTTTGAGGCATTGGTCCATCAGCTGCTGATACTACTAGGATTGCTCCATCCATCTGAGCTGCTCCTGTAATCATATTTTTTACATAATCCGCATGTCCTGGACAGTCTACGTGTGCGTAGTGTCTTTTTGCTGTTTCATACTCAATATGAGCTGTGTTAATTGTGATTCCTCTTTCTCTTTCTTCAGGAGCTTGGTCGATATTTTCAAAATCAACTTTTTCTGCAAGCCCTTTATCAGACAACACTTTTGAAATTGCTGCTGTCAAAGTAGTTTTTCCGTGGTCTACGTGACCAATTGTTCCTATGTTTACGTGTGGTTTACTTCTGTCAAATTTAGCTTTTGCCATATTTCTCTTTTTCCTCCATATTTTATTTTTTTATCTTAAATTTTTATTTTATTTACTTTCCTTGTCTTTCATCAATTACTTGTTGTGCAATATTTTTAGGTACTTCTACATATTTTTCAAATTCCATTGAATATGATGCTCTTCCTTGAGTTTTCGATCTTAAGTCAGTTGCATATCCAAACATTTGAGCTAGTGGTACTTGTGCATCAATGATTTTTGCATTATTTCTGTCAGTCATTCCTGAAACTTGTCCACGTCTTGCATTTAAATCCCCTATAACATCTCCCATATATTCTTCTGGTGTTGTAACTTCCACTTTGAAAATTGGTTCCAATAATACTGGGTTTGCAGTTCTTAAAGCTTTTTTGATTGCCATTGATCCTGCAATTTTAAATGCCATTTCTGATGAATCGACTTCATGGTAAGATCCGTCATATAATGTAACTTTTACATCTTGAACTGGGTATCCAGCAACTACTCCCGCTTCTAGTGCTTCCTGAATACCTTTATCTACAGCTGGAATATATTCTCTTGGAATAGCTCCTCCTGTAATCTGGTTAATAAATTCATAACCTTTGTCTGGATTTGCTTCAACTTTCATCTTAACATGTCCGTATTGTCCACGTCCACCTGATTGTTTAGCATATTTTTCTTCAACATCTGCTACACCATTGATTGTTTCTCTGTATGCAACTTGTGGTTTACCTACATTTGCTTCAACTTTAAATTCACGTTTCATTCTATCCACGATGATTTCCAAATGTAATTCTCCCATTCCTGAAATCAATGTTTGACCAGTTTCTTGGTTAGTTGTAACTTTAAATGTTGGATCTTCTTCAGCAAGTTTTGAAAGTGCTGTTCCCATTTTTTCTTGGTCAGCTTTTGTTTTTGGTTCAACAGCTATTTGAATAACTGTATCTGGAAATTCCATTTTTTCTAGGATAATTGGAGCATTTTCAGCACACAATGTATCTCCTGTTGTAGTATCCTTCAATCCAACCGCTGCAGCTATATCTCCAGAGTAAACTACATCAAGTTCTTCTCTCTTGTTAGCGTGCATTTGAAGCAATCTTCCCATTCTTTCTTTTTTACCTTTAGTTGAGTTTAATACATAAGAACCTTTTTCTAACACTCCTGAGTAAACCCTAAAGAATGACAATCTTCCAACAAATGGATCTGTGATGATTTTAAATGCCAGAGCTGCAAATGGAGCGTCATCACTAATTTCTCTTTCCATTGGTTCTTCAGTTTTAGGATCTGTTCCTTTGACTTTTCCTTCGTTAATGTCAACAGGTGATGGCATATAAGCAACTATTGCATCAAGTAATGGCTGAATTCCTTTGTTTTTAAACGCTGTTCCACATAATACCGGTACAACTGTTCCTGCAATTGTAGCAGTTCTTAATGCTTTTTTGATTTCTTCTTCTGTAATTTCTTCTCCGCCAAAGTATTTTTCCATTAATTCATCATCAGTTTCAACTATAGACTCAATCATATGTTCTCTAGCTTCCTCAGCTTTTTGCGCCAATTCTGCTCTGATATCTGTTATATCATAATCAGCACCCATAGTTTCATCTTTGAATAAATACTCTTTCATAGATACCAAGTCAATAATTCCTTCAAAATCATCTTCAGCACCGATTGGTAATTGAATAGGCACTCCATTTCCACCTAATTTTTCTTTGATATCATTTACACACATATCAAAGTCCGCACCAACTCTGTCCATTTTATTTAAAAATGCCATTCTTGGTACATTATATTTATCCGCTTGTCTCCAAACAGTTTCAGACTGTGGTTGCACCCCATCGACTGCTGAAAACACAGCAACAGAACCGTCTAATACTCTTAAAGATCTTTCTACTTCCACAGTAAAGTCAACGTGTCCTGGTGTATCTATTATATTGATTCTGTGTTTATTCCAAAATGCAGTTGTTGCTGCTGATGTAATTGTGATTCCTCTTTCTTGTTCTTGTTCCATATAATCCATTGTAGCGGCTCCTTCGTGAACCTCTCCGATTTTATGGTTAACCCCTGTATAGAATAAAATTCTTTCAGTAGTAGTTGTTTTTCCGGCATCAATATGAGCCATAATACCAATGTTTCTAGTATCTTTCAAAGCAACTTTTCTTGCCATTTAAGTTTTCCTCCTTAATCTATTAACAGTCTTTTGACCAAATAAAAATTTTTTTACAAAAATTTTTAAAACTTCTCTTAAATCTGCTATATCAAGAGATTTTTTTATACGAAAATTACCATTTGTAATGTGCAAACGCTCTATTTGCTTCTGCCATTTTATAAGTATCTTCTTTTTTCTTAATTGATCCACCTTCGTTGTTAGCGGCTGCAATTAATTCTTTTTTAAGTTTAGCTATCATTCCATATTCTTTTCTTTCTCTTGTGTATCTAACTAACCATCTGATTGCTAATGTTTGTTGTCTTTCTTTTCTAACTTCAACTGGAACTTGGTATGTAGCTCCTCCAATTCTTCTTGATCTTACTTCTAACTGAGGTCTTACATTTTCCATTGCTCTTCTGAACACTTCAATTCCTTCTTCGTTAGTTTCTTCCTTAATTTCGTTTAATGCTGTATAAAAATACTTTCCGCTAATGATTTTTTCCCATTTTTCATTAATCCATTTATGAATTTAGTTACTACTTTATCATTGTATTGCGAATCAGGCAAAACATCTCTTTTTTCCGCTCTTCTTCTTCTTGACACTATTTGTCCTCCTTACTTTTTCAAAAATTTTAATTATTTAGCTGCTGCCGGTTTTTTTGCACCGTATCTTGATCTACCTTGTTTTCTGTTTACAACTCCTGCCGTATCCAATGCTCCTCTAATTATTTTATATCTAACCCCTGGCAAATCTTTTGTTCTTCCTCCTCTTAAAAGAACGATACTGTGTTCCTGTAAGTTGTGTCCTATCCCTGGAATATAAGCAGTAACTTCAATTCCATTTACTAATTTAACCCTCGCTACTTTTCTTAACGCTGAATTCGGTTTTTTAGGCGTAGTTGTATATACTCTTACACAAACCCCTCTTTTTTGTGGATTACCTTTTAATGCAGGTGATTTTTTCTTTTTTTCAGTTGTACTTCTACCAAATCTTACTAATTGATTAATAGTAGGCATCTTTTTCCTCCTCTCAAATTTCTTAATTTATATATATCTGTCGTTATTTTCAAAACTAAAACTTTTTTAAAATAAAGCTCATTTCTTCAGTTTATGTTTAAAAAAACATAGATGTACATCTATTTTAGATGTAACAACTTACTTCTAAATTGACTCTATAAAAATATTTTAATATACTTTTATTGATTTAGTTTATGAGTTATAACGTAAAGCAATTCCTGATATTTTAATATCAGGCACACCGGATGCTCGGTCCTGAAAATATGTTGCAATTTTATTTTGCAACATTTCACAAAAGACATTTTATACTAAAAAAGTCCTTTTGTCAAGGGTAACGACATAGTTTTTTAATTTAACATTTCCAATTTTCAAACTAAAAATAATTTTAAATTATTTTTTACATCACTCCCTAAATTTTTCTTTTTGATAAAAATTTTAAATTATTAAATAAATCTATCTACTTTTCCCTAAAATATTTTTTTATCCCATTTACAATTCCTGTTACCATTTTATTTTGATATTCTTGTGTTGCCATTTTTCTATCTTCTGTAGGATTTGACATAAATCCTAATTCTATTAATGTAGTTGGAACTTTTGACCAGTTTGTCCCTGTTAGGTCATCTCTGTATGAAATTCCTCTGTTTTTAGCACCTGTCGATTTTACATATTCAGATAAAATATCTCTTGACAATTTTTCACTCGGACGCTGAACATCTTTTGTATATGGATTTTTAGCTGAAGCAGTCAATACCGATACTCCGTTTGTACTCGAATTATTTATTCCATCGGCATGTATTCTGATATAGGCTTCACATCCCATGCTGTTTGCTTTTTCCGCTCTTTCTTTGTTACTTATATTCACGTCATGTGTTTCTCTTATCATATAAACAGGGTATCCCTTTGCTTTTAGCGCATCTCTTAATTTTAATCCAACTTCAAGCGTCAATTCATATTCATTTTTTTTAGTTGCAACTCCTCTTGTTCCAGACGAAACCTTTACTTTTCTAACTTTCGAACCTGGCGCCACAGGCTCAAGTCCTGAATTTCCTTTCAATTGATGTCCTGGATCAATACAAACCAATCCATTAGTTTTCCCAGCCGCATTTAACGATGTTGTCGCTATCAATCCCATCATTACTAAATACAATATTTCTTTTATCATCATCATTTCCTCCCAAAATTTTATTTTTTATTAACACATTTAAAAATTCGATAACCTGATTCAATCGCAAGTGTAGTGCAATTTCCAAAAAGTTTATGTAATTCTTTTTGCGTACTTTTTGCTCCGTGCTTAGTTTGAATCACGCAATAAAATTTTCCATCTTTGTTTAAATGAGAAAAACTTTCTTCATAAATTTGAAAAATTACTTGCTTTCCTGCTCTAATTGGCGGATTGGATAAAATTATATCAAAATTTTCAGAAATATTCTCAAACACAAAAGACTTTCTAACTTCAAAATCATCTTTTCCATTATTTTTTTTTATATTTTCTTTTGTCAATTCTAGCGCTCTTTCATTGACATCTGTCGACAAAATTTTTACTTTTTCAAAAAATCTTTTTAAAACAGCTGAAACGACTCCATATCCACAGCCAATATCCAAAATTTGAATATTTCCCAATTTTTTATTTTCATCTAAAAAAACTCTTAGCATCGCATCTGTCCCAAAATCTACTTTTGTCTTTGAGAAAACTCCATTATCAGTCAAAAATTCAAATTTTTCATCTTTAATTTTATAATTTATTACTTTTTTTGCCGATTTCACATCTTGCTTTTCAGAAAAATAATGGCTCATTTCCCCTCCTTATTTTACAAATAAATTACTCATTTCTTTACAAACAACTATTCTTTTTATTGCCTCTCCAAAAATTTTGTCAGTTGATAAAACAATAAGTTTTTCAAAACACTCATCTTCTTTTAACTCGATTGTATCCGTTACAACAACTTCTTTAATTATGGAATTTTTTAATCTTTCTACCGCATTATCTGAAAATACCGCATGAGTTGCACAACAATAAACTTCTGTCGCACCATTTTTGACTAATGCATTTGCAGCGTTACAAATTGTTTTTCCTGTATTAATCATATCATCAACCAAAATAACTTTTTTTCCTCTCACATCTCCAATTAAATTTTTAACTTCAAATTCTCCATTTTCAGTTTTTCTTTTTTCCACAATTGCAAGTGGCACTTCAAGCCATTTAGCAAAACCTCTTGCTCTTTTTAGTGAACCTATGTCTGGCGCCACTACTACGATGTCTTCATTTCGAGAAAATCCTCTTTTTTCAAAATATTTTGCCAAAATTGGAAGCGGTTCCATATGATCCACTGGAATGTCAAAGAATCCCTGTGCCTGCCTCGTATGGAATTCCATTGTTACAATTCTTGTTGCACCTGCCGCACACAGCAAATTTGCAATTAATTTTGCAGTAATTGGATCATGTGGATTTATTGTTCTATCCTGTCTTGCATACCCAAAATACGGAATAATTGCTATGATTTCTTTAGCGGAAGCTCTTTTTAGCGCATCGATAAAAATCAAAAGTTCCATCAAATTTTCATTTACTTTTCTTGCTGTTGACTGTACGACAAAAACCTTACTTCCTCTGACACTTTCAAGAGATTTTGTAAATATCTCCCCGTCCGCAAATTTTTGAAACTGATTTTCTGAAAGCGGCAACCTCACATAATCCGCTATTTTTTTAGCTAATTTTTTCGCCGAAGAGCCTGCAAATATCTTTACATCACTTTTATTAAATTCTCTAACTTCCATAACCTAAACCTCCTTTTATTTAACTTTTTTATAAACTCTTACATAGTCAACTTTCATTTCAGTAGGAAAGTCCACATCTCCATCACTTCCAGTCTGATTTTCAAGAGCCACATTTATCATAATAAAATATGGTTGATTATACGGATTTCTTCCAGCTTTTTTCTCCATTTCCTTCATAGTTCTTTTTTTATAAACTCTTCCGTTAAATAGCCATTTTATCTCTTTTGAATCCCATTCGACAGCATAAGTGTTAAATTTTGTCAAATCTTCACTCTTTTTAATTTTTTCATCATCTTTGTCAAACATTTCGTATCTATTTTCTGTTGTCTTTAAAACATGCGCTGTCCCAGTTACTCTGGATAAATCGGAACCATAAATTTCAAAAATATCAATTTCTCCATCCGCTAATTTATTCGTTCCTTGACTGTACCATTCAGGCCACATCCAAAACGCAGGCCAAGTTCCCACACCTTTAGGCATTGCTGCTCTCATTTCTATTTTTCCTTCTTGTACAGAAAATTTCCCTTTTGTATGAATTGCTCCAGAGCTATACAATATTCTTCTCTGTTTTCCGTCAATATTCACAGTTTTATTATTTTCTTTTTTTACTTCAATCACCAAATTACCATCTTTTACTTTAACATTGTCCTTTAAATAATAATGTTTAACTTTAAATCCAGACTGGTCCACCAAATTACCATTTTCATCCAAATAGTTTCCAGCATTCCAAGGGACATTATTATCTCCCCAGTAACTCCATTTAGAAGTATCTAAGCTATTTGAATCAAATTCATCATCCCAAACTAGTTTCCAAGTTTCATTTTTATCACTTTTTTTTCTGTTCAAAATTTTACTCCAAAATGATTTTTTCACAGATTTTTCTCCAGCCTGTGTCTTTTCAGTAACTTTTTTTCTTCTTTTTCCCAAAAGATTTTCTGTTTCTCTTCCAGTTCCTTCATCATCAGTCACATTCTTGACAGCCAATTGATTTTGAGTAGTATCCAAAACTTTATTTTCTGCCTCACTAATCAAACCTTCTTTTTTTGAAGCTATTTCAATAGCATAATTTTTTTTATCAAAAGTTTTTATAGTTTTTGCACTTCCAATAACACCAAAACTCAAAAATCCTAGTAAAATTAACATATTTGCCTTTTTCATTTATTTATCTCCATTCCAAATTATTTATTTAATTATAAACCATTTTTAAAAATTTTTGAATAGTTTTTTTTAATTTTATCTTTACCTTTAAATTTCAATTTAATATTACTATGAGTTTATTTCTATTTTTATCACAATATTCAATAAAAATAAAAGAAAAAAGACCATTTCAAAATTTTTTTGAAACAGCCTTTTTTGGTAAACTATAATTCCCCATTTTCTTTCATCTCTTCCAGAAACCTATCAATTTTCACAAAAATTATAGCTATATTTTAGTAATGTCCTCTACAAGAAATTATCCACAAAGTCCCATTTTCATCAATAGTGTATACAAGCCTATTCGCTTCATCAATTCTTCGACTAAATCCTTTTCTATATTTTAAAGCTTCGGGTTTACCTATACCATTTAATGCCCCATTTCTTTCAATATCTTTTATAAGTTCATTGATTCGTTTCAAAGTCTTTTTATCTTGAGACTGCCAATATAAATAATCGCTCCATCCTTCATCAGTCCATAATTTATTCATCGTCAACCTCTATCAAATCATGCACTTGTCCTTTTCCACTTTTTACCTGCTCAAATCCTCTATCCAATTTCGCAAGATATTCAGAATTTTTAACTGCTTTCAAAAATTGATTATATTTTTTGAGATTTATTAAAACTACATTTTCTTCATTTTTTCTTGTTACTATTACATCTTCATTTTCTTTTACTGCCTTATCACAGTAACTTTTTAAATTATTTCTCATGGTTGAAAAATTTACAGCCAACATATCTATCACTCCTTTATCAACTTGTACAATTTATTCTAGTACTTTTTGTACAAAATGTCAATAAAAATATAAAAAGACTATCTAAGAAAATCCTTTAAAATAGCCTTTCTCTAAAACAAAAATTACTCTCAAATCATAAGTCCCCATTTTCTTTCATCTCTTCCAGAAACCTATCAATTCCTGACTGCCAAGTAGGAACTTTTTCATCTAGCAATTTTTCAACTTTGCTAGAATCCAATTTTGAATAAGATGGTCGTTTTGCAGGAAGATTGAAATCAGCTGTCTTAGCTCTTCCCAATGTCCCATTCCAACCAATTTTTTCCAAAACATACTTTGCTTGATCGTATTTACTTGCGATTCCATCATTTGTAATGTGATATAAACCAAATTTTTCAGTTTGGATTAGTTTCCAGGAGAACTTAGCCAAATCTACTGAATAAGTAGGAGCTGACACTTGGTCATCCACAATATTCAATTCATTTCTTGATTTACTCCAATTTATAACTTGCTTATTAAAATTATTATTCGCTATTCCAAACACCCATGAAGTTCGTATTACAAAAGATTTATCATATATTTTAAAAACTTCTTTTTCACCTTTAGCCTTTGATTTTCCATATTCCGATAACCCATTTGTTTCATCCTCTTCCAAATACGGAAAACTTTTATTCCCATCAAACACAAAATCCGTCGAATAAGTTACAAAGATTGCTCCTATTTCTTTAGAAATTTCAGCTAACTTTTTAGGAGCTTTAGCATTTAATAGCCAAACTTTCTCATCATTTTCTGCCTTATCCACATCATTATACGCCGCACAATTTATTATATGAGTAATTCCTCTATTTTCTTGAAAAAATTTCTTTAATTTCTCATCATTTGTGATGTCCAATTCTTTAGAATCAGTTGCGATATATTCAATATTTTCTCTATCGAATAATTTTTTAAAATCGTGTCCCAGTTGGCCGTTTGAGCCTGTTAGTAGTATTTTCATTATTAACCTCTCGATTTATAATTCTTCATAAATTTTTTCCAGTTTTCTTGCAGATTCCTTCCACTGAAATTTTTTAGACTGTTCTATCCCTTCTTCTATCATTTCTTTCTGGAATTTTTCATTTGATAAAATTTTATTGTATGCGTCTGTCATTTCCTCTTCTTTTAATGGATTTACTAATATTGCTGCTTTTCCAGCTACTTCTGGAAGCGAAGACACATTTGAAGTAATCACTGGCACACCGCAGGCCATAGCCTCTAATACAGGCATTCCAAAACCTTCATAAAGTGAAGGAAATACAAAAATTTCAGCCATTTTATATAATGATATTTTATCTTCTTCTTCAATATATCCTGTCAAAACAATATTTTCTTTATTTTGCTCTACTAATTTCATAATTTTTTCATATTTCCAACCTTTTCCACCGGCAATGACTAATTTTATATCTGATTTTGTTAGATTTCTATACTCTAAAAAAGAGTTTATTATTCTAACAATATTTTTTCTAGGCTCAATCGTTCCTAAATACAAAATATACTTTTTAGGTAACTTATATTTTTTTCTAATTTTTCGTAATTTATTTTTTTCAATCTCTCGAGAATATTTTTCAAAATCAATCCCTGGATAAATTATTTTAATTTTCTCTTTTGGCACTTTCAAATGATCAACAATATCCTTTTTAGCACTTTCAGAAATTGTAATTATCAAATCCGACTTTTGAGCTCCATATTTATACTCTTTAAGTGTTTTTCTATCTCCCATTGTTTCAGGTGCAGAAATAAAGACAGTGTCATAAATTGTATTTATCACTTTTCCTTTTATATTTTTTGGAATTGTAAAATTAAAAAAATGATAAATATCTGATTTGGTTCCAAAAATTAAATTATGACTAATATTTAATTTTTTAGTCAAAAAATTATATATTTTATATGGCATCAATTTATTTTCTTTAATTTCTATATCACAATTAATTTCTTTTCTTGCATCATATTTATTCAAAAAATTGACAAATTCTGCTACATATTCATTTTTTCTTGATTTGTTTAATTCTCTTACAATATTATAAATATACCAACCTACTCCTGTCTTCTTTCCAATTGCCCATTGTAACTCTAATGATATTTTTTTCATTTTTTATCTCAACTTTCTTTTTTACTCTTTTCAATTAAGATTTTATTCAATTTTTTCATTCCAAAATATTCTTTTAAAAAAATAGGAATTGCTGAAAATACATTAATTTTTCTATTATTCTTTAATAAATTATTTTCAAACTCCAAAACTTTAATCCGTTCTATTTCTTCAATTTTTAAATCTAGTAATTTTTTTGAATTTTCAATATAAAATTTTATAATTTTTAAATACTTTGAATTAATATAAGCATTTCCTCTGTTTCTAGTTTCTTTTTTTATTTTTGATTTAAAATTAGAAAAATTTTTCAATAATTCTTCAAAATTTTCTTTTCTGTATTTAAAATTTACTCCTACCGGCTTACTATACGCTTCAATCATTGGAAAACTCAAATACAATTTCCCTTCTTCAGTTTCATTTGCAAAGAATTTACTTATTTCTTCAATTTCTTTTATTTTTTCACTTATTTTTTCAAGATTATCATACTCACTATCTAATTCCGAATGAATATCATAGTCAAAAAATAAATATATTCTTGATATTTGAGAACTTAAAAAATCTTCACTTATTTTACTCTTATATCTTGTTTTTATATAACTAGCCATCTTAATATATGGAGTTTTTTCATACTCTTTTTTCAGCAATTTATAAAATGCATAAATAGTTCCAACTTTTGTCCAAATAATTTCTCCACCAATATCAAACTTTTCATTTATATTTTGAATAACTGACTTGTCAGGCGATTTTCCTTCAGTCAATATCAATATTTTTGAATTATTCATAATCAAATACCTCTGCACGATACATTTTTTCGATATTATGATATTCTTCCAATTTTTGATTACTAATTTCTGATAATTGTTTTACATTTCCTTTATTATTTAAAATAAAATAACAGTCTGGTCTTAAAACTTCATTATCTATTAAGGCTGTTGAATGCGATGAAAGTCCCAGTTGTTTAATTTTATCACTTTTCAATAAATTTTCTAATATTGCTCTTGATAGTTTATAGTGAAAATACGCATCAAATTCATCTATAAATAAAAAACTAACATTTTTTATTGTAACCTCCATCCAGAGAAATAATAATGCTAAAATTTTAGTTCCACTTGATGCAATTTCATAAAATCTCACTTTTTTTCCATTTTCAAATTCAACAAAAATTTCTTCATCATTTTGAACTAACTTTTGATTTATTTCAAATTTTTTTAAAAATTTTTCAAAATCCTTTACTTTATCTGCTTCTATTATGCTTTTCATTATATTTTGGCTACCATTTCTGTAACCCATATATGAATTTCCTTCTTGTAAAGAACGAATCCATAGCATGTTATCCACAAAATTAAAAAACTTTTCCAAAATTCCATTTTTTATAAGTAAAGTATTTCCTTTTACATACTTTAATAACGAAATATTTTCAAAATCTTCTACAGAAAATTCGGTATTGAAGTTCTCAAAATTATTGACATACCTTTCTATTTTTAACTGAATAATATTTTTCTCTTTATTATACTCTAAACATAACTCGTTATTTATAAATAACTTTTCTTCGATTACAACTTCACTTTCAATTTTTTTATACTCATACTTAACCTCATCATCATTAAATTTAAAAGTATAACAAAACTCTGCACTTTTTAAATTTTTCAAATTGTAATTCAGATAATTATTATAATCTTTTAATTTTTTATTTTTATCTGTTAAATGAATCACTATATCAAAAATTGCTAATCCAATATTAGATTTTCCACTAGCATTCTGACCTAACACTAATGACCGTGAAATAATTCCATTTTTTATTATTTCTTCATTGAAATTATATTCTCCAACATTTCCAAAATCCAATACTACATGTTCAAAATTTTTAAAATTTTGAACTTCCAATTTTTTTAGCATTTTATTATTTCCCCTTTCCTAAAAAAATTTATCATATAGCTTTTTATATTTTTCTAATATTTTATCATAAGAAAAGTTTTCTTCATAGTATTTTTTAAAATTATAAGTTGGAGTTTCCTCATAATACTTTTTTATTTTATTTTCTAAATCTTCAACATTATTTTTCACTAAAAAATTTTTATTTATTATAATTTCTGGTATAGCACAAATATCCGAAGCAAAAACTGGCTTATCATAAAGATAACCTTCAATTATCGGCAACCCAAATCCTTCTCCATATTTTGCCAAAACTGTTATTAAATTAGCTGTTTCATAAAAGTTCCTAACTTTTTCATCTGAAACATAACCTAACAATTCAATGTTTTTTAAATGCTTTTGCTTTATTTCTTCTCTATACTTTTTTAACAAAGGCCCTTTTCCAGCTACTTTAATATCATAATTTGGATTCCTTTTCGCCAATTCTATCAATAACTCAATATTCGCTCTCTCTTCAATGCTACGAACAGTGAAAATTTTAAGTTTGTCATCTTCCCAATTCACTTTTTCATCAACTTTTTTCACTTTCTCAAAAGGGGTAGTTATATAAATTATTTTATAATTACTCCCATAATATAAAGATTTTTCTTTTGAAAATTTAGAAATAAAATGAATTAATTTGGATTTTTTATACACTTTTTTTTCAATAATTTTAAATAAATTTTTTAATTTATGATTTAATTCATTCGCCTGATAATAAAGTCCGTCATTTACCGTAAAAATATCCGTTTTTCTAAATAAGAAAAAGCTCATAAGATAATTATGAGAATGTATAATATATTTTTTATTATTAAATTTTTTCCTAATTAATGCGTTTAAATAAAAAAATCTAAATTTATTTTTTTTAATTCCAATACAATTTATTCCATGCCAATCAAATTTAGTATTTTCATCATCAAAAAAAATATAGTATTTTTCTACATTTTCTTTTAGAGACTGAGCTTGAAATAAAATTTCATTTTCAACACCTCTTTTAAATTTCAAAGGATTATTAAACCCAAAATATATTACACATTTTTCTTTTTTCATACTTTAAACCTTTCAAAACTATTTTATATTTTTTCCCATTTTCCAGTATTTTTATTGTAAACTTTTATTACTTTTGCAGGGTTTCCAGCAACAATACTATTTTTAGGAACATTTTTTGTTACGACAGAATTTGCACCTAAAATAGCATTTTCTCCTATTTCTACCCCAGGTAAAATTGATACATTTTCTCCAATCCAGACATTATTTTCTATTTTCACTGGCTTAGTATAAATCTTTCTTTCCTTCGCTATTTCTTGCGGATTAGACTGCTCTTTTCCAGAATAGTTTCCATGATTCAAATCAGTTATATAAACTTTACTCGCAATAAGTACATTATCTCCTATTATTAAAGATTCTGCACACGAAAAATGTACATAATCATTTATCTGAACATTATCTCCTATTTCTAAATTAGGTACTTTTCCATCAAATTTATATGCTTCTATTCTGCATCCTGTCCCAGTCGTAAAATTTTTCCCATATTTTATATACTTTTTCCCCCTTATATCAAAAGGAAACCGTATCAATCTAGCCTTTGGAAAAAATATTTTCGTTTTAATAACATTCATTCCAAGTTTCCAAATCTCATAAAATGACTTTTCCATATCATCTCCATATTATTTTTTTAATATTATCTCAAAAAGTTCTTTCCAGTTATTACAATAAGGCTCTTCAATATTTTTCTCAATATTTCCATCAAATTTAATATTTTCTCCTTTAATGACTAACTCCATTTTCTCTGCCAAATCTCTAGATGAATTCGGATCAAAGAAAAACACATTTTCATAATCTCCTAAAGTTTCATGCGCATAAGGTAAATTAGCTAAAATTATTTTTTTTCTTAATTCCTTTGCTTCTGTAATTGGCAATCCCCAAGTCTCAATTTTAGAAGGAAATACTACCGTTTCCACTTTATTATAATATTTCATTAAATTTTCTCTTGACTGTAATCCAATAAATTCAATACATTCAAGTTGACTATATTTTTCAACAATTTCTTTTGAATAAATATTTTCACTCCCGTCTATCGTCAAATAAACCTTCAAATTTTTAATTCCTTTATTTTCCAATATTTTAGTGGCTTCACAAATCACTTCAAAATTTTTAAAAACTCGTGGAAAACTAGGATAAAGAAAACTGTTTTTCTCAATCTCTATATTTTTATTTATTTTCAAATTACCTAAATTAACTTCTGGATGTGCCACAATAACATTTTTTATTTTAAAAGCTTTTTTAAATTCCTCTCGTATCCAATCCTGTTGTACAATAACATAATTATTTTTTTTTATATTTATTTTATAGATATACTTATAAAATTTTGAAAAAAGAAATAATTTAAATGATTTTTTTCTCTCTTCTTTTGTCATATTATAAAACATCATTGGATTATGACAATATACCACTCTTTTATCTGCTGTTACATTTGGCGTCATATCGTGTAAAGAAAACCATAGATATGGCTTAAATTTTTTTGACAACTTTTTAAAATAAATGTACTCATAGTATATTCTTTTAAGATAACTTTTTTTAGAATCCTTAAATTCAATAAATCTTATCCTAGAATCAAATTCAGAAAAAAGTTCTTTATTATGCACAAGAGCTATTATTTCATAATCCTTTAAAAGATATTCTTCCACACATCTAAGACATTCCTTGTAAATTGTTAAAGGACCGCCTTCGCTGAAATTTATTCCTGATAAAACTATTGTTTTTCTGCTCATAAAATCTCCTGAATTTTATTAATAAAAAATCATAACGAACTTAATAACTACTAAAAATTTTTATTTTATCCCAATTTTACTTTTACTTTTTTACCATTAAAAGCTATTCCTAAATTTAATATATCCTTTACTTTATGTTGTTGCATCTCTACTTCATATTCTTTATCTTTTATTTGATTTAATGCTTCATTTACTGCTTTTTCCATTGATTCATCATCGCCTTTTTCAGATACCTTAAATTCAAATATAAATCCTGGGTTTAATTTTTTGTTTAGAGGAAACATTAATACATCTGTTCTTCCATATCCTTCTTCTATGTTCGATTTTATACTATATTTATCATCAAGATACAGAAGCATTCCTAAAATCAGGTTATGATAAAATTTTTCTTCTTTTGCACCATCGTGATAGCTCATAGAATTTAGTAATATTTTCCGTAAAATTTCTTCATATTTAGTAATGTCTTTTAATAATAACGCGTTTATCATCTTTTTAAATAAGCCTTTATTTTCTTTATAGTTATAATCCAAAAATTTTTCTTTAAAAAATGACTTAACTTCATAATTTGGCAATTTTAGAGAATATGTCTTCTCGTCTATCTTTTTATCAACAGTTAAATATCCACTAAATAACATTAGTCGCCATATTTCTTGAGAATCTTGCATACTATTCATTTCAGAAGACACATCTATTTGCTGCACTGAATTTTCTCCATTAAAAATATTTAATAGCCCTTCAAACATAGAATCATTTGCCTGTTTTAAAAGTCTTAATATTGTAAGATCGGAAGCTGTATTTATCCAGTATGACTCTGTTTTTCCTCTTTTTAAATATTTTAATATGCTCCAAGGATTATAAATCTCTGAATTTCCGAACTTATACCCATCATACCACTTCTTAACTTTCGCAATCTCATCTGCCAATCCATATTCCTTGACAGTTTTCTCCACCTCTTTTTCAGTAAATCCAAAAAAACTGGAATAGTGTTCATCAAAAACTGTATAAACTTCGATATTGTTAAGTCCAGAAAATATTCCTTCTTTTACAACTTTAAGTATCCCAGTAAGAACTCCAGTTTGAAGATAATCATTTGTCTTTAATACCGAACTATAAAGCGTACTAAAAAAAGTTATTGCCTTGTCATAAAATCCTTTCTCATAGGCATTTATAAGAGGAGTATCATACTCATCTATCAAAAGAATTACTCTTTTACCATAATATCGATATAAATATTTCGAAATATCTAATAATCCTTTCTCATAATTTCCATCTTCTTCATAAAATATTTTATCAAATTTCTTTTTATTCCTGTCATCCAGATTTTTTCGTATAAAACTATACTTATCATACAAATCTGAAATTAACGATTTCACACTTTTAAGACACTCTTCCCATGTATCTTCCTTCAAATCTTTAAATGTAACAAAAATCACAGGATATTGCCCCTGATATTTTATATATTCACTATTTGAAATATATAATTCAGAAAAGAGTTCTCTATTCCTATTTTTATTTTCTATATCAAAAAAATATCTTAACATAGATAGCGTTAATGTCTTACCAAATCTTCTAGGACGTGTAAATAACTTTACTTTAGCATTATCTTTCAATATTTCTTCTATAAATGCAGTTTTATCAACATAAAAACTTCCTTGTTCAATAATTTCTCCAAAATCTTCAGTGCCTATTGGTAATCCTCTTTTCAATTTATCCTCCATGAATAAACCTCCAGCCTTTTTTTCTATTGTAATTTATTATACTATTTTTGAAGAAAAAAATCTATTCATATTACAGAATTACAAAATATAAATTTGGAGAAATAAAATACTTTTAATCACAGTTACTTATTTGTAGTTGTCATTATGCTGCTATTGATTTATTGTTCTTTTTTGTTGAATACAAAATGTTTAATGCTCATGATTTTAACATTTATTTTTTACATCGTATTTCCATTTTATTATAAATTTTTCTATATTTTTATAAAATAAAGAAGAACCCACTATAATACACACTAAATAAATAATAATTAAATAGATATCAAATTTTAGATTAAAATATTGAAATATACGAATATAAATAGGATGTAATAAATATATTGAATAACTTAATAATCCCAAATAATATATTTTATTTAAAAGGTTTGATAAAATCCCTTTTTCTTGTGCAAATACTATAATCATTAATCCTGCAATTATAGGAAATAAATATTCATTTCCTCTATAATAATCTACTCTACCATAATATCTAAGTAATATTAAAAATATTATTATTTCTAAACCGCTATAAAGCAGATTTTCGTTATACTTGAATTTAATTTCTTTTATTTTATCATAAACCAATGCCGATACAGTTCCAACACTATAAGAAATTAGTATTCTGAAAATCCCCAGCGGGATCCCATGCCATTCTTGGTAATGAACATCTAAAAATCTATCAGAATTATGTGTAATAATACTTAAAGAAACTATAAATAGTGCTATACAAAAAAGAAACAACAAAACTCTACTTTTATTCTTAATCCAATGAATAGCAGGAAAATAAAAACTTCCTATATACAATTCTAATCCAACAGCCCATGCAATTAATGCTGTAGTCAAAACACTTAAATTAGCAGTATTGTCTATATTCAATCCCATAATTTGTAACATAAAAAACTCTACGAACCCTTGAATTAATGTGATATGACGTCCAAAAAGTATTCTATATAATACAATATAATAGAATACAATAATTAACATGTACGGAACCAAAAGTCTAATTACCCTTCCATATAAAAACTTTTTTGTGTAATCCAAACTGTTTTTAATTTTTGAATTTTTATATGTTATAACAAATCCACTCAAAACAAAAAAGAAGTCAACAGATAAAACAAAAGAGTAAGGAATCAAATTTCCTTTACCGTAAACGCCAAAAATATGTACCAACGCAACTAAAATCGCTGCAAAAAATCTTAAACTTTCCAATGCTTTAAATTCTCTCATAATATATAATCCCTTTCACATTCATAACCTATTTTTAAAATCTAAAATAAATAAATGGATTAAAATTTTCTCCAAACATGAAACATATTGCTATAATAAATATTATTATATAACCACATCGAACTATTATTTCATGAATTATTCTTAAGTTTTCAGATTTTAACTTTTTTAATAAATATTTTTCTATTTTTGGAATTAATGGTGTTGAAAATAATATTGCAAGTAGTGCTATGAATAGCTTCCAATTTTCTAACTCAATGATAAAATATTCTAAATGATCAAATTTAAAGAAAAATAACCTTTTTATATAAATAATTGCATTTAAAACATTATCAGAACGAAAAAAAACCCAACTTATACTAATTACTAATAATAAATAAACACGTTGTAATATTTTAGGTACTCTTTCCAATGTTTTTTTTAATTTTATTCTCTCCAAAATTATAAAAAAAACATGAAATAATCCCCAAATCACGAAATTCCAAGAGGCACCATGCCATAATCCAGTACAAAAAAATACTATTACTAAGTTTATATATGTTCTTTTTTCCCCTTTTCTATTTCCTCCAAGTGGTATATATAAATAATCTCTAAACCATTGCGACAATGACATATGCCATCTTCGCCAAAATTCTTGTATACTTGTTGAACAATAAGGATAATTAAAATTTTCTAAAAAATTAAATCCTAACATTTTTCCTAATCCTATTGCCATATCTGAATACGCTGAAAAATCAAAAAAAATCTGCATTGAATACCCAAAAACTCCTAACCAAGCCATTGGAGAACTCATTTTATCCCATGGCGTATTAAAAACTATATCTGCCCAAGCGCCCATTGTGTTCGCAATTAATATTTTTTTTGAAAATCCTAATATAAATCTTCGAATTCCCTCATCAAATAAATCTATACTAACTTTTCTATCATTGATTTCTTTTTCTACGTCAATGTATCTTACAATAGGTCCTGCTATTAACTGTGGAAATAACATTATATACAATCCTAAATTAGTAAATTTTCTTTGAACTTGAATTTGGTTTCTATATAAATCGATTATATAGGACATTATTTGAAATGTAAAAAATGATATTCCTACTGGCAATGTAATTTTAGGAATTTCTATTACAAAAGTTGGAATAAAAACTTTTACAATTTTTTCAAAATTAACTAATACAAAAGAAAAATATTTAAAGAAAAATAATAATCCTAAATTCCAAATTAATGAACAACTTAATATTAATTTTCTAGTTTTTGTTTCATTATTTTTACTCATCCAAAGACCAAATAAATAATTTACATATGCCGAAAATAAAAATAATAATGCATAATAAATACCACTCCAAGAATAAAAAATTAATGACATTAAAAATAACCACCCATTTTTAAACTTTGGATTAATAAAATAATAGCCAAATAATGTTATTGGTAAAAATAAAAATAGAAATATTGATGATGTAAATACCATTATCTAATTCCCTCCTTTGTGTATATTCTTGTTTTCTGTAAAAACTTTTTTATTTTCTAAATTTCTTAAATAATTAGAAAAATTATTTACAAATTCAATATGGGATTCTGGAAGTTGAATACTTGTATGCTCAATTATTAGAATATCGTAATTCTTTACTATATCTTCGTAATCCGAATTTTTCATATTCCCCATATTCATATCAGATAATGTATTTTTTCCATTTTTGTATTCAAGTACAGAAAAATAAGTATTATAAAAATATCTTTTATATTTTTTAAATGGCATATCATAATTTAATGTATCTACTAACGCTTGAGAAAAACTAGTAGATATTGAGAAAACGTTTATTTTTTTTTCTTTTTTTTCAGTAATTAACTTTACATCAAAATATTTTGAATCAAATTTAGAAAAATAAACATTCATTAAATTTTTCCCGTCAAGTTCTTCTTGACGAAAAGGAGTTTTTAATTTTACTATCCTTGTACCTTCTATTTTTGGAATTTGAGTTCCTTCTGTATTTAGTTTATCTACTGTTTCTCTAATTGCTTCAGAAGCAGATATTCCATTCCAATGAACTCCTGTTTTCGGAAAAACTTTTACACCTTTATCTTTTAAATGTTCAATCTGAGGTGTAAAATCTATATTTAAAATATTTTTTTCTTTCAGTTTATTCGAAATTTCTCTTCTTATTTTTGTTTTTTCATTTTCTGAAATTAGTTTATCTATTATTTTATAACGTAATGGCAGTTTTTCTTCATACACCTCTGCTTTATTAGGCGTGATAAGATAAATTAATTTTTTATTATGAGAATTAAAATATTTATTAATATATTCAATATTTTCAATATACTTATCCAAATTCCCTTTTTTTCCTATAAAATTATCAAATTCTTCATTTATAAAAAACCTTTTTGTCCAATCTTTATAAAATAAAACATTACTTTTTCCTCTATCTATATCACTTAAACTATCAAAAGCATATAATATTTGATTCATTCCCTTTAATCCAAAACTTCTAAAAGAAACATTTTCAGAAAACCAATTTTCATATTCTGTTTGATATTTTCCATATAAAATTTTTTCCATTTTACATCAGGCTTCGAATATTTATCTGCAACTTTATACAATGGTATTTGGATATTTATATTTAACATAAAAAAAATTCCAACTACAAATATAACAGTCAAAAATGAAAAAATAAAAAATTTTTGTATAACCTTCAAGAAAAACTCCTCCTATTCACTAAAAAAATCCAATATTTTTTGAAACGAAAATCTTTCCCACGACAATTTACTTAAATTCTTAAAATCAAAATCATTATCTAATAGAATTTCATTTATTTCTTTTATTTCAATTTCATTGAATTTTTTTCTGTTTGTTTATTTTTTTATCTTTTTTATTTGCAGCATCATCATTAATATTTAAATATAAATATCCATTAACCCCTAATGTATTCATCGGTTTTTTATTTGTTGTAACCACTCTACATCCACAAATTTGAGCTTCAATAAGAGGCAATCCTAGTCCTTCTTCCAAAGATGGGAATAATAAAAATTTACATTTTTTATACAATTCAATTAATTTTTCATTTGAAACAGAAGGATAATATACAATTTTTTTTACGTTCAATCCAGAAAAAAAATCATTAAATTCATCAATTGTACATCGTGGTTTACCAAAAATATACAAATAATCTAATTTTGAAGCAATTGAATTAATCAATTCTGGCATATTATACAATCCTTTTCTACTATCAAAAGGTGCAGCAAGAATTATCGAATTTTCTTTTTTTTCTGTTGTATATTTAACGTTTTTATAATATATTGGAGGGAAAGGCTTTAAATAAAAAACTTTATCACTAACTTCTGGATATATTTTTTTATATTGTTTACATATTATTTCAGAATCTGCAATTATACAATCACAGATTTTATTATAGACTTCATAACCTATTCTATGTTTATTTGACCAGTCAAAAGGCTTTTCTTCTTTTGTTAATACAAACAAATTTGCAATAAAATCATATACAAATCCATAAATCTTTTTTGCCTCTATTTTACAATTTTTTTTTAATAACCAAGGATTTGTAATAATACATATATCGTAATTCTGATTCTTTAAAGAAGTTCCTAAAAACTGAAAATAGCAATCAAAAATATCTTTTTGTTTAACAAGTTTTTTTTCAAATCTCAAATATTTGAAATAATTAAATTTTTTTATATTTTTATCAATTTTAATATACTTGTCTTCTTTTTTTCTCCAGTTTCAATATCTTGAAAATTCAATTTATACCACAAAACTTCACTTTCAAAAATAATATATGTAATATACTCTACTTCAAATTTCTCTGAAAGAATTTCTTTAATTGTAGAAAAATAATTTCTCACTCCATAATGCAATTTTTTAAAATTAGGTTCCACTAAAAATGCTACCTTTTTCATTTAATTATATCCTCCAACCCTCTTTATCTTCCTATAAGTTTTTTTCTAATTTTTAAATAAAATTTACTACTCTTGAACTTTTTAGGTAATATTTTAGCAATAAAAGAATAAATATAATTATTTTTTTCATCATAATCTTCTAATTCCATATTCACAGGATTAACGATTAATTCCAAATTTCTAGGAACTTTCTTAAAAGTTCCTGTATATTTTTCACTAATTCCCAATGTTTTTGCAGCAGAAAAATAATTCATTCTAGGAACTATTCCACATTTCATAAATTCTTTGCAAATTTCTACATCTTCCATTTGATTCCACATAAGTAAATCATTAAATTTTATATTTTTTAAAGTATTAGTTTTAAATATCATTAATCCACCATTTATATACTGACTTTCATAACACTGATTGTAATTATCAACTTTAAAAGGAGTCGCCCATATCAAATCGGAACTTGCTCTACAACAATAAGCGGGAAATTCTTTTCCTGATTCATAATACTGCTTTATTGTAAGAAAATCAAAATCATAACCAAAATTTTTAAACCCTGAAAAAAATGAATCGCTAAGAACATATCTATCATGTGCTATCAAAATATTTGCTTTTGTTGCAATATTAGCTATTGCATTTTTTTTTCTGCTTATTTCAGCATATTGCTCATCTCTAAAATCAGACAAATCTAAATATTTTACATTATAAATATCATAGTTTTTACTTCTTGGGCCTGCAATAATAATCTCGTGTTTTAATCCCTCTTCTGAATTTCTTATAGATTTTATAAATTTTAAGACATTTTCTTCTTTTTTCCCACTTGTTAACATAGCAAATGTCCAGCTACTATCTTTATATAGCTCAAAATTTTCTCTTTGTACATTTAAAACTATTGTCCATATCATACTTTCTTTATTAAAACTTTCAAATTCTAAGAACACATTAAGTCCATATCTTCTATAAAAATAACTTTTTATTTTCACTATTGTCATTTGTTCTGTTTCACAACTTCTTATAACAATTTTCCCTTTTTGTGAAATCATTCTAATAATTTCATCCAAAATAATCTTCCAACCATTATATTTCAAATCGCTGAGCATATGTTCATATAACCACACTACATCATATTTCTGGTGATATTCTGTTGTTAGTCTAAAATTAGTACAATTTAATAAATCTACCACCTCCATATTAAATGGGGGTCTTGTACCAATCCAAGCTTGTTTGTTATTAGATTCCTGCGCTAAATTTAATAAATATTCTTCATTCATTAATTATACTCTCCTCAATCTATTTTTCTTGAAATTGGGTTTTCTAAAAATTTATTTAAATCTGCTGGAATTCCCAAACCATACATTCCGTTATTTTCGCTTCCTATATTATAAAATGTTATTCTCTTTTTATCTTTTATCATTTCATTATATACTGGAGCTACATAATACTCACCATTTACACGAATTTCTTTTTCTATCATTTGTTTTGCATATTTCACAAAATCTGATCCTTTAGCAAAATTATATATTCCAACTGTAGCCTCATCAGATATTACCACTTTTTCTTGAACATCTGTTACCAAATTATTTTCATCATATTTTATAAATGACCATTTTGGATCATCAGCTTTCATTGTCATGATAAGCCCATCATATCCCTCTTGAGCTTTGATATAATCATTTATATCAATATCTACATATTGATCCGAATTTGCTATCATCATCTCATCATCATTATTTATATATTTTTCTGCCAACAAAACAGTACAAGCTGCTCCTTCTGTTACTCTGTCAACAGGAACGATAATACAATTTGGTGAAATTTCTTCCAATTTGTTTATTAAATCATATTTTTCGATATGTTCTTGTAAACAAAGATATATAAATCTATGTTCTTTTTTTGGTCTTATATTATTTGTAACATATTGTATCATTGGTTTATCATGAACCATTATTAATGGTTTTGGTAATTTATATCCTGCATTTGCAAATCTACTTCCTCTTCCTGCCATAGGAACTACTATATTTAACATTCTTTTACTCTCCTTTATCAATATATTTATCATTATTTGCACCTGGAAGTTTTACAACGACAGTTATTGTATCTGTCACCGCTAAAAAGTCCGTTTTTTCACCTGGTTCCATAATTATAATACTTCCTTCGTTGTACTCAATATCATTCATTTTAACAGTACCTCTGACTATAACAGTTAATTCTGTTGCTATTTTATGATAATGTCTTACCCCATAATCTCCTGTTTTATACTCTTTTACTGCGACTTCAGCATCATTTGTTTTATAAAGTGTCGGTTCAAAATTTCCTACAAACCATCCACCTTTCATTTTACTAATGTGTGACACTTTCATTATTTTACTCCTTTTAAGTAATTTTCATACTCTTCTCTTCCGCTTTGTTTTTTCAAATTAAAGTAATTTGACTTATCAACTCTATAAGTACCTATTTTTTTCTGTTTTAAAACCATTTCATTCAAGGAAGGTGCAACATAATAAACCCCATTTACACTTGCTCCTTTTTTTATCATCAATGTCGCTGAATCAAGAAAATCTTTTGCTTTTTTATAATAATAAAATCCTGTAGTTGCATTTTTACTTATCGGTCTTTTTTCTGCAGCCTGTATGACAAGTCCACTTTCATCTAATTTTACATAAGACCATTTTGGGTGAATATCTTCAAAAATAATTGTTCCGGCATCGTAATCATTTTTAATAAAATTATTTACAACTTCATTCAAGTTAATGTTTAACACTTGATCAGCACCAACTATAATTAGAGATTCTTCATCATCAAGACTATCAATAGCTAATAAACAAGTACAAATTGAGCCTTTTGTATCTCTTTCCGCTATAATTACTCTAACATTCGGTACTAATAATTTTATCATATCATCTATATGATATTTTGAAACATCTTCTCTTTTTACAATAAATATAAACTCCGCATTGTCTATTTTGGATAGATGTTCATAAACATGTTGTAATACTGTTTTCTTTTCTATTTCATATAATGAACGCATATATTGTGTTGTAATACTTTCGTTATCTCCACCCATAGGAACTATTATTTTCATTTATATTACCCCCTCTTCCGCTTTTTTTATATGTGCTTTTATATTTTCATAATTTACATCATAAACTGTTTCAACTTCCATCACATGAGCTCCTGATGCTTTTGCCGCAGCAATTCCATTAAAATTATCTTCTACAATCATACATTCTTTTGGACTTAATCCTAATCTTTCTATTGCTTTATTATAAATTTCAGGATCTGGTTTTCCTTTCTTAACATCTTGATTGCTCAAAAAGAAATCCAAATATTCTTTTAAATTACTTTTTTGCATCATCAAATCTATTGTATTTCTTATCGAATTAGATCCAACAGCTAATTTATATCCTTCACTTTTTAGTTTTGCCAAAGCATATTCATGATGAAACATAGGAAAACAATCTGTAAAAATTTTATCTACAGTATATTGTTGTTTTAATTCATTTATAAATTTATGTAATTTTCTTGGCAATCCTCTTTCCATACTCAGCATTTCAAGTTTCTTTGATGTTGGTAAACCATCGTAAGTAACTAAATGATCATACCTACTTATTTCATATCCGAAAAGAGATAAAGCCTTATTTAAAGCTTCATAATGCCAATCTTTTGCTTCTATAAGAACCCCATCCATATCAAAAATAATAGCTTTTATCATTATTTAGTCATCTCCTTATTAAAGAATTCATTTGCTTCATCAGGTACATCTGTACACAACATAATTTTTGAATAATCTAAATTGAAATTTTTTAATTTTTTCCAAAAATCTAAATGTGATTGTGAATGCAGTTCTGGAGATACTAAACATATTTTTTTACCATTTTTTATATGTTTTGAAATCAATTCTTCTGTTATCCAGCTGTCGTCATAAAAAGCATCTATCCAGACACCCTGAGACTCTTTATACAATAATAAAGGCTCAGATTCATATTCACTTTGTCTAGCAAAGACATTAAAATTATTCTCACAATAATATATCATTTGTGGTACAGACATATCAAAACAAAAATAATTTGTTATATTATTTTCCTTCAAAAGTTTTGACAATTCTTCTCCTAATCCGTCCGCTTTTATATTTATGGCAAAACAAAGTTTATTATCGTATTTTGTAAGTTCTTTAAAAAGTTCCTCTGCAGCCATGCAATTTTTGTTTGCTGGATCATGAGATATAACTAATTTCCCATCGTAATCACGAATATCTGATTCGATTCCATAACCTTTTGAAAATGCTTTTTTTAAGGCTTCTTCTGTGTTTCTTTCGGATAATTTTTTCCAATATCCTCTATGAGCTAATATTATCATAAATTCCTCCTAAAATTTAATTTATCTAAAATTTATTTATATTTTCTCCATCAATTTTATAGCTATGAGAAATATCAACAATTCCTGCCCCTTTTGAAACTCCATATATTTTAAACTCTGTTATTTCTTTATAACAATCATAACAAACAGTACTGTTTATATTTGTTAAATTTATTCCTATTTTATAATCTCCTGGTAATAATTTTAAATCATCAAATATTAATTCTATTATCCCTTTTGATTTAAATCTCAATTTCTCCATATTATAATTATCTTGTTTCATATTTGACGAATATATCAGCCTTCCATCTTTAGTTAATATTTCAAATCCAATGTTTACTTCTATTTTTTCTGGCGCTATATTTGAATAATATTCAAGTTTCAAACTTATTTTCTGACCAATATAAAATGATCGTCTATCTACATTTTTTTCATCCAATAATTTATAGTTAGTAAAAATTATATCTCCATTACCACTATTTTCACCTAAATAAGTTATCTTTTTTTTGTTTTTTTCTGCATCTGTAAGCTTTTTTATATTATTTTGATCTTGTTTTTCTGCCATAAACTTTAAATAAGCATTTTCTATAGTTTTTGGGTTTCCTTCCGCTACTTTTACTCCTTTATCCAACCAGACAGCATAATCACAAAGTCTATCTATAGTTGACATATCATGTGTTACCAAAATTATAGTTGTCCCTTTATTTTTCATTTCATATATTTTATTCGCACATTTTGCTTGAAAATTTATATCTCCAACTCCTAATATTTCATCAACCAATAATATATCAGCATCAACATGAATTGCCACTGAAAATGCTAACCTTGCATACATCCCAGAAGAATAAGTTCTTAAAGCATTATCTATAAATTCTCCTAATTCAGAAAAAGCTATAATTTCTGGCATTCTTTTATCAATTTCTTCTTTCGAAAACCCAAATATTGTGGCATTATTATATATGTTTTCTCTTCCTGATAATTCAGGATGAAACCCTGCACCCAATTCTATTAAACTAGCTACTTTTCCCCTAATTTTTATTTTTCCTTTATCTGGAAACATTGTTCTATTTATTATTTTCAACAATGTACTTTTTCCGCTTCCATTTGTTCCGATTAATCCTAAAGTACTCCCTTTTTTTACATCAAAAGATATATCTCTTAATGCATAAAATTCCGTATACTTTATTTTCATTTTTTTTATAACAGTTTCTTTTAAAGATGTAGGCCTATCAGAATACAATCTAAATTTTTTTGTTACATTTTTTATTTCGATAACCGTTTCTTTCAATTAATTTACCTCTACTTTCTGAAATATTTTATACTACAAACTTAATCTAAGCTATAATATTTCTGAAAATCTTTTTTGTAATTTTTGAAATATCAAATATCCTAATATAAAAACAATAATAGAATATAAAATAACGTGGATAGCTATACTTGTATTTAAAGATTTACCATAATACATTACATCACGATATAAAATTGTATAGCCCACCATTGGATTAAAAAACATTAATGCCTTCTGTAAATTTTGAGGCAATATATCTATACTATACATAACAGGTGTTGTAAAATATAATGCTAAAATTCCTACATTAACTAAATATTCAAAATCTCTAAAAAAAACATTTATACTAGCAGCCATTAAAGACAGTCCCAAATTTAAAACTGTTTGACCTATTAATATTAATGGAAGCCAAAATAAGTTCACGGTTAAAGGAACTTTAAATATCAATAACATTAGAAAAACTATTATATAGCTAAAAAATGTATTACACAGACCACTTAAAGTATAAGTTAATGGTAATATTTCTCTTGGAAAATAAACTTTTGTAACTAAACTACTATTACCTACTATTAAATTACATGACCCTTGAAGTGAAGTTGTAAAAAAAGTCCAAGGAACTAATGCTACAAATAAAAACATTGTATAATTTTTTTCACTTACTTTCAATATAAAAGGAAACATAAATGAATATACTATTAATTGCATTAAAGGATTAACAAAAGTCCAAAGAAAACCCAAAAAAGAACCTTTATATCTGGTTCTTAATTCTCTTATTGTGAAACTTTTTATCATTTCTTTAAATTTTAAAATTTCTTTTATTCTTTCAAACATAACAACTGAATAACTCCTATTGTTATTCTCTCCTTTCTATAATAACACTTCTCCAATATTCCAATACTTCTTCTAACGTATCGTCAATAAGGAACTCTGTTTCCCATCCTGTATCTTTTTTTATTTTACTGTTATCACATACTACAAGTGGTACATCTACAGGTCTAAATTTATTAGGATCAATTTCTATTTTTATTTCTTTTTTTGACATACTTATCAATTTTTTTAAAATTTCACTTACTTTAACTTCTTTTCCTGAACCTATATTATAAATTTCTCCAATTTTCCCTTTTTCTAAAAGTAAACTATAGCCCCTAACTATATCTCTGACATCTGTAAAATCCCTGAAAGTCTCTAAATTTCCCACTTTTAGCACAGGTTCACTTCCCTTTTCAATTTGAGCTATTTTACTTGCAAAATCCGCCACAACAAAATTTGTACTTTGTCCTGCTCCGATATGATTAAAAGCTCTAACCATTATTATATTCGTATGATAGGCATTTACATAAAGTTTGCACATTTCTTCCTGTGCCTTTTTACTTACACCATATGGACTTTGAGGATTTTGAATTTTACTTTCCTTAATTGGGCACTCTTCTGGCTTTATTGGTCCATATTGATCACTTGAACCAACTATTAATATTTTTGAATCTTTGCTGTAATTTCTTACTGCTTCAAGTAAATTTAATGTTCCATTTACATTTATATTTACAGTTAAAACAGGTTTTTCCCACGAAAGTCCAACTGCACTTTGTCCTGCCAAATGAAATATTTTATCTGGTTTTATCATCTTAATTACTTTATTTACTTCTTTTTCATCCAATAAGTTCATTTTATAAATTTTTATTTTTTCATTTTTATATTTTTCTGAAATAGTTGTACCATACACTTCATACTTTTGTTTCAAAAGATATTCAGATAAATACTTACCTACAAAGCCATCAACACCTGTTATTAATGCTTTCATTTATTCTCCTTAAAATTAAAGTGATTTTAATTTGATTTCTTTTTTGACTAATTCCAAATCGTTTTCTATCATTCTTTCAACTAATTTGGCAAATGGTATTTCTCTTTTCCATCCCAATTTAGTTTCAGCTTTTGTTGGCTTTCCAATTAAGATATCCACTTCCGCAGGTCTATAAAACTTAGGATTTACTCTTACTATAACATTTCCAGTTTTAGAATCTTTCCCTATTTCTTTCTCATCTTTTCCTTCCCAAACGATATCTATGTTCACATGTTTAAACGCAGTTTCCACGAATTCTCTAACTGTTCTAGTTTCATTTGTTGCGATTACATAGTCATCCGCTTTATCCTGCTGCAACATTAGCCACATCGCTCTCACATAGTCTTTTGCATGCCCCCAGTCACGTTTTGCATCAAGATTTCCAAGTTCCAATACGTCTTGAACTCCCAATTTTATTCTAGCTACTGCATCTGTAATTTTTCTTGTTACAAATTCTTTTCCTCTTCTTTCAGATTCGTGATTAAACAAAATTCCTGAGCAAGAAAACATACCATAACTTTCTCTATAGTTTTTAGTTATCCAGTGTCCGTATAATTTAGCTACCCCATATGGACTTCTTGGATAAAATGGAGTATCTTCAGTCTGCGGAATCGCTTGAACTAATCCGAACATTTCACTTGTAGATGCTTGATAAAATCTTGCCTCTGGCTTTACAATTCTAATTGCTTCCAACATATTTAATGCACCAATCCCATCAATATCAGCTGTTGCCACTGGCTGTTCCCAAGAAGTTCCAACGAATGACTGTGCCGCTAAATTGTATACCTCATCAGCTTGAGAAATTTTCATAACATTCACTAATGAAACAATATCTATCATATCAGCATATATAAATTTAATTTCATCTTTTCTATGTTCTATATTTCCAAAACTAGTTCTACTTTTTCTTCTAACTAATCCATATACTTCATATCCTTTTTCTAATAATAATTCTGCTAAATATGAACCATCTTGTCCTGTTATTCCTGTTATTAAAGCTTTTTTCATAAAAATTTTATCCTCCTAAAGTTTTATTTATTTTTATAAATACTCTGTCCTGTTGCATATTTTTAAATTATTTATTACCGCTTTTACTTCTTGAGTATTATCTTTGTTACAAATTAGTATTGCATCTTTTGTATCAACTATTATTATATCTTCCAATCCAATTGTCGCAATTAATTTTTCAGTTCCCTGAATTATTGAATTTTTAGTTTTAATGCTAATTACATTTCCATTTATTACATTTCCATCTTGATTTGTTTTATTTATTCTTTCTAATGATAACCAGCTTCCAACATCATCCCAACCAAAATTTCCAGGTATTACATAAATATTTTCAGCTTTTTCCATAATTCCATAATCTATTGATTCTGAAGGAATGCTTAAAAATTCTTGCTTCAAAACTTTATCATAATTTGGGGTTCCAATAGTTTCGCCAATTCTTTTTATACTTTTATAGATTTCAGGCAAAAATTTTTTGAAATTTTCTAAAATTGTTGAAACTTTCCAAACGAACATTCCACTGTTCCAAAGATATTGACCACTTGTTAAGTATTCCTTTGCTTTTTCTAAATCTGGTTTTTCTTCAAATTTTAAAACTTCGTAGACATTATGTTCAAGATTTTGAGCTTTTTTAAAATTTATATATCCATACCCTGTTTCAGGATAATTTGGGGTAATTCCTATTGTTACAAGATTTTCACCTTTCTCAACTACATCCAAAGCTGTTTTTAAAGTATCAATAAAAATTTCATTGAATTTGATTAAATGATCTGAAGGTAACACTATCATTTTAGCATTTTTATCTTTTTTTGCTATATATTCTGCCGCTAAAGCAATACATGGAGCTGTATTTTTAGCTATTGGCTCTACAATTATATTTTCATTTGGAATATTTGATACATGTTCCTTTACCAAGTCTACATAAAGTTCATTTGTAACAATATACACGTTTTCTATTTCAACTAGTTCCTTCAATCTTTCTACAGTATGTTGAATCATAGACTTTCCATCTGATGTCAAAGATAAAAATTGTTTTGGCATACTCACTCGACTTTTTGGCCAAAACCTCTCACCTTTTCCTCCAGCCATAATTACTACTGATATCATTTTTCCTCCTTTTTCAATAAAATTTATTTAAAAAAATTAGTTTAATAAATTTTTTAAATAAACTTTGTAATCACAATTCTTTAATTCGTTTATTTTATGCAATAACTGTTCTTTTGATATCCAATTTTTTTGATAAGCGATTTCCTCCAAACAAGCGATATAAAATCCTTGTCTTTTTTGTATTACTTCTACAAAATTTGAGGCTTCTAATAATCCTTCAGGAGTTCCTGTGTCTAACCACGCTATTCCTCTTCCAAATTTTTTAACATTCAATTTACTTTCTTTTAAATATTTTTTATTTATAGCGGTAATCTCTAATTCTCCTCTATTTGATGGCTTTAGAGTTTTAGCTTTACTTATGACTGTATTGTCATAAAAGTACAACCCAGGTATTGCGTAATTTGATTTTGGATTTTCAGGCTTTTCTTCCAACGAAATTGCTTTTCCATTTTTATCAAATTCTACAACTCCGTAAGCTCTTGGATCTTTTACTGGATAGCCAAATATTACCGCTCCTTTTTTTAAAGATGTAACTTCTTCTAGTAGTCCTGAAAAACCGCTGCCATAAAATATGTTGTCTCCTAGAATAAGACAAACATTGTCATTTTTTATAAACTTTTCGCCAACTATAAAAGCCTCTGCAAGCCCATTTGGCTTTTCTTGAACTTTATATTCAAGATTTATTCCCAAATCACTTCCATCTCCTAAAAGTTCCTTAAATAATGGCAAATCTCTTTTTGTAGAAATTATTAATATTTCTCTGATATTTGCTAGCATAAGAACAGATAAAGGATAATAAATCATTGGTTTATCATATATAGGTAATATCTGCTTTGAAATCGACTTTGTAACTGGGTAAAGTCTTGTACCACTTCCTCCCGCAAGAATAATTCCCTTCATAAAATCCTCCAATTTTATTTACCTTTTCCAAATAATATCACTTTAATTGTTTTAAAAATTATCAAAACATCTAAAATTAAATCTTGATGTTTTAAATAGTATAAATCATATTCTAACTTTCTTTTTGTATCTTCAATGTTTTCGCCGTATGGATACATCACTTGTGCCCATCCTGTTAATCCAGGTTTTATCATATGTCTTAAATTGTAGTATGGTATTTTTTTTTCATATTCCTTGGCTAGAATGTCCCATTCGGGTCTTGGTCCCACAAAACTCATTGTTCCTTTTAGAATACAAAAAAGTTGAGGCAGCTCATCTATTCGAGTCTTTCTAATAAACTTCCCCACTTTTGTCACTCTTTTGTCGTTGTCTTGTGTGTATTTTGAGTATTTTTTTGGATCGTGTATTTTCATACTTCTAAATTTGTACACTTTAAATGGAACCATGTTTTCTCCAATTCTCACCTGCTTGAAAATTACGGGTCCCTTTGACTCCAACTTTATTAAAATTGCTACAATTAGTGCCACTGGTGCAAGTAGAACCATCAGTGTCAAAGATATGACCAGATCTACTCCTCGCTTCATATTTTTTTCCATTCCATCGTTTAAAATATCAAAGCCATTGGACTGAAGAAGCCATTCTTCATCAATGGTGTTTGCATCTATTTTCTTTTGAATTTCTTCGTTGAATATCTCATAGCTCAAAACTTTTAATCCATTTATTTTTAAATCAAAAAGGCGCTTTAAATATTTTTTAAAATCAGGACTTCTTATATCTTTCACAATTACAAGAAGATCAATTTTTTTTTCTTTTATTATCTTTTCCATTTCAGCATAATTTCCGACTAAATATTTTGTTGCACGACTTTTGTTGTTGGAAATATAGCCTATGTAGTTATAATCTAAGCTAGCTATAATATCTTCTTGAATATTGTTTTCAATATGGTTTGAGCCAAAAATCAGGACATTTTTCTTTTTCATGTAAATCGAAGATATTATTTTCCGAAATACTATTTGAAAGAAAAAAACGGCACTGAAAACATAAAATATTTCTACTTTTTTTAAAAAAATAAAAAGCATAAATGCAAAAATTGAATCAATTGAAAAATTTACAAAAATATTTTTTAATCTAAATCTTTCAGCATAAAAATCTAATTGTCCAAAAACAAATTTTATAAATATGAAAATTAAAAAGATAAAATTTGTTAAATACTTTGTAATATAATCGTATTGATTTAACAATATATTGTAAATTAAATATAGAATAATAATATATATCATTCGAATTATAACGATTTTTTTTATTTTCATATCTTTTTCCCTTAAAAACCTCTTAGTTTCTCAATGAGAAGTATACCATAAATTAGAGTATAATTCAACCGAAATATAAAAAGAATTTATTGATTTTTAGAACTAAATTCTATATAATTTGTGTAAGAGTAATTGTTTTTTGGGAAAAAGGAGGCTATAAAAAAATATGAAAAATAAATTTATTTTGCTCGATAGAGATGGCGTGATTAATGTTGAAAAAAATTATTTGCATACAATTGAAGAATTTGAATATGAAAGAAATGTCGTCTTGGGTCTAGCAAAATTGAGAGATTTGGGTTACAAATTTTCTATTATCACTAATCAAGCTGGGATTGCCAAAGGATATTACAGTGAAGAAGATTACTTCAAATTGCAAAAGTTTATTGAAGAAGATTTATTAAAAAAAGGGATTAAAATTGAAAAATCGTATTTTTGTCCACATCATCCCGATGGGATTGGAAAATACAAAAAAAATTGTGAGTGTAGAAAGCCAAATACAAAAAATTTTGAAATTGCTATAAAAGAATTTAAAATAGATACAAAAAATTCTTTTATGATTGGCGACAGGGTGACGGATTTGATCCCTGCAAAAAAACTTGGAATGAAAACCGTCCTTGTCAAAACTGGATATGGAGTTAAAAATATTTCAAAACTTAAAGAAAATGGCTTAGATTCCATTGTTGTGAACGACATTTTGGAATTTGCCAACTTAATTGAAGAAGGAGAAAATCAATGAATACAAATAAATCTAAAGAAATTTTTGAAAAAGCGAAAAAAGCTATTCCAGGCGGTGTAAATAGTCCAGTCAGAGCTTTTCAGTCCGTAAAAAAAGACTATCCCATTTTTATTGAAAGTGGAAAAGGTAGCAAACTTTTTGACGAAGATGGGAACGAATATATTGATATGATTGGTTCTTGGGGACCTATGATACTTGGACACAATTATCCCGAAGTTTTAGAAGTTGTGAAAACTGAGATGGAAAAGGGGACATCTTTTGGTCTTCCCACAAAAAAAGAAGTTGTGTTAGCAGAACTTGTAAAAGAATGTTTTCCTGCGATTGAAAAAATTAGGCTTACAACTTCTGGGACTGAAGCTACGATGGCGGCTGTAAGACTTTCTCGGGCATTTACGAAAAAGAATAAAATTTTGAAATTTGAAGGATGTTATCACGGGCATTCGGATTCACTGCTTGTAAAAGCTGGGTCTGGACTTCTTACTTTTGAACATCAGGATAGCAATGGAATTACCGAAGCTGTAACTCGTGACACGATAACTGCTCCGTTTGGAGATTTTGAAAAAGTAAAAAAAATTGTTGAAGATGAAAAAGACATCGCCTGTATTATTGTTGAGCCTATCCCTGCAAATATGGGAGTTATTGAAACTTCAAAAGAATTTTTGGAATTTTTGCGAGAAATTACTCATAAAAAAAATATTGTTTTAATTTTTGACGAGGTTATTACCGGATTTAGAGTTTCATTAGGCGGCGCTTGTGAAATGTTTGGAATACAGCCAGATTTGATAACTCTTGGAAAAATTATTGGGGGTGGGTATCCAGTTGGTGCGTTTGCTGGAAAAAAAGAAATTATGGATTTAATTTCGCCAGTTGGAAATGTTTATCACGCTGGAACTCTTTCTGGAAATCCAGTTTCTGTCGCAGCTGGAATTAAAACGATTTCCATTTTGAAAGAAAATCCCGATATTTACAGAACTTTAGAAAAAAGAACAAAAGAATTAGTTGCTAAAACAGAAGATTTGACTCAAAAATATAGAATACCTGCGACAATAAATGCCACAAACAGTTTGTTTACGATATTTTTTTCAAGAGATAAAGTAAAAAATCTGAAAGATGCGATTGCTACAAACGACAAAATGTATGCCATTTACTTTGACACAATGCTGGAAAACGGAATTATCGTACCGCCGTCGAAATATGAAGCGCACTTTATTTCCTATGTGCACTCTGACGAAGATTATAGAAAATTCTATTTTGCATTGGAAAAGGCGTTTGAAAAAATTAAAAATACATTGTAAAAACAAGAACTGGTGAGAAAAATGGATATTTTGAAAAAAACTTTGGTGCAAATTGAAGCAGCGGACAGACAGAGAATGAAAAAAAAAGAAAATGAACTTAATTCTTTGCTAAAAACTCCGAAAGGCCTGGGAATTGTTGAAGATTTAGCGATAAAGCTGGAGGGGATGCAAAAAAATTATCGTCCTAAGAAAAAAATGGTGCTCGTTATGGCGGCTGACAATGGTGTAGAGTGTGAAAAAGTAAGCAAATCCAAAAGAGTTATAACTCAATATGTCGTAGAAGCGATGTCAAATGGCACTTCTTCGATAAATTCTCTGGCAAAAAGTTTTGGTGCCGATGTAAAAGTTGTCGATTTGGGAATTGACGAAAGTTCTGATCATACAGGAAAAATTAACCTTTCGGGAATTATCCAAAAAAAACTTATGCCGTTTGGAACAAATAATATTTTAAACGAAGCTGCTATGAGTTATGAGACTTCTGTATCTGCGATTGAAATTGGAATAGAAACGGTGAATGAATTTGTAAAAGAAGGTTATAATCTTTTTGCGACTGGAGAAATGGGAATTGGAAATACTTCGACGAGTAGTGCTATTTTAAAAGTGTTTTCAGATTTGCCGCTAGATGACATTGTTGGATTTGGAAGTGGAATTGATAAAAAGACTTTGGAGCATAAAAAAGAAATTATAAAAAGAGCGATTTTGACTAAAAAAATTGATAAAAAAGATCCGATTGACGTGCTTTCCAAAGTTGGCGGACTGGATATTGCAGGAATGGCTGGAACTTTTTTGGGTTGTGCTAAAAATGGCGTTCCTGTTGTCATAGACGGCTTTATCTCAGCTGTTGCAGCGTTAATTGCATACAAATTGTGTCCGAATGCTCGTGACTATATGATTGGTTCGCACTTGAGCTGTGAGCCAGGAATGAAATATATTATGAATGAACTTAATTTAACCGCGCCACTTCTGATGAATATGAAGCTTGGCGAAGGAACTGGAGCTATTATGATGTTTCCAATCATAGAAGCGGCTTGTAGAATAACTGAAGATGTGAGAACTTATCCAGATGTTTGATTAACTTAATTGACTTAATTAAAAGAATAAAATGTAAGAATTTAAAAATTTAAAATTAAAATTTTGAAAAAATAAAAAATAAATAAATAAAAATACAAAAAATAAAGAAAAGAAAGAAAGAGAAAGAGAAAGAGAAAGGAAAAAAACTAAAAAATGAAAGAAAACAAATTAAAATTATATATTGTGAGACACGGTCAAACTGAATGGAATGTCCTAGAAAAATTTCAGGGGCAGATGAATTCACCACTTACAGAAGAAGGGATTGAAAAAGTTAGAAAAACTGCAAAAGAATTGGAAGATGTTAAATTTGACGCTGTCTATACTAGTCAGATGGGAAGAACAGTGGAAACTGCAAAAATTATTTTGGAAAATAATAAAAATAAAAATCCTAAACTTCAAAAAATTCCCGAACTTAACGAAATTTATTTTGGGAAATGGCAGGGAATGAGTTTTAGTGAGATTTTTGATTTTTCTCCAAAAGAAGCTCACAGCTATTTTTATGATGTAAAAAATTACTGTGCTAAAAATATTGGCGGAGAAGAATTAAAGGATGGGCTTACTAGATTTTTAAAGGGGCTTGACAAAATTATAAAAGCACATGAAAGTGGAAATATTTTGATTGTAACTCACGGAACTGTTTTAGAGCTTTTCTTTAACTACATTGAAAACAGGGAAGCAGACGATTTAGATGAGAGAAAACTTATTGGAAACGGAGAATGTCGAATATTTTCTTTTGAAAGCGGTAAATTTTTTCAATTAAAAAATTAGAAGGGGAAAAATATGATTTGGATAATCGGAGGAACAAAAGATGGAAGAGATATTTTAGAAAAATTAGTTGATGAGAAAAATAAAAAAGATATTTTGATAAGTACTGCCACTTCCTACGGTGGAGAACTTTTGAAAAAATATACTTCGAATAACAAAAAAAATATTCAAGTTATTTGTAAGAAATTGGACGAAGAGCAAATGGAAAAAGTCATCACCGAAAAAAATATAAATACCGTCGTCGACGCAAGTCATCCATATGCCGAAAATGTGAGCCGTTCCATTTTGAAAGTTACAAAAAAACTTGGGACTAAATATGTGAGATTTGAGCGTGAAATGCTTGATTATGGAGATGAAAATGTCTTTAAATTTGAAACTTTACAAGAAATGAATGACTTTGTTTTAAAATATCAAAATAAAAATATTTTAAGTACATTGGGATCGAATAATTTGGAAGAAATAAAAGTTATGGGCGAAAAAAATAATCTTTTTGTGCGGATACTTCCAACAACTGCTTCCATTCAAAAGGCGGAAAATCTTGGGTATTTGCCTAAAAACATAATTGCAATTCAAGGACCTTTTGATAAAAATTTAAATTTAGCTATGCTTAAAAGTTTTAAAATTGATTTTTTGATTACAAAAGAAAGCGGAAAAACTGGCGGAGAAAAAGAAAAAATTGATGCCTGTAAAGAATTTGGGACTACTGTTCTGATTCTAAAAAGACCTTTTGTAAACTACAGAAATGTTTATTCTGACATTGATAAACTTATAAATCATATTTAAAAAAGCCGAGAAATTTTTCCCGACTTTTTTATTTATTTTAGATTTTTTTATTTTAACACGATGTATTTTCAATCTTTTAAAACACTTATTTTAATACAACATCTCTTATAAAGAACTCTCCACCAATTGAAACAAATCCTAAATTAGTAACTCTTGGATTAACTAAATATTGTTTTTGTTTTTGGAATAAAATTACAACTGGGACTTCCTGTGAAATTATTTTTTCCATTTCTATCATCGCTGGTACTCTTGTCTGTGGATTATCTGTCGATTTTACAGTTTTTACAAGCTGGTCATATCTTGAATTTACAAATTTTCCACGGTTATTTGCATTTGTACTTTCAAATAAATCTAAATATGTGATTGGATCTAAGAAATCTCCAGTCCAGTTCATTAGAGCAATGTTAAAATTATTTTCTTTTGTACGATTTACACGCTCTTTTCCAGTAACCATTTCCGCATCAACTTGAACACCTAAATTTGTTTTTAAATTATCTTGAATGTATTCCACAATAGCTTTTCTACTTCCGCTATCGTTAAACAATATTTTTATATTTGGCAATTTTGAAATTCCTGCTTCTTTCATTCCTTCAGCTAACAATTTTTTAGCTTCCGCCACATTATATTTTGGCTGATCTGTCAGAACTTCTTTGGAAAAATCGCCTTTTAGTCCATTAAGTCCAATTCCTTGCGGTGTGAAAGTCTTAGTAGCTTTTTCAGAATTTGAAAGCACTTTATTTAATAAATCGTCCTTGTTTATTGCCATTGAAATTGCTTTTCTGATTTTTGCATTTTTATAAGCGGGCTCATTTACATTAAATAGCAAATAATAAATTCCACCGTCTTTGGCTGTTACTAATTCAGGTTTTCCATTAAATTCTTTGGCCTGTTCAAATGTAACTGTTGTAACGTCAACTTCATCATTTTTAAAAGCATTTACAGATGAATTACTGTCAATCATTTTCAAAACTACATTTTCTGTCTTAACATTTGCCGCATCCCAATAATTAGGATTTTTTTTAAGTCTCAATTCTGAATTATGTGTCCAGTTATCCAAAGTGTACGGACCTACTGCTATAGTATATTTAGCTTCTGAAAAATATTTGTCTTTAACTTGGTTGTAATATTTTTCGTTTAATGGCATGTACGCTTTAAATGTTACCAAATCGTCAAAATATGAAACTGGTGCTTCCAATGTAACTTCCAAAGTCTTGTCGTCAACTACTTTAATTCCAACTTCTTCGGCACTCGCTTTTTTAGCATTATATTTTTCTCCATTTTTTATTACAAATAGCATATTTGCGTTACTTGCTGCTGTTGCCGGATTTAGTGCACGAAGCCAACCAGCTTTAAAATCTTTTGCAGTAACTGGATCTCCGTTTGACCATTTTATTCCATCTCTTAAGTGAAATGTCCATTTTAATCCATCTTTTGACTTTTCCCACGATTTTGCAAGTCCTGCAACCGATTTTCCATTTTTATCTTTTCGAAGCAGTCCTTCTAAGATAAGCTCATCAACTGTTCCTCCAGGGATGTCAGTAGTAATTTGCGGGTCAATTGAACTTGGCTCCGTTACGATGTTTAATGAAAATGTATTTTGGTCATTTCCGCCATTTCCACAAGATAGTAAAAATAACGACATTGCTAATGTCAACAATAATTTTTTCATCTAAAAATCCTCTCTCTTTCTTTTTTTATTATTTTTAAAATTTATTTAATATAAGTGTAGTCCAGTACATAATCTTTTCCAATTGGACTAAATACTATGTCATGAACTCTTGGATTAACTAATTTTGTGTTCTGTCTGTAATAAAGTATTCCAACTGGCATATCATCGGCAAGAATTTTTTCCATTTGAATCATCGAAGCTACTCTCGCTTTTTGGTCTCCAGAAGATTTTACAAATTTAACCAATCTGTCATATTCTGGATTTGAATAATCCGAATAATTGTTTCCGTCTTTTGTAACAAATCTGTCCAAATAAGTGATCGCATCGTTAAAATCGCCATTGTAGCCGGCAAGCGCAATTTCATAATTTCTCTGTTCCATTCTAGAAAGTCTTTCGCTAAAAGTCATCGCTTGTATTTTTATATCGACACCTAAATTTTTATGAAGCTGATCTTGAATATATTCTGAAATTATTTTATTATTTCCACTGTCGTTAAAAATCATTTCAAGTGTCGGTAACTTTTGTAAATTTAGCTCTTTTAGTCCTTCGGCTAATAAACTTTTCGCTTTTGCAGCATCAAATGCAGGAAAAACTTTTCCAGCTTCTTCAGAAAAATCTTTTTGTACTCCCATTATTCCAACACCTTTTGCAGTGTATGTATAAGCAGGTTTTCCAGTTCCACTAAGTACATCAGATACCAATTTTTCTCTGTCCACAGCAAGAGACAACGCCTGTCTTATTTTTTTGTTGGCAAGAACTTTATTTTTCATATTGTAAGTCATATACCAGACAGAACCGTCGTCTGTAAGTATTTTTCTCTTGTCATCTTTAAATTCTTTAGCTTGCTCAATAGAAATATTTGTCGAATCTATCTCATCATTTTTAAATGCGTTCAAGCTTCCATTTGGATCGTTTATAAACACAACTTTTACACCTTCAAGTTTTATGCTGTCTTTATTCCAGTAATTTTCATTTTTTTCAAAGACAATTTGTGAATCTCTTGTCCATTCTTTTATTTTATAAACACCTGATGAAATTGAAGTTTCTTTACTAGTCATGTATTTATCCTTAACTCTGTCATAAAACGCTTTGTTAAGCGGCGCATAAGTTTGAATTCGCACAATTGAGTCAAAATATGGCAATGGATCATTTAAAGTTACTACCAAAGTGTAGTTATCCACAACTTTTATTCCCAATTCGTCAGGATTTTTTATTTTTCCCGCATTAAATTCTTTTGCATTTTTTATGTAAAATAATTTATCCGCATATTTTGAAGCAGTTTTTGGATCTAGTGCTCTTACCCATCCATCTTTAAAGTTTTGCGCTGTAATCGGATCTCCATTTGACCATTTTGCATTGTTTCTCAAATGGAATGTCCAAACTGTTGAATCTTGATTGTGTTCCCAAGTTTTTGCCACCCCTGGCAATGATTTTCCATCTTTTGCCTGTCTTGTAAGTGTTTCTGTCACAAGAGAGTCCACAAATTCTCCTGTTGAATCATTTGCTAATTCTGGGTCATAAGATTTTCCTTCTTCTTTTAAATTTAAAATTAGCTCATTATCGCCGCTTCCACTTCCGCAAGAAACGATAAAAAACATAACTAAACTTAAAAGTAATAAAATTTTTTTCATTTTTTTACCATCCTTTTTTTATTTATTTATTTTTATTTTGTTTTTTATTTTTTTCTTTAAAATGACATTTAAATCAAATTTTTTTCTCTCAAAAATGCCGTTTCCACAAAATGTCCCGGTCTATATTCTGTAAGCTCCGGTTCACTTGGAACTTCATTAATTTCAGACACATTTCCAATTGGACTTCGCAAATACGATTCGTCCATGTCAATTGTTTCAGTCTTTTTATAATCTGGATCTGCAATTGGTACGGCAGAAATCAACGATTTTGTATAACTGTGAACAGGATCTCCATAAACTGCGTCAGGTGTCCCAAGTTCCACAACTTTTCCCCGATACATAACTGCCACTCTATCTGAAATATATTTTACCATCGACAAATCATGCGCAATAAACAGCATAGTCAAGTTTCTCTCTTTTTGCAAATCCTTTAATAAATTTACAACTTGCGCTTGAATTGACACATCTAGTGCCGAAATTGGCTCATCGCACACCAAAACACTTGGATTTACAGCAAGTGCCCTAGCAATCCCAATTCTTTGCCGTTGTCCTCCAGAAAATTCGTGTGGAAAACGACTGGCGTGTTCCCTGTTTAATCCAACCAATTCCAGCAAACTGTACACTTTTTCCATTCTCTCCTGCCTTGAACTTACAAGTTTATGAATGTCAATTCCTTCGGCGACTATATCTCCCACTGTCATTCGAGGATTTAGCGACGCCTGCGGATCTTGAAATATCATCTGAATCTCTTTTGTGAAATCTTTTAAGCTGTAATCCTCCACAGATTTTCCATTATACAAAATCTCTCCGTTCGTCTTTTTGTAAAGTCTACTAATCGTTCTTCCAAGCGTTGTCTTCCCACTTCCAGACTCTCCCACAAGACTTAGGATTTCTCCTTTGTAAATATCCATTGTAACATTGTCAACCGCTTTTAGCACAGTTCTTTTTTTCATTGGAAAATATTTTTTTAAATTTTTCATCTCTATTATTTTTTCCATAATTCACTTCCTAGTCATTTTTTTCATCTTTTAAAAATTCAATTTTAGGAGCTCCTTTGACGTACAGCCACGATTTCACAAAATGTCCGCCCCCTACATCAATCATAGGCGGCTTTCTTTCGTAGTCAATTTTCATCGCATATTCAGAACGAGCCGCAAACGGATCTCCTTTTGGTGGATTTAGTAAATCTGGCGGTGTACCAGGAATTGAAGTAAGTCTTTCATTTGAGTTCATATCCAGTCTTGGAAGTGATTTTAACAGTCCCCAAGTGTAAGGATGCTTTGGATTTTTAAATAATTCTCTGACTGGCGCCTCTTCCAATTTTTCTCCCGCGTACATAACGACAACTCTATCCGCCGTCTGCGCCACAACTCCCAAATCGTGAGTTATAAGAATAACTGCTATATTTAATTCTTTTTTTATTTCATTTATCAAATCCAGTATCTGCGCTTGAATTGTAACATCTAACGCCGTTGTTGGCTCGTCACAGATAAGTAAGTCTGGCTCACACGCAAGAGCGATTGCAATTACAACTCTTTGCCGCATTCCTCCTGAAAATTCATGCGGATACTGATGAAATCTCTCTTCAGGCTTTGGAATTCCAACTTTTTTAAGCATTTCAATAGCTCTTTTTTTTGCTTCGGCTTTTCCGACTTTTTTGTGAATCAAAATTCCTTCCATAATCTGTTTTCCAATTTTTATTGTCGGATTTAACGAAGTCATCGGATCTTGAAATATCATCCCGATTTTTCCACCTCGAAGTTTTGACATTTTCTCATCGCTTATAGTTATTAAATCTTCTCCATTAAATAAAATTTGTCCCGATTTTATTTCTCCTGGCGGCATCTGAATAAGCTTCATAATCGTCTGGACCGTAACCGATTTCCCACTTCCAGACTCCCCGACAATCGCCAAGGTTTCTCCTCTTGCAACAGAAAAACTTATTCCTCGAAGTGCCTGAACTTCTCCTGCGTAAGTATTAAAAGAAACACTTAAATCTTTTACTTCCAATAAATTTTTTTCCATTTTTTCCATTTTTTCCTTTCTCACTTTTTAGAAAAAATTAAATTTTAACTTCTCAATTTAGGATTTAGTGCATCGTTTAGTGCATCTCCTATAATATTAAACGACAATGTAATAAGTGAAATTACAACGGACGGAATAATAAATAAATACGGATGTGAATTTATGTTGGACACCCCATCATATACTAAATTTCCAAGCGAAGCCTGTGGAATTGGCACTCCAAGTCCAATAAAGCTCAAAAATGCCTCCGTAAAAATAATATTTGGTATATCCGTCGTAAGTCTTATTATAATTATGCTAAGCGTATTTGGCACCAAATGTTTTAGCGTTATCCACCAAAAATTTCCCCCAAGTGATCTTGAAGACAGCACAAATTCATTTTCCTTTATTTTCAAAACTTCTCCCCGAACTAGCAGTGAATAGTTTAACCATCTTGTAAGCGACATCGCTATAATTATTGTCTTTATCCCATTTCCCATAATTACCATAAGTAAAATTATATAAATCATAGAAGGAATAATCATCAAAATTTCCACAAATCTTGTCATAATTGTATCTACAATTCCTCCAAAATATGCTGAAATTGCTCCATAAATTGTCCCAAAAACAACACATATAGCAGCGGTTACAATCGCAAGTTCCATAGAAATCCTAATTCCCTGCGAAAGTCTTGCAAATAAATCTCGTCCCAAATTATCCGTTCCCAAATAATGCCCCTTTTTTAGCCCTTCCATTGGATTTAAAAACTTTGAAGATAAGTCGTTGCTGTTATAGGTATACTTTGTCAACATCTGTCCAAATACTGCTAAAAATAAAAAGATTATAGTTATCACTAAAAATGTAAGCGCCATTTTATTTTTTTTAAATCTTCTTAGTCCATCTTGCCAAAAAGTTAAACTTGGCTTGTAAATAACTTCACTTTGCGCTAAATCTGGACCCACTATTTCAAAATCTTCAGGTTTTGGCAAATAATTATCATTTTTTATATTCTGTGTCATTTAACTATTATCTCCTTTCCCAAGCTTAATTTTAGGGTCCACCAAAACATAGACAATGTCCATAATTATCATAATTAAAATTAAAAAGATTGCATAAAATACCGTAACTCCCAAGATTAAAGTATAATCCCTGTCATTTATACTGTCGACAAAGTATTTTCCAAGTCCTGGAATTGTAAACATTCGCTCAATTACAAATGAACCTGTAAGAACCGCTGCAATCGTAGGCCCCATTATCGTAATAACCGGCAAAATCGCATTTCTTAAAGCGTGTTTAAAAACTACATCCCGTGGTTTCACACCTTTTGCAATTGCAAGTTTTATGTAATCCTGTCCCATCACTTCTATCATCTTGTCCCGCAAGAGTCTCGCTACAAGTGCTATCGTATAAAGCCCTAAAGAAATCACAGGAAGTATTTTATTCTCAGGCTTTGTCCAGCCAAGAAGTGAGATTTTTATAAGTGGCAAATGAAGCTTATTTATCAAAATCCTGTTGTGAACATCAACAAAATATTTTTGCAAAAGTCCTGCCAATACAAAACTTGGCACTGAAATTCCAACTATCGCAATGAGCATCGCAATTTTGTCCTGATATTTTCCTCTCTTAAGCCCAGCTACAATCCCCAAAGGAATTCCCACTATAAGTGCAAAAATCAAAGCCCTAGCTCCCAAATCAGCCGATACTGGAAATCCATCCTTTATCATGCTGTTCACCGTTCTTCCAGACGCCTTCATAGACATCCCCAAATCTCCAGTTGAAATACTTTTCAAATATTCCACATACTGAATGCCAAGAGGTTTATCCAAATGATATTTTGCCATCAAATTTGCTTTAATTGCAGGTGGTATCGCTTTTTCATCTTGAAACGGGTCGCCTGGCAGCATATGTATCAGAAAAAATGTAATCGTGACGACAAGCCAAAGGGTCCCAATCCCCATCAAAATCCGTTTAACCAAAAATTTCAAAATATTTTTCATCCTTAGATTTTCTTCCTTTCCTATCCAAAATTTTTATATATCTTATTATATCTATAAAAATACATATTTGCAAGTTATTTATTTTTGTATACAAATATTTTTTTATTTTAATATCTAAATACTCAAAAAAAGACTGTCTTTATAGACAGCCTTTGATTTTAAAATTAACTATTCTTCTTCCTTTTTGTAATCTTTTGCCCCGTAATAAGCTTCCAGTAAAATTTCTTTTAACTCAGAAATTAGCGGGTATCTTGGATTAGCTGCTGTACATTGGTCATCGAATGCGTTTAGTGCCATTTCATCTACTGCTTCTAAGAAGTCTTTTTCTGGTACTCCCCAGTCTTTTATTGTCATAGGTATACCGATTCGTTTTTTGATTGCTACAATTCCTTCAATTAATTTTTCCATTTTTTCTTCTTTTGTATGTACATCTTTTCCAAATCCTAAATGGTCAGACATTTCTGCATATCTTTGCATTGCGTTTGGATATCTGTATTGAGGGAATACTCCCATTTTTGTAGGTGCGTCAGCTGCATTATATCTTATTACAGTTTCTAATATAAGTGCATTTGCAATTCCGTGAGGAATATGGAATTTTCCACCTAATTTATGTGCAAGTGAGTGGTTAATTCCCAAAAACGCATTTGCGAAAGCCATACCTGCAAGACAAGAAGCGTTTGCCATTTTTTCTTTAGCTTTTATAGCTTTTGCTCCACCGTCCACTGAATCTGGAAGATATTTAAATACTAGTCTAGCTGCTTCTAATGAATAAGGTTTTGTGTATTCTGTCGCCATAACTGAAACATATGATTCTAATGCATGAGTGAACACATCAATTCCTGAAGACACAGTAAGTCCTTTAGGCATTGATAACATAAGTTCTGGATCGTTTATTGCCACATTTGGAGTTAATTCGTAATCTGCAAGTGAATATTTTACTCCAGTTTCGTCATCTGTAATAATTGAAAATGGTGTAACTTCTGAACCAGTTCCAGCTGATGTCGCAACTGCGATAAATTTAGCTTTTAGTCCCATTTTAGGGAATGGCAAAATTCTTTTTCTTATGTCCATAAATCTCATTGCCAAATCTTTAAATTTAGTTTCTGGATATTCATACAAAACCCACATAATCTTAGCCGCATCCATCGCTGAACCTCCACCAAGCGCAATAATTACATCTGGCTTAAACTCAAGCATAGCCTTTGCTCCCTCTTGAGTTGAGCTAAGTAATGGATCTGCTTTTACATCAGAGAAAATTCTAAAGTCAATTCCAATTTCTTCCAAAACTTTTGTAATGTGATCTGTATATCCCAATTCCGCTAGTACGCTATCTGTTACGATAAATGCTTTTTTATGTTCTCCTTTTAATTCTTCCAAAGCTGTTGGAAGTGAACCATATTTAAAATATACTTTCTGAGGCACTTTGAACCACAACATATTTTCCCTTCTTTCCGCTATTGTTTTAACATTGATAAGATGTTTTACTCCGATATTTTCAGAAACTGAGTTTCCACCCCAAGAACCGCATCCAAGTGTCAATGATGGTTCCAATTTAAAGTTAAACACATCTCCAATTGCCCCAAGTGAAGCTGGCATATTAATTAGTGTTCTTCCTGTTTTCATTTTTCTTCCAAATTCATCAATTTTTTCTCTTTCCGCCAAATTTACGTAAAGAGCTGAAGTGTGTCCAAGTCCTCCTAATTCAACCAATGTTTCCGCTTTATCAAGTGCATCTTTAAAGTTTTCACTTCTGTACATTGCAAGTACTGGCGATAATTTTTCGTGTGCAAATGGTTCTTCCATTCCTGTCGATTCAACTTCTCCAATCAACACTTTTGCAGTATGAGGAATTTCAAGCCCTGCCATATGTGCAATTATATAAGCACTTTTTCCAACTACTTCCGCATTTAATCTGCCATTTACAAACAAAATTTCTCTAACCTTTTGTTTTTCTTCCTCATTTAAGATGTAAGCACCTCTATCTAAAAATTCCTGTTTAACTTTGTCATAAATTTTATTGTCCACAATGACAGACTGTTCAGTTGCGCAAATTACTCCATTATCAAATGTTTTAGACATCAAGATATAGTTTACTGTCATTTTTATATCAGCTGTTTCGTCAATTACAACTGGAGTATTTCCAGCTCCAACTCCGATTGCTGGTTTTCCAGATGAATAAGCCGCTTTAACCATTCCAGGTCCACCTGTTGCAAGAATTAAATCAACATTTTCCATAAGTTCTTTAGACAATTCCACACTTGGTTCGTCCACCCATCCAATTATATCTTTTGGAGCTCCATATTTAACAGCTTCTTCCAATGCAAGTTTTGCTGTATAAATTGTACATTCTTTTGCTCTTGGATGCGGTGACAAAATGATACCGTTTCTTGTTTTTAATGTCAGTAATATTTTAAAAGCCGCTGTTGAAGTCGGATTCGTAGTTGGCACAATTCCTGCGATAACCCCTATTGGAGTCGCTATTTTTTTAACTCCGTAAGATCTATCCTCTTCCAAAACTCCACAAGTTTTTTCATCTTTATATTTATTATAAATATATTCCGAAGCAAAGTGATTTTTTATAACTTTGTCTTCTAATATTCCCATTCCTGTTTCTTCCACTGCCATTTTTGCGATTGTAATTCTTTCGTCATTAATTTTTTGAGCTACTTTTCTAAAAATTTTATCGACTGTTTCCTGATCAAATGTAGAAAATTCTTCTTGTGCCCGTCGTACACGAGCTATTAATTCTTTCAAACTGTCCAAATCTTTAACTGCCATTTATGATTCCTCCCAATAATTTATAAGTATATACTTCATTTTGATATAATAATACTACTACTTTTACTAAAAATTGTCAAGTGATTTTTTTCATTTGATGAAAACTTATTTACAATGAAACTCAAATAAAAAAAGAACTATCTCTCATTTTTTTAGATAGTCCTATTTTTTTATTTATAAAAATTATTTGTCCTCTTCACTGTAGTCATAAGTTACGTTTCCTTCTGCAAATTTTTCCTTATAATCTTTGAAAAGTGCTTTCACTTCAAGTGACATCCAGACGATTGCAATTAAGTTCGGAAGCACCATTAAACTGTTAAATATATCGGCTAGCGACCATACAATTTTTACTTCTTGCAGGGAACCTGCTATTATGCAAAGAATTACAACAATTCTATATGGCAAAAGCATCTTTTTCCCAAACAAAAATTTGATATTTGATTCTCCAAAATAATACCACCCAATTATTGTCGTAAAAGCAAAAAATGCTAGACATATGGCTAAAAGTATCGCTCCAAATTCTCCAAAAGAGCTTTTGAAAGCGCCCTGTGTAAGTTGTGCCCCCACAAGAAAAACTCCTTTTGCATCTTTTAAGGTATAAGCTTTTGTAACTAAGATAGATAGTGCTGTTGCGCTACAAACTAAAATTGTATCGACAAATACTCCAACCATAGCCGATAGTCCTTGTTCTGCTGGATGTTTTACATGTGCCACAGCGTGTGCATGTGGAGTTGAACCCATTCCTGCTTCATTTGAAAAAAGACCTCTGGCAATACCTTTTTGCACTGCCACTTTTACACTTGCTCCAGCAATTCCTCCAGTAACTGCGATTGGACTAAATGCACTTTTTACAATCCAGACAAATGTTGGAATGATTTGATTGTGAAATATCAATAATACTACAATACTTGCCAAAATATACACCGTTGCCATAATGGGTACCACAAGTTCAGCAAATTTCGCAATTTTATTCATTCCACCAATAAAAATTAAAGCGGCTAAAATCGCAACTATAACACCTATTATACCAGGATTTATATTTTCAAGTCCAGATATTCCTTTTATTCCCGCAGCTATTGAATTCGATTGAACCGCATTTCCCATAAATCCAAGAGCCAAAATAATTGTGACAGAAAAAAATCCAGCTAGAAATTTAGCGAATTTTCCTGTTTTTTTTAGTCCTCTTGAAATGTAATAAGCAGGTCCTCCGACCAATTCTCCATGAATTCTTTTTCTATATTTTTGCGCCAAAACCGCTTCTGTAAAAATTGTTCCCATTCCTAAAAATGCTGAAACCCACATCCAGAAAACCGCTCCCGGCCCTCCAGCTGTGATAGCAGTCGCAACTCCTGCCACATTTCCAGTTCCAACTTGAGCCGCAATAGCTGTAGCCAAAGCCTGAAACGAAGACATAGACCCTTCATTAGAATTTTCAGTTTTTCTAAACAGCCCTCCAAATACCATTTTAAAAGCATAGCCTATTTTTGTAACTTGCGGAAACCCCAGAAGAAAGCTCAAATAAGTCCCAACTCCAAGTAACCCCCACATCAGAATATTACTAGCAATAAAGCTATTAATATCGTTAATCAGCTTAACTAACTGTTCATAATTCATCTTTTTTTCTCCTCAGTTATAAATTTTTATCTTATAATTAAAATTATACCAAAAAAATGAGAATTTTACAACGATAGAACAGGATTTTTAATTCTATTAAATAAATTTTTAATTTATATGTAAGTAAAATTTAAATCATCAAAGTATTTTTATGTGCTGGCAAAACTGTCTTAATTCAGCAAAAATTTTTTTAGTTTCAGAAAACATTGTAAAATAATGTAGAATCAATCGAAAAGAGTAATATTTTCTCTTTACAGCCCCTAAATGTTTTACTCCGTCAAAGAAAATAAATTTTATTGACAAATACTTCTAAAATGATACAATATATCAGTAAAATAAAAAAAGGAGAATTTATTTATATGAAAAAAGGCATTGTAATTGCAAGTTTTGGGACAACACATGAAGATGCGCTAAAAAGGACAATTGATGTTATTGAAAATAAAATGAGAGAAAAATATGGCTTTGAAAACTGCAAGAGAGCTTTTACCTCCAACAAAGTTAGGGAAAAACTTAAAACAAAAAAAAATTTGACTATTTTTAATCAGGGTGAAGCACTGCAAAGCCTAAAGAATAAAGGATTTGAAAAAATTTTTACAATGTCTTTGCACATCTTAAATGGAATTGAGTATAAAAAATTGGATAACAGTTTTGGAAAAGTCTCGGAACCTTTGTTATTCAACGAATCTGACTACAAAAAAATTATTGAAAATAAAGAGTTTAACGACACAAAAGGAAACGATGCCATAATTTTTGTGGGACACGGTTCGGAAGATGCCTCTGATGAAAGTTATGAAAAACTACAAAATTACTACAAAAAATTTGGAAAAGAAAATATTTTTATTGGAACTATCGAAGGAAAAATAACAATCAAACATATTTTGGAAAAATTAAAAAACACAAATTTTAAAAAGATTTTGCTAAAACCTTTTTTGATTGTCGCCGGAGATCACGCAAAAAACGATATTATGTCAAATGACAAAAACTCTTGGAAGTCAATTTTAGAAAAAAATGGATATAAAGTTGAAACAGAGCTAGTAGGAATGGGAGAATATCCATTTATCCAAAAAATGTTTATGGACAAATTTGAAAAAATATACGAATAATAGATAATAACTTTGTTCTTAAGGCTCTAAAATTTTAGGAATTATAATAAAGGAAATATCATAAAGTAAAGAAATTTTTTAGTACTTCTTAAAACCAAAAATATTAAGTCATCAAGCATATTTAATAAAATAAAGAAAGGAAATGATTAAAAATTATGAAATTAGCCAAAGATTTTAGTAAATTTATACAGACGTCTCTTTTGACGGCACCACTTTTAAATAAAGCGCTGGGGGTCTTTTTCATCTCAATGCTGCCAATTATTGAGCTGCGTGGAGCAATACCTGTGGGAGCGGCTTTAGGACTTCCCTGGTATCTCAATATGGTAATTTGCATTGTGGGAAATTTACTTCCAGTTCCATTTATCCTATGGTTTTCCGTAAAAGCTTTTGATTTTTTAAAAAAACATAACATTTGTGCTGGAGTTATAAAAAAAATAGAAAATAGGGCGATGAAAAGAAGTGAAAGCCTTGCAACAGGAGAGTTTATCGGGCTTATGTTATTCGTTGCAATTCCATTCCCAGGAACAGGGGCTTGGACAGGAGCGTTAATTGCAGCACTTCTTCAATTTGACAGAAAAAAATCATTTTGGTTTATAACTTTGGGTGTGCTAATTGCATCAATTATTATGATTTTAGTTTCATATGGCGTTTTAGAAATTTTTAAACATTAAATTTAAAGTTTAATTTGATAAAAAAATAGTAAAATTAAAAACTCCAATTTAGGAGTTTTTTTGTTACAAAAATTTTATCTCAGAATTTTTTCCACCTTTTTTTCCGTGCAAAATGACCAAATCTCGAGTTTTATATTTGTTAATTTCTATTTCCAAAATATTCATTTTGTTTTCATAAACATACGAAAAGACTTCATTAAGTCTATCATTGGGAACTATTACAAAAAATTCACCATAATTTTTTAATAGTCTTTTTATTTCAGAAAAAAGTTCTTTCAAAGTGAGTAAAATCTCATATTTACTGATTTTTTCGGATTCTTTTCTTGGAAGTTTTCCACTGTTAATTTTTTTGTACGGTGGATTTGAAAAAATTACATCAAATTGTCCTGTTATTTCTTTTATATTGCTATTTATCGGGATTATTTTACTTTCCAAAAAATTATTTTTTACATTTTTTTCCAAAATCTGAAATATTTTCTTTTGAATTTCGACAGTGAAAATTTTTGAAACTTTGGGAATTTCTGAAATTAAAATTGAAATTATTCCTTGTCCCGCTCCAATTTCCAAAAAGTTACCAGATTTTTTATTGTATTTTTTTATAAATTTTGAAAGTAAAAGTGCATCTTCAGTTATTTTTAAACTTTCGTCCAAAATAGTAATTTTTTTACCTACACTTTCCAAATTTTCCACATATTTCACAGCTTTTCTCCTCTTTTCACAATCTCTAAAAACTCTTTTTTCAAAACTTCCACAACAACAAAATCTTCCTCATTTTGAGCCTTTTTATTTTTTCCTAGAACTTTCAGCATTTCCACTTTTTCTACTTTTATTTTTTTAGATAAATTTTTTAGCTCGTTTTCACAATCCTTTAAAAAATACAATCTATAGCCACTTTTTACTTCCAAAATCCTCTTTATTTTATTTTTTTGAGCAAATAACTTAAATTTTATACTCATAATAAACTTTTTCAAACTTTCTGGAATTTTTCCAAATCTGTCTTTTATTTCAAAAACTAAATCTTTTAGTTCCTCATTTGATGAAAGTGTGGCAAAACGACGATAAATATTCAATTTTTCTTCATTTTGAATATAATTTTCTGGAATAAATCCTTGGTCAAATAAAATAATTTCCACATTTTCAACTTTTTCGCTAAATTCCCCTTTTTGACGCTGAATTTCTTCATTTAACATCTTTATGTACAAATCGTAGCCAAAAGTTTCAATTGTCCCATGCTGCTTGTCCCCCAAAATTTCCCCGGCACCACGAATTTTTAAATCTTCGACAGAAATTTGAAAACCGCCAGACTTTATTCCTTCCACTTTAAAGAGGCTCTCTTCTTTTTGTTTTCCCAATTTTGTTGTGTTTCTTGTCTTTAACAAATAGCAGTAACCCTGTCTATTACTTCGTCCTACACGACCCTTTAGCTGATAAACTTGAGCCAATCCAAGTCCTGTAAAATTTTCTATTAAAATCGTGTTTACGTTCGGAATGTCAATTCCATTTTCAATAATCGTGGAAGCAACTAAAATATCAAAATCTCCATTTTCAAAGCGAATAAGTTTATCTTTAATTTCCTGCGGCGGAAGCTGTCCGTGAATAAATTCTATTTTTACAAAATCTGGAACTATTTCTCTTAGTTCCTGCACTTTATTTTTCATGTTTTTTACATCGTTATAGATATAAAAAACTTGCCCATCTCGAGACAATTCTTTTAAAATTGCCATTTTTACTTTATTTTCGTCCCACTCCAAAATTTCCGTTATTATTGGAAGTCTATTAACTGGCGGCGTGTCAATGATTGAAATATCCCGTATTCCTAATAGCGACAAATTTAGCGTTCTTGGAATTGGGGTTGCAGTCAATGTCAAAACATCCAGTTTGTCCTTTTTTTCTTTTAATTTTTCTTTCGCTTTTACTCCAAACTTCTGTTCTTCGTCAATGATTAAAAGTCCCAAATTATTAAAGACAACGTCGTTGCTCAAAAGTCTGTGAGTTCCAATAACCAAGTCCACAATTCCATTTTTTAAATTTTTCAAAATTTCACCTGATTTACTTTTTGTAAGTCTTGACAAATTTTCTATGATAATCGGATAATTTTCAAATCGCTTTTTAAACCTTTCAAAATGCTGCTGAGCCAAAATTGTAGTAGGAGCTACCAAAATTACTTGTTTTCCATTGTCAATAGCTTTAAATGCTGAACGCATCGCAACTTCAGTTTTGCCGTAACCGACATCGCCGCAGACGAGCCTATCCATAATTTTGGGACTTTCCATATCACTTTTTACATCGTCAATCGCCTTTCTCTGATCAGGTGTAACCTCAAATGGAAAACTTTCTTCAAATTCCTCTTGCCAAACCGTATCTTTTTGATAAATAAATCCAGTTTGTCTTTTTCTTCTAGCTTGAATTTTTATAAGTTCAGCTGCAAATTTTTGAATGTCTTCTTCCAATTTTTTTCGTTTTCTTTTGAATCCAGAAGTTCCCAGACGAAATAATTTGGGCTCCAAATCATTAGAAATATATTTTTCAAGCCTGTCCAACTTTTCAACGGGAATGTATAAAATGTCTTCATCGGCATATTTTACTTTTAAATAGTCCTTGTCATCAATAGTCTGAATTCCTTTGTAAATTCCAACTCCATACTGGATATGAATCACATAGTCGTCTACTAAAATTTGATTTAGCTTTTTATATTTTATAGATTTTTTTATTTTTCTGAAATTTTCATAGATATAGCCATCAAGCTCCCTGTCCGTCAAAACAAAACTTTTATTTTTTTCACTAAAAAATCCTTCAAATAACTCAAAATTTGAAACAAAAAAATTATTTTGATTTTTTTTCAAAATGTGATTGTATTCGGAATATTTTTTTTCGTAATTTTTTGTTTGAATAAAAATTTTATTTTTATTTGCCAATTTTTCCAGTTTCTCTTTATCTTTAAAAGTTTCCAGCTGTTCTTTACTAAAATTTTTTGTGGAAATAAAAAAACTTTTTTTCTTCAAATTTTCATACCTCTTTCGATACAAATTCTCTTTTTTTCGATTTAACAAAATATATTCTTCCATTTTATAGTCAATTAATTCTTTATTTTCGACAGCAATTAAAACTTCGTCATTATTTATTTCCGAAATCATTTCGACTAGCTCATATTCGCTTCCGCTCAAAATATTTCCAAAAATTTTTATCTCCTTAATTTTTTCAATCGAAATCTGGCTGTCAACTTCAAAAAATCTAATACTTTCTAATTCATCGCCAAAAAACTCAAGTCTAACAGGATTTTCCAAATCTGGTGGAAAAATATCGACAATGTCCCCACGTTGGCTAAACTGACCCTTCTTTTCAACTAAATAAGAACTTTCGTATCCATTTTCCAAAAAAAACTTTTTTATTTTTTCAAATTTATATTCGCTTCCAATTTTAAATTCCAAAAAATTTACTTTTTCAAAAAAAATATCGAGTGCAATTTGTAAATTCATAAATAAAATAAATTTATCTTGATTTCTTAAAATATCCAGCATTTTTACATTGATTCCGACAATATCTTCTTTAGTTTGCAAAATATTTTCAAAAATATCAATATACTTTGTATCTTTATCTGAATTTTTAGAAAAAATGTTTTTCTCATTATAATAATTATCTAGCATTGAATAATAATTTTCCAAATTTTTGTTGGAAGTTGAAATATAAATTATTTTTTTTGCTTTTGATTGCTGCAAAATCCACGGAATCTCCCCTCGATACACTTTATCTTTCTCATTTAATTTTGCAAAAAAACTTTTATCTATCTGTTTTAAAAAATTTAAAAATTCCATTTTCCACCCTTTCTTTTAAAATATAAAAAAAACACTCTGGCTTTTCAGCCAAAGTGAATAGGATTTATTTTCCTATTTTTAATCTTCATTATTTTGATTGTACAACTTCCAAACTCCAAATACTAAATAGATGTAAACTAAATATGGTATAAATCCATTATTGTGTAAAAATGCGAACACAAAGACTAAAATCATAATTAATATTGCAAATCCAAGTCCTTGAATAATTTCTGCAATCGAAACAGTTTCATTTCCAAATACATTCGGTTTATAAATAATGTTTATTCCTCTCGTAAAAATATTTAAAATTAAGATCGAATAAATGATAGCTTCTGACTGAACCCCCAAAAACCAGAATACAATCGTTGAAATTCCAATCATAGCTCCAAAAAATATTTTACCAAAGGAATGTTCTGGACTTGTAAACTTGTCCGTCATTACAAAAACACCTAAAAACATAAATTCTCCCAGTGTAGTTGTAACCGAAATACCATTTTTAGAAGCCACATTTAATCCTATAAAAATCGTTACAAAAAACGCAAACGGAATGTGCCAAGTTATTCTTTTTCTTATAATCAAATAAATTGCTCCAATAACAACTGCTAAAACGGAAAACGTACCTATCATTCCTCTACTTGTTATAAACAAAGACATTATCTTTGAAGAATCGTCAATTGGGATTCTAAGCGCTTCATTAAATCCCCAAACAGGAGAATTTGGCATCAAATATTCTGAAAAGAATGTAATAACAAATAATTTTCCTAACACAATCGGATTAAATATTTTTTTATTGATATCTCCATATACATTTTTCCCAAAAATAACAGCCATCGCTCCAGCAAAAAATGCTATATAAAATGGTATAAATGGCGGTAACATCATTCCTGTTAAAACTCCTATAACCGTTGAAGAAAACGTGTCCTTTCTCTCTGAAATATTTTTTTTCTTATATAATTTTAAATAAATCCACTCTACTAACTCTGCTCCAATAGTAGAAGTTATTATAGTTATTAATGGTTGTAAAGTATAAATAAAAGAAGCTATTAATATCGGAATTAGTGAGATAAAAATATCAATATTTGTATGAAACATATTTTCTTCAATTAGTCTTTTTTTATTTCTAAACATAATAAATTTTTTCACTACCTTTCTTTCTAAACTTTAAATAATTATATTTTTTCTAATTTATTCCTGTGATGATGAACTACCGCTACTTGCACCACTATCGCTTCCACCAGTAGGTGTAGAACCAGCTGAGCTACTATCCCCGCTGCTACCAGATGATTTTTTACTGCCAGTCGAGCTGCCTAGTGAATGTTTTTTAAATTTTTTAGGTGCATAACTTCCATTCTTCTTTTTACCTTTTTTGTGATGTTTTTTACCATTTGCGTCAACTGCAAATTTTTGATTGACATTTTCTACAAACTGACCTTGAAGATTTTGCTGCTGATTTAAAGCTTGCTGTTGTTGCTGCAATTGCTGTTGTTTAAGTTGCTGCTGCTTTAACTGTTGCTGTTGCAATTGTAATTGCTGCTGTTTAAGCTGCTGTTGCTGCAACTGCTGTTTTTTTAACTGTTCCTGTTGAGCTTTTAGTGCTGCAGGTGAAGGTTGACTAGCAGTAGGCTGTGCTGCAGGTGCCTTCTCAGAATCCGGGTTAGCAACTTTTGCTGCTTTTTTAGTGCTTTTTTTCTTATTCATAATCCAGGCAAATGGATTACTATTTGTTTTTTTAGCAAAACTTTTTGTTTTTTTTGTAGTAAAACTTCCGAATATAAGTAATCCGACAGAAATCAAAAATACGAAAATTCCTTTTATTTGTTTCATAGACATTCTCCTAAACTTTAAAATATTTTAGTCACTTGTAAAAGTTAAATTTTCAAACTACAGTATTTTTATACTTTAATTTCCTCTATTTTTTTGTTTTAAAAAAATTTTTTTGAATATCTTGAATAAAAATACTGCATTTATTAAGTTTTTATATCATTACTTTTACAATTACCTATTTATCATATTTACTTTTTTATTATTATATCACATTTTTAGTAATAATTCCTTATTTTTTTACAGAAAAGTCAAAGTTTTTATTATAAAGTGATTTATATAGACCATTTTTTTCTAAAAGCTCTTTGTGAGTTCCAACTTCTTTTATTTCTCCTTGTTGAAGAACTACTATTTTATCACTATTTTCGATAGTTGTAAGTCTGTGAGCGATGACAAATGTAGTTTTATTTCCCATCAATTTTTCCAGTGCATCTTGAACCAATTTTTCTGATTCGTTGTCCAGCGCCGAAGTTGCTTCATCTAAAATAAGAATTTGCGGATTTTCCAAAATGGCACGAGCTATTGCTATTCTTTGTTTTTGTCCCCCTGACAATTTTATTCCCCGTTCTCCAATTTCAGTATTGTATCCGTCTTCAAGTTTTTCTATAAAATCGTGAGCATTAGCTTGCTTTGCAGCCTCTTGTATTTCTTCAAAAGTTGCATCTCTTTTTCCATATTTTATATTTTCTAAAATTGTTCCTGAAAACAAAAATGTCTCTTGCGGAACTATACCAATTTTTTTTCTCAACGATTTTATATCATAATCTTTTATGTTTACTCCGTCAATTTTTATTTCCCCACTTGAAACGTCAAAAAATCTTGGAATTAAATTTACAAGAGTTGATTTTCCGCCTCCAGAATTTCCCACAAAAGCTACTGTTTCACCTTTTTTTACAGTTAAATTTATATTTTTTAAAATTTTTTCTTCACTATCTTTATATTTGAAATCAACATTTTCAAAAACAATACTGTCCGAAAAATATTCAAATGAAACTTTATTTTCATTGCTTACAATTTTAGGCTCTTCTTCCAAAATTTCAAATACCCGACCAACTGACGGAATATCTATACTAATTTCATTAAATCGTGTAATTGCACGACGAATCGGAGTATACATCGAGCTTATAGCACCCATTATTGTAACAAAAGATCCTGGCGTAAAATCGTGTCCACGCAAAACACGGTATCCTCCTGCAAGCAGAAGTCCCGCTATCATAATATAATTTAGAGCTTCTGAAACAGCACTCGAACGAGCGTTATATTTTGCGGCTTGAACAGCAATTCTTTTTAACTTCATATTTTTTATTTTAAAATCCCTGATTTCTTCTCTTTCCATTGCAAATGCTTTAATTACACGGATTCCAGAAAGAGATTCCTGCAATTTTGAATTTATTATTCCCATCGCTTCCTGTCGTCTTTTTCCAGAGCGTTTCAATTTTTTTGAATATTTTTTTACAATTGTAACTAAAGCTGGTGCAACAATAAGAATACCTAAAGTTAACTTCCAATCAATACTAAGTGCAAATCCAAAACAAATTAAAACTTTAAAAATTTCTGGAATCATATTAAACGTTTCTTTTATCACGCTATTTATATTATTCGGATCAGTTATAACTTTTGTCATAAGTTCTCCAATTTTGGTACTAGAAAAATATTCCATATCAAGTGTTTGTATCTTCACATAGATGTCATCAACGATATTTTTGTACATCGAAGCGGAAATTAACGCTGAAAAAACAGTATTCCAGTAAACTAATACAGCTCCTATTACAGCAAGTAAAATCATAGAACCTGCCGCATATAGAATATCTTTTTCGTTGCTGTCAATAATCCCTTTGTCAAAAAGCCTTTTTATAAGGGCAAGCGGCGCCGAAGACACAGCTGAAGAAACCATAGCTAATATAATATTCAAAAATATTGGAAAAGAATAACGTTTCATATATTTTCTTAATTTTTTTATTGATTTATAATTTTCTGACTTTGTAATTTTCATTGCTTGTTATCCTTTCTTTTAAAATTTAAGTAATTTTTTTATTTTTTTATAAAATGGAGTTTCCCCATTATTTATTTCTTTTTTAAATTCAGATAAATTTTCAAAATCATCTCCGCTTATTCGATAAATCCAGTCTTTATTTAAATTTAACGAGTTTGCTCCTTTTCTTGTCGTAACAAACACTTCCACACCAAGTTTTTTTAAATCTTCTCTATTCCCTTTATAACGGTGTCCCCAAGGATATGCCAAAACAAAAGGAGTTTTGTGAAGATTTTTTTCAATAATCTTTTTATTTTCCAAAATTTCAAAATTTATTATTTCAAAAAATTTATTTTCGTCAATTTTATAGAAAAACTCATCTTTTTTTTCAACAAACAATTTATTCAAAAATTCTATCTTTTCCTTACGAGATTTTTTCCGAAATCCATCAGAATTTTCAATTTTTCTATACTTTTCAACAAAATTTCTCTTTGGACGAAATCCAGCGACTGACACTTGGCTAACTAGCTTAAAGATAGGAAGTCCGTCTAATTTACTACTGTCATTTTTCACATTAAAATGTCCGTCTTTTCCGTCATAAAACAAATTATAGCTCTCTCTTTTAAAATATGGCGAAGTATCTTTTTCATAAAAATCCACAACTTTGATTCGCTTTATCGTCAAATCATGTGAGTGTGTGTGCATCTGAAAATCAACTAAGCCACTTTCATACATTTCCCTCACATTTTCCCAGCTCAAATAATCTACATTATTTCCAACGTATCTCGTATTTAAAAAAATAGTCGCCTTTATATTATACTTTTTCAAAATTGGATAAGCCAGTGTATAATTATTTTTGTAGCCGTCGTCAAATGTGACAAGTATCGAATTTTTAGGTAATTTGTAATTCATATCTTTTAACTCTTCCATTTTAAAAGAAGTTTTATCTTTAATAAGTTTCATCTGCTCTTCAAATTCATCTACAAATATACCTTCTTTTCCAGGTTTATCATCAATACTGTGATACATAAGACAAATTGCAAAATTTTTTCTCGTTTTGTTGTAAATGATAAATACTAAAAACGCCAAAATAACTATTGCTATTAAAATTACAGTCATTGTTTTCCTCCCCTCACTTTATTTTTCCAATCAACTTTAAAAATTTAGCTCTCACTTTTTTTATAAATCTGTCAATTTTAAAACTCAAAACCGTGTTTTTTTTATTTTTACTAAAATGCACGTGTCTTTTGTCTCCAATATGTCTAACATAAGGCTCTTTAAAAAATACGGTACAAAATCCCCTCTCTTTATAAAAATTTGATAAAACTTCTTCATATCGCTGATTTTCAAGCTTTTCGTGAAGTCCAAATAAATCCATATCTTTTTTTCGTCTAAGCCCAGGATTATAAGTAAAAATCTCGCCTTTCACCTTGTAAAATCTCTCACCCGACTTTGACACATAATCGTCTTTTTCGTTAAAAAAATAATCGTTGTTGTAATCTTCCTTCGCTCTCATTCCGACAATCAAAATTGAGCTGTCTTCCTCAAGAAGACCCATTGACTTTTCAACAAATCCCTTTTTAAAAAACTTCCAGTCATCTTCACAATGAAAGATATATTTTGTGTCAACTTCTTTATAAGCTTTGTCAATTGACTTCAATTGCCCTAATCTTGTAGAGTTTACAATAAGTTTAAAATTTTGATTTTTATAATTTGAAATCAATTTTTCCAATTTTTTCCCTTCAGTACTGTCTTCTGTAATTATTATTTTTTTATCGGATAAGTATTGTACTCAAAAAAACTGTCCAACGTTTCTTTTAACAAATCAAATCTTCCAGCACTTGTAATGACAAGTGTAACTTCTTTTTCCATCGCTTTTTCTCTTTTCTATAATAATTTATCGTACTGGTTTAGCCCTCTTTCAGCCACCATCTTTTTATTTTTTATCGCATCACTTAACAATTTGTCGTTTTCTTTTAAGTGGCTTCTGTCATTTTCCTTGTGAAAAATGTGATAAGTCAGCGCACTAAATTTTAATTTCTTTTTTTTAATTCCATTGTTAAAAAGCCTTAGCGCAAGTTCACTATCTTCTCTGCCCCAGCCCTCAATTTTTTCCTCAAATCCGTTTACGAGCTCCAAATCCTTCTTAAAAAAAGACATATTGCAACTTCTAATCCCCTTTAAATTTTTATCTTTTTTTGTCAAAATTTTAGATAAAATCGAATTTCTTATCATATTAAGTTTATTTTTAAAATTTTTGTCAAACAAATTTTTCCACAAATTTAATTTTTCGCCATTTATAATTTTTTGCGATTTATCTTTTGATATTATAACACGGGAACCTTGAATAAAAAAGCCATTTTCTTTTTTTCAATATGATCTTGCACAAAATGTCTCTCCAATATCAAATCCCCGTCAATTATTATGACATAATTTCCAGTTGCCTTAGCAATCGCTCTATTTCTCGACATTCCCGCTCTAAATCCCTTATCTTCCTGCCAGGAATGAATAATTTTTACAAAAGGATTACTAATTTGAAAATCTCGCACCAAATTAGCTGTTTCCTCCCTTGAGCCGTCATCTGCCACAATAATTTCATGCGGCAAGACAGTTTGAGCCAAAACGCTTTCTAAACACAGTTTTAATGCATCTGGCCAATTATAAGTCGTAATCACAAGAGAAGTGTCTTTTCCCAAAGTGTTGTAATAAACTTCCCGCAATTTAGTATATTTTGTCATAGTATAAATCGAGCTATATTTTGCAAGTAAATATCCTTCGTAGCCGTCCAAAAATCCCAATTGCAAAATATACATTTTCACAAATCTAAACAACATCTTTGAATAAATTTTTATAAAACTTGGATTTCTTTTATTTTTTATATATTCTTTCGCACTTTGCGAAGTATACCGATTCAACTTTTCCAAAAATTCTTCGATACTGTCGTAAGTGTAATGAATTATAAGCTCATTAATTTTTTCAATTTTTTCTTTTGTCTGATATTTCTCGTGAACTTCCCTGTTACTAATTTTAACTTTCCCATTTTTCCAAAGTCTAATTACATAGTCGTCCCAACCACCAAACTTAATTTTACGCCCAAAAGCGATGTTTCTAAGTTTTATTTTATAAACTTCACTTGAAGGATTACTACTATTTATGATCATTTTTATTTTTTCTTTTAATTCAGGCGACACAACCTCATCTGCATCAAGAAGTAAAATCCACTCTCCACAACACTTTTCCAAAACAGAATTTTTTTGAGGCCCATATCCTTTCCATTTTTCCACAAAAACTTTTGCCCCTTTAAACTTAGCTATCTCTACAGTTCTATCTCTACTCTCGCTATCGACAACAATTATTTCATCTGCAATTCCTTTAATCGCATCAATCGTCTTTCCAATCCTATTTTCCTCATTAAAAGTTATTATCCCAACCGATAATTTCATTTAGCTTTCTCCCATTTTTTAAAATTATTTTTCTTTAAAAATTACATAAAAGTTTTTCAAAATCAATGTCATTTATATTTTTTTCAGGAAAATCAATCAAAATATTTCCTTCTTCCTTTATCCGCCATTTATTTTTATTAAGCTTTGGTCCATAAAAAGCCATCACTTTTCGATTTAATCCCTCTCCCAAATGAAGTATCGAAGTGTCCAAGGAAACGACCAAATCACTTCGATTAATTAGAGAAATACTATCCAAAATCGTCCTTGAATCTTCAAAAAAATATACATTCTCATCATTCACATTTTTTAGTGTTTCATAAATTTGCTCTCTGTCAGACGGCGAATCAAGTATCACAATTTTATCATTTGGATATTTTTTTCTCAATTCTTTTAATATCACAAGTGAATTTTTCAAATTTGTCTTTCTTCCGCTAGAAGCCCCAAAAAAGTTTACTGAAATCACTCTTTCACTTTTATCACTTTGACGAATATTTTTTTCTCTAAAAAATTTGTCAACTTTTTTTTCTGACTCACTTGAAATTGGCACGTCATATTTGGTATTCGTAATTTTAATATTTACACAGTTAAGCATTTCCCGATAGATGTCTTTCATTCTCAAACTCTTACTTTGTTTGACATTCTCGTTGTAAACTGAAAAATTATCTTTGTTGTACCCAATATTCACTTTAGCATTCATTTTATTTAAAAAATAAACTTGCTTGTATTTTAGGCCTTCTGTAGAATCCAGTATCACATCGTAATTATTTGGCTTTAATTTTTTTATCATTTCTCTCCACTCTCTAAGCTTTTTTCTGTTAAAGACATAATAATTATCAATATTCTTATTATATTTCAACAAATTTTCCAAAGAGTTGATGGAAATTATATCCAACTGTATATGTGGATATTTTTTCTTAATTTCTCTAAACATAAAAGAACTTATGATATAATCTCCTATTTTCCCATCTATTCGCATAAATAGCATTTTTTTTATTTTATCAGGCGTAAGGTTAATTTTCTTTTTCTTTTTGTCAAACATTCTACTCAAAAAATCATTTTTTTTGTCAACTAGCGCATCTCTATACGGCTTGTAAAATTTCCAGTTTATTTTTCCCATTTTTTCTTTTTACCTTTCACTTTGTCCATAAATTTTATTTATTTCAATGTTCAACCACTTTACTGCATCTTCCATAGGAAAATCATAAAGATCATTTTGAGTTCCAGCAATATTTGAAATAATCTGTAAACTATCTACATTTTTATTTGGCACAGGCGACCATCTATAAAGGTTCGCTTCATTATTCGCATAAAAACTAAGCACCGGCTTTTTTAAGGCACAGGCGATATGAACACTTCCACTGTCAACTCCCACGACTATATCTGACGATGCCAAAAAGTTTACATATTCTTCTATTGAAAATGCCTTGGATAATGAAATGTCAATATTACTTTTTAAAAGTGAAGTTAGTTTTTCAAAATACTTTTCACTTCCGCTAGTTTTAGACATAATAAATTTTACATTTTCAAAATTTATATCATTCAAAAATTTTGCCAATTCTTCGATTTTAATACATCTGTCATTTCCCTGTGGAGCCAATAAAATTTTTATTTTTCTTCGCTTCAAATTCCAATTCTTAACCATTTTTGAAACTTCAAATCCATTTAATTCCAATTTTGGAATCTCTTTTTCAATATTAAAATATTTTGAAAATTCCGAATACATCAGATAGTCGACAATATGAGCTTTTTCTGGTGGTGCAGTTACAAAATCATAAATTTTTATATTTTTCCTGCTAAAGTAGTGCCCAGCTTTATCCTTTCCAAAACTTATTATTATTTTTGGTTTTAGTATCTTTGTCCAAATAAGTCTTTTTGTATTAATCTGATCTTTAAAATCCAAAAGCAAATCCCACTTTTTTCGATGCCTAATTATTTTTTTCCTATCGACAATCTCATCAAACACTTTTTCTTTCTGATTAATAAGTTTTATAAAATTTTTATTTCTAATAGTTGAAACAATCCCTATTTTTGCATATGGATACATTTTCCTAAGCTGCCTTGCGTGACTAAATGAAATTAATGTATCCCCCAGTGCATCTTTTGGGCTTAGTAGCACCGTTTTTACATCTTTTAAATTAATATTTTTATACTTTTTTTTATTTCCAAGTAGTAAAATTGTCAATTTTATTTTAATTTTTTTTATCATATTCATTATTTTACTCCTGCTATTTTTCTGCCAAAGCAATTTTATTTAAATTAAAATCTAAATTTTATTCAAAAACCAGATTTTTCAACAATTTTTGTAATTCATTCCTATTACTTTCAATTGAAAAATCCTTAGCACGATTTAGCGCCTTTTCACAATAATATCTATACTTTTCTTCATTTTCAAGTTCCAAAACATCTAAAACAAATTTATCTTTGTCATTTAGCGGAACAAGTTTTCCGTATTCGCTATTTTCTCCCAAAATATCTTTTGGTCCGGTAGGACAATCATAGGCGACAACTGGAGTCCCAAATGTCATACTTTCAATTAAAACTGTAGGAAGTCCTTCATATTTCGCCGTATGCACAAACAATTTTGCATTTTTAAAGAATGGATATGGATTTTCCATCTGCCCCAGCAAAAAAATATCATTTTCCAATTTATATTCCTGTATTTTTTGACGAAGCAATTCATTTTTTATCCCGCTTCCAACAAAATAAAGTTTTTCTTTTATCCCTTTTTTCTTCAACTTATAATAAATATCAATTAAATGCTCAGGCTGCTTTTGCTCCGAAAGTCGTGAAACTTGCAAAAAATAATCTTCCTTCAAATATTTTTCATATTTTTTTTCCACATCTTCCGCTCTTTTTTTTATAAATTCCAAGTCAATCGGATTGTAAATCATCACAACTTTTTCACTATTCATTTCAAGTTTTTCCAAAAACTCTTTTTGCATAACTTTTGTAATCGCTATAATTTTTGAATACTTTTTATATTGCCTTTTATATTTTTCAATTTTTTTACTCGTCAATTTTTCCCCAAAAGTAAGCGAAAAATGAACCCATGAAATCAAAGGTATATTTACAGAAAAATTTTCATATTTTAATAAATTTGAAGAATAATCTATCACAACATCATATTTTTCTTTTTTTATTTTTTCTTTTATCAATTTTGGATATTTATTTTTTGAAAAAAATCTATAAAACTCTTTCATAAGTTTATTTTTCCCATCATAAAAATCAAACAAAAATTCGTAATTTACGCCTTTAGGAATCTCATTTTCAAACAAATTATTTTCTTTATGATTCCAAGTTATAATTAAATCTATGTTGTGCCCTAAATCTCTTAAATTTTTTAATACACTAATTAAAACTCGCTCTTCTCCTCCCATACTCAAATGACCGTGTAAAACCAATATTTTCATAATTTTCCTCTCACTTTTTAAATTTCATATAAATTTTTAAAATATTCAAAAAAAGTATTTTCAACTTTCTTTTTACTGCTGTCTATTTTAAATGACAACTTGTGAATGCTCACAGAATCAGT